>CAMYVQ010000031.1 GCA_947302435.1 uncultured Prevotella sp. | reverse complement strand
CGGCTGCGGTGCTGAAAGATGGTGTGCTGCTGTCGAACGTGACGGCTTCGCAGGCACTGCTTTACAGCAAGCACTCTTCCTGGCCTCGCAACAGGAATATCGCTGACACGATGTTCAAGGCGGGTTTCATCGACACATGGGGTCGCGGCTACAAGAAGATTCGCGAAGGCTTCATGAAAGCTGGCTTACCTATACCAACGGTAACTTCGCATTGTGGCGGTACGCTGGTGTCGTTCCAACGTGGCTATGATGTTGTAAGTGGCGGTAATAGTGTCGATAGTGGCGGTAGTCCTGGCGGTAGTTTGGCGGTAGCTAAACGAACCTTAGAGCGTGAGCTCGCAAACTTGCAGAAGAAGGGCGTTTTGATTCGCGAAGGGAACACCAGTGCCGGCCATTGGGTGTTATTATTAGATGTGGCAGAATGATTATCATCGATGATGAAGAAGGTATTCAAAATAGGTGCGTGGGCCATTGGCGTTTTTGCTGTTGTATGCCTGGTGTTGATGCTGATATGTAATCAGATTGTGGTGAGCAATGCGGAGGGGAAGGTGTTCTCTGACATCGACAATATTAAATATAATAAGGTGGGACTGTTGTAGGTTTCCACTCTGCAAGCCTTGCAATAATTTGCAAATGATATAACAATTGCTTAACTTTGCAGAAAATAATAAAGAAAGCGAAAATATGGGTGATGATACATTAGTGGATTTTGGATTAGTGGATTTTGGGCCTGTAGAGGATAAGATGCAGGGCATCATCAAGGTGATTGGCGTTGGCGGAGGTGGTTGTAACGCTGTTCGTAACATGAATAACGAGCATATTCCAGGAGTGACGTTCGCCGTATGCAATACAGATAGCAAATCGTTGGCGCCATCGCCAGTTCCTGTCAAGATATTATTAGGCGAGGGACTGGGAGCTGGAGGAAAACCTGAAGTTGGGCGTTCGGAGGCTGAAAAGAATATTGCTGATATAGAGAAGCTGCTGAGCGACGGTACCAAGATGGTTTTCATTACGGCAAGTATGGGTGGCGGTACAGGTACTGGCTCAGCTCCTGTCGTGGCCGGCGTGGCAAAGAGAATGGGTATGCTGACTATTGGCATCGTTACTATTCCTTTCTATTTTGAGAAGAGCCAGAAGATTATCCGTGCGTTGAAGGGGGTTGACGAGATGCGAAAGAACGTCGATGCGCTCCTGATTATCAACAACGAGCGACTATGTGATGTCTATGCAGACACGCCCATCTCTGTGAAAGATTCGTTTGCCAGAGCTGACAATATACTGAAGGAAGCGGTGATCGGCATTTCGGAGCTGATAACCGTTAACAGCAATGGTGGTATAGACTTGGATTTCCGCGATGTGGAAACGACTATGCGTGATGGAGGTGGTGCTATCATGGCGATGGGAAGGGCGAGCGGAGAAGGTCGTGTGGAGAGAGCAATCCAAAATGCTCTGAATTCGCCGTTGCTGTATGGTAGTGACATCACGAAAGCCAAGCGCATACTTTTCAACATCTATTCCAGTGATGAAGCACCCATCATGGTGCCAGAGATGCAGGAGATAGACGAGTTCTTCGATAAGCTTGACCCGAAGATTGAAGTGATCTGGGGTATCTCAACCGATAATTCCATTGGCGAAGATGCGAAGGTTACCATCTTGGCAACAGGTATGGAAGAGGTTGGCAGTAATGAGGATGAAGTAAAGGATGATGCCTATTATGAGAGTCTGATTCCACTGCTTTACAGACCAATAACCAAGCCTGTTCCTGAGCCTGCTCCTGAGCCGGACTTCGTTGTCCAGCCGGCTAATGACCCTGAGCCGTCTGTTGTGGTAGAGGAACCCAAACGTAGCCCCACTGCATTTGAGAGGTTTATCCAGTGGTTGAAGAGTATCATTCAAGAAACTGATGAATAATGCTGATGACGGATAGAACACCAGAAGAAATTGCTGTAGAACTTTCCCTATTGGTTAGGGAACTGGTAGCAGCTGGACGCAACGATTTGCTGTTGCGTTCCATTGGCGTTTCTGTCTTGGAGAAGTTGCGCATAGAAGCAGCAAAGAGCCGTTTAAGCCGATTGCTTATCACTAAAGACTATAAGATAATCCTTGTAGATTACGACCACAAGGAGGTGGAGATGACTCCTGTTCATAAGGCTGTCTATCTGTTGTTCCTGAATCATCCCGAGGGCATCGAGTTCAAGAATCTCAGTGAATATCGAGATGAACTTCTTGGATATTATATGGCCACAGCAAAACTGATGGACAAGCAGACTATTACGGAAAGTGTGGACATGCTGGTGAATCCATTGAACAACTCTATCAACGAGAAGTGTTCACGTATAAAGAGTATTTTCCTCAATATGATGGATCAGTACAGTGCCAATTATTACATTATCAGCGGTCATACACAAAAGCATTTCGCTGGTTCTTCGAAAATATGGTATGAGAGACTAAAGATTATAAAGATTCCAAGGGAACTTGTAATAATTGAAAGTAAAACTGTTTAAGACTACACTCTGAACGATGCAACGATGAAGGGCATCAAGAATAATATTTGAAAATAGTTTTTTCATTCTTTTTATTTGGCTTTTTACTTAGTTAATCGTACCTTTGCATGCAAATTCGGACAAGAATGGATAACAATATATATATATTAGGTATAGAGTCGAGCTGTGACGACACTTCGGCTGCGGTGCTGAAAGATGGTGTGCTGCTGTCGAACGTGACGGCTTCGCAGGCGGTGCATGAGGCATACGGTGGCGTGGTGCCCGAACTGGCCTCCAGAGCCCACCAACAGAATGTCGTCCCCGTGGTGAGTGAGGCCGTCAAGCGGGCCGGCATCACGAAGGAGCAGCTGTCTGCCATCGCTTTCACACGTGGCCCGGGCCTGATGGGATCGCTTCTTGTGGGCGTGAACTTTGCAAAAGGCTTTGCCCGTTCGCTGGGCATCCCCATGATCGATGTGAATCATTTGCAGGGACACGTCATGGCACACTTCATCAAAGAACCCTCTACGGAAGAGGGTGGGGTGAATGATTGCCCTCCTTTCCCATTCCTTTGTCTGCTGGTCTCTGGTGGCAACTCACAAATAGTATTGGTACGCGCGTACAATGATATGGAAGTGTTGGGACAGACGATAGACGATGCTGCCGGCGAGGCTATCGACAAGTGCTCGAAGGTGATGGGGCTTGGCTATCCTGGCGGTCCCATCATAGACCGTCTGGCCCGTCAGGGCAATCCGAAGGCCTACCAGTTTGCAGAGCCGCATATCCCAGGACTTGACTATAGCTTTTCGGGCTTGAAAACCTCGTTCCTCTACAATCTGCGCAAATGGATAGAGGAAGATCCTGACTTTGTGGAGCATCACAAGGAAGACTTGGCCGCCTCGTTAGAGTGGACGATTGTCGACATTCTGATGAAGAAGTTGCGTCTGGCAGTGAAGCAGACGGGGATCAAGCATGTGGCTGTGGCTGGGGGTGTGAGTGCAAATAATGGCCTTCGCAACGCTTTCCATGACCATGCCCGCCGCTACGGGTGGAAAATCTACATCCCCAAATTCAGTTATACCACTGACAATGCCGCCATGATTGGCATTGTGGGCTATTACAAGTATTTGGATAAGGTTTTCTGTCCCATTGATGCGCCGGCCTTTAGCAAAGTGACCTTTAAATAAACCATAAATAGTAAATTCGTAAACCGTAAATAATCACAATGGATTTCGAAAGTAGGATTATCAGCAGGGAGATTAGCGAACTGCTTTGGGAAAAAGAAAAGACACTGTCGACGGCTGAGAGCTGTACAGGTGGACGCATCGCCGAGGCTATTATTGCAGTGCCGGGTGCGTCGAAATATTTCAAAGGTGGCATTATCTGTTATGTCAACGAAGTGAAGGAGAATCTTTTAGGTGTGTCTCACGACCTGTTGGAAGAGAAAACGGCCGTCTGTGAGGAAGTGGCTGTCGAGATGGTGAAAGGTGCCTGCAAGGCCCTCCACACTGACTATGCCATCGCAGCCACGGGAGTGGCAGGTCCTGGCGGCGGTACCAAGGAGATTCCTGTGGGCACCATCTGGCTGGCTTGCGGCAACGAGAACCGTGTGGTCACTTTCAAGGTGGAGGAAGACCACGGGCGTGACATTAACTTGGCCATTGCCACCAACCATGCCATTCAGCTGTTTCGCGACTACCTGAAACAGGAAGATGTAGAAGCGGCAACCGAAATTGATGTTAAATAATCATAAATATGTGGCCTTGGGACGTTCCTAAGGCCATTAATGTTAATTAATAGTTGTACCTTTGCAGTCCGATTATGAGGGGAGGGTCTTAGAATCCCCGCGATTGTCGTGTGAATAGCGTGTGTCTTTGGCCGGACAACGTGGTTCGTGAATCGTCAATCAAAACATGAGAGGGCAGCAAAGAGTGCTGTCAGAACAATTATTTAAAAAACTGTTTTTTAGTAAAATTAATTTTAAAAATGAACACTTTAAGTTACAAGACCGTCTCGATTAACAAAGAGACTGCCAAAAAGGAGTGGGTCGTTATCGATGCTACCGATCAGGTGGTGGGTCGTCTCGCTTCGAAGGTCGCCAAGCTGATTCGCGGTAAGTACAAGCCCAGCTTCACCCCGCACGTTGATTGCGGCGACAACGTTATCATTATTAATGCAGCCAAGGTGGTGTTCACCGGCAAGAAGGAGACCGACAAGGTCTACACCCGTTATACTGGCTATCCCGGTGGTCAGCGTTTCAATACGCCTGCCGAGCTTCGCAAGAAGCCCAATGGCATTGACAAGATGCTCCGCCATGCCGTGAAAGGCATGCTGCCCAAAGGTCCTCTCGGACGCAGCCTGCTGAACAACCTCTATATTTATGAGGGAACAGAGCACAAGCATGAGGCACAGAAGCCGAAGGCTATTGATATTAACCAGTATAAATAAATAGAAGAAAATGGAAGTTATTAACGCAATAGGTCGTCGCAAGAGCTCAGTGGCTCGCGTTTATCTGTCGGAAGGTACTGGCAAGATTACGATCAACAAGAAAGACTTAACCGAATATTTCCCCTCAGCTATTCTTCAGTATGTGGTGAAGCAGCCGCTGAACCTGCTGGAGTGCGCCGAGAAGTACGACATCAAGGCTAACCTTGACGGTGGTGGCTTCACGGGTCAGAGCCAGGCTCTGCGCATGGCCATTGCCCGCGCATTGGTAAAGCTGAATGCTGAGGACAAGAAGGCTTTGAAGTCTCAGGGATTCCTCACTCGCGACAGCCGTGAGGTTGAGCGTAAGAAGCCCGGTCAGCCGAAGGCACGTCGTCGCTTCCAGTTCAGTAAGCGTTAAAATACTGAACGTGTTTAGCATCTAAACCAGGATGGATTTGAAGTCTGGAAGAGAAGAGTCTCTCTAAACGCTCAACTACCATTCGGTTGGTTCTAAGCCAAAAGAATTAAAAAGAAAGTAAACAAATTAAAGCATTTAAGAACAAATGGCAAGAACAAATTTTGATATGCTGCTCCAGGCCGGTTGCCACTTTGGCCACCTGAAGCGTAAGTGGAACCCCGCCATGGCTCCCTACATCTATACCGAGCGTAACGGTATTCACATCATTGACCTCCACAAGACCGTCGTCAAGATTGACGATGCTGCCGAGGCACTGAAAGCCATTGCCCGTCAGGGTAAGAAAATCCTCTTTGTAGGTACTAAAAAACAGACTAAGGAAGTGATTGCCGAGAAGGCAACCAGCATCAACATGCCTTACGTTATCGAGCGTTGGCCGGGCGGTATGCTCACCAACTTCCCCACCATCCGCAAGGCTGTGAAGAAGATGGCCAACATCGACAAGCTGATGACCGACGGTACGTTCGGCAACCTGTCGAAGCGCGAGCTTCTGCAGATTACCCGTCAGCGTGCCAAGTTGGAAAAGAACCTCGGTTCTATCGCCGACCTGACTCGCCTGCCCAGTGCCCTGTTCGTGGTTGACGTGATGAAGGAAAACATTGCTGTTCGTGAGGCTAACCGTCTGGGTATCCCCGTGTTCGGTATCGTCGATACCAACAGCGATCCTAAGAATATTGACTTCGTGATTCCCGCTAACGATGATGCCAAGGACAGCGTTGAGGTGATCCTGAATGCTTGCTGTGCTGCCATCACCGAGGGTCTCGAGGAGCGCAAGGCTGAGAAGGCCGACGAGAAGGCTGCTGAGGCTCAGGCCGAGGCTGAAGTTGAGGAAGTGGCTCCCAAGCGTACACGCCGTGCCCGTAAGGATGCTGAGGCTCCCGCTGCTGAGGAAGAAGCTCCCGCCGCAGAGTAATTCTTTTGCCCCCTAAGTTAGGGGGGTGGGGGTCTGAACAAGCCAAAGTCCCCTTAGTAAGGGGATTTAGGGGTCTGAACAGACTCTCTTAACACAGATGATTAACAATTAATGGGAAAGACACGAGGGGCGTTCAGACCCCCAACCCCCTAACTTAGGGGGCTCGCGCTCAGACCCTCATCCCCCTAACTTAGGGGGCTTAAAAGCAAATACAACAATGGCAATTTCAATTGACGATATTAAAAAGCTGCGCGCCATGACGGGTGCAGGTTTGGCTGACGTGAAGAAGGCTCTTACTGAGGCTGAGGGCGATTTCGATCATGCAAAGGAGCTGCTCCGTGAGCGTGGCCTGGCTATTGCTGCCAAGCGTAGCGATCGTGAGACCTCTAACGGTTGCGTTCTGGTAAAGGTGGAGAATGGCTTCGGTGCTATCCTCGCCTTGAAGTGTGAGACTGACTTCGTGGCCAACGGTGCTGACTTCATTGCTCTGACAAAGAGCATTCTGGATGCTGCTGTTGCCAAGAAGTGCCAGACCCTCGACGAGGTGAAGGAACTGGACATCAACGGTGTAAAGGCTCAGGATGCTGTTACCCAGCGTTCGGGTATCACGGGTGAGAAGATGGAGCTCGATGGTTACCAGATTCTTGAGGGTGACAACATTGAGGTTTATGACCACATGGGCAAGCACACCCTCTGCACTATGGTTCAGACCAACAAGACCAATGCTGATGCCGGCCACAAGGTTGCTATGCAGGTAGCTGCCATGAAGCCCGTGGCTTTGGATGCCGAGCACGTGAAGCAGGAAATTCTCGACGAGGAGTATAAGACTGCTGTTGAGAAGACCAAGCTGGAGCAGGTTGAGAAGTATGTGGAAGTTGTGCTGAAGAAGGCTGGCATCAATCCCAACCTCGTCGACAGCGAAGACCACATCGAGTCGAACATGGCTAAGGGATGGCTCACTCAGGAGCAGGCCGACGAGGCTCGCAAGCTGAAGGAGAGTGCTGCTGCCGAGAAGGCTGCCACGCTGAACATGAACATGATTGAGAACATTGCCAAGGGTCGTGTTCAGAAGTTCCTGAAAGAGAACTGTCTCGTTGACCAGGAGTTCCAGTTCGGTGACGGCGACAAGACTACTGTTTCCCAGTGGCTCACCCAGCAGGACAAGGAGCTGAAGATTGTCGACTTCCGTCGCTTCACGCTCGTTGCTGAGTAAGACTTGATTAAGGTATTACTATAACGTAAACTGGAAGAATCTCATGGGTTCTTCCAGTTTTTCTTTTCTCTTTGTTCTGAAAATTGTATTTTTTTCTTTACTTTTGCATTCAATAAAAATACGAATACATCATGAAGATATTTGCAGTAGGCATGAACTATCTCATGCATACGGAGGAACTTGACGGCCATGCCTACCGTCCCAAAGAACCTATTATTTTCACCAAGGCCGATTCGGCATTGTTGAAGGACCGTAAACCCTTTTTCGTTCCTGACGATATGGGACGCATCGACTATGAAGGTGAGCTGGTGGTCAGAATCTGCCGTTTGGGAAAGGCTATTCCCGAACGTTTTGCCCACCGCTACTACGATGCCGTCACTGTCGGACTTGATTTTACGGCACGTGACCTGCAACAGCAGGCGCGGCGCGAGGGTTTGCCTTGGACTATCTGCAAGGGTTTCGACGGCAGTGCCATTATTGGCGAATGGTTGCCCCTGCAACAGCAACAAGGCTCAGATGCTTCGTGTGGCACATCGTTCAGTAGTGTGCAGTCTCTTCGTTTCCGCCTTGACAAGAATGGGGAGACCGTGCAGCAGGGCTTTGCCGGCGACATGCTGTTCAAGGTTGACGAACTGATCAGCTATATTTCCCGTTTCTTTACATTGAAAACGGGCGACCTGCTGTTTACAGGTACGCCCGTCGGTGTTGGCCCTGTCGCTGTGGGCGACTTCCTCGAAGGCTATATCGAAGACCAGCGTGTGCTGGAATGCCGTTGCAAATAGGATGCCTATCGGATGAAGAGCAGTTCGCGGTACTTGGGAAGTGTCCACAGTCCGTCTTCGACAATCATTTCCAAGTGGTCAGCTTCGTCGCGAATGGCCTCCATCTTGGGACATACGGTATCGTGGTAGGCGATGGAACGCTTGTGTATAGACTCAATGCGGTTAGCCACACGACGGGCATCTGTCAGTTCCTCCACCAATTGCTCTATGCGCTCGGTGCGCTCCGCAATCTCCTCGATGAGTTTCATGTTTCGGGCACTCAGTCGTTCTGCTTTCTTCGTGTCGAACACACTCTTCATTCCCTGCACATTCTTGATAAGCTGACTCTGATAGTGGGTCGAAACAGGGATAATATGGTTCATGGCCAGATCGCCTAACACACGGGCCTCTATCTGCACGGTCTTCACGTACATTTCCCATTTCACCTCATTGCGGGCTTCCAGTTCCTTCTGTGTCATGACCTTCGTCTGTTCAAACATCTTGACTGAAGCATCATCCAAATAGTGCTCGAAGATGACAGGACACGATTTCTCAACGTCCAAACCGCGCTTTTCTGCCTCTTTCACCCATTCGTCGGAATAGCCGTTGCCGTCGAAACGAACGGGCTTGCACGTCTTGATGTCCTCTCGCAACACGTCGATAATGGCGTGGAATTTTGCGGTATGGCCTGTTCCTGTTGTGTATTCAGGCAGCAAAGCATATTCAGCAATCTTTGCGTCGACACGCTCCTTGAATGAATGCAGGGCTTCGGCCATGGCAGCATTAAGTGCAATCATGGACGAGGCGCAGTTGACACTCGAACCCGGCGCACGGAACTCAAAGCGGTTGCCTGTGAAGGCGAAGGGCGACGTGCGGTTACGGTCGGTATTGTCGACAATCAGGTCGGGAATCTGTGGGATGTCAATCTCACGTGAGAGATCGGAAGCCTTGGGATTGAAGTTAGAAGTCTGTTCGATGGTGTCGAGCATTTCCGATACGTACTTTCCGAGGAAAGACGAGATAATGCTTGGAGGTGCCTCGTTGCCACCTAATCGATGGGCATTGGTGGCACTCATGATGCTGGCTTTTAGTAGTCCGTTGTGCTTGTAGACGGCCATAAGGGTCTCCACGATGAAAGTCACAAAGCGCAGGTTCTCTTCCGGTGTCTTTCCCGGTGCATGTAGCAACACGCCGTTGTCGGCACTGAGGCTCCAGTTGTTGTGCTTGCCTGAGCCGTTGATGCCGTCGAAAGGCTTTTCGTGGAGCAGCACGCGGAAACCGTGTTTGCGTGCCACCTTCTTCATCAGTGACATCAAAAGCATATTATGGTCTACGGCCAAGTTGCATTCCTCGAAGATGGGAGCCAGCTCAAACTGGTTGGGGGCCACCTCGTTATGACGTGTCTTGCAAGGAATGCTAAGTTCCAGAGCTTGAATCTCCAGATCCTTCATGAAAGCCTGCACACGATCGGGGATGGTGCCGAAGTAGTGGTCGTCCATCTGCTGGTTCTTCGCACTCTCGTGTCCCATCAGTGTGCGGCCCGTCAGCATCAGGTCGGGTCGTGCGGAGTAGAGCCCTTCGTCTACGAGGAAGTATTCCTGTTCCCAGCCAAGGTTCACCTGTACTTTCTTCACATCGTTGTAGAAGTACTGGCAAACATCGGTAGCGGCCTTGTCAACGGCATGGAGGGCACGAAGCAACGGGGCTTTGTAGTCGAGTGCTTCGCCTGTATAGGCAATAAAGATGGTGGGAATACAGAGGGTGTCGTCGATAATGAACACGGGCGATGTGGGATCCCAGGCAGAGTAGCCACGGGCTTCAAACGTGTTGCGTATGCCGCCGTTGGGGAATGAGGAAGCATCAGGCTCCTGTTGGACGAGCAACTTGCCGCTGAATTTCTCCATCATGCCACCTTTGCTGTCGTGCTCCACGAAGGCATCGTGTTTTTCGGCTGTACCCTCGGTAAGGGGCTGGAACCAGTGGGTGTAGTGGGTGACTCCCATCTCTTGTGCCCATTGCTTCATGCCGGCGGCTACGGCATCGGCTATCGAACGGTCTAACCGTGCCCCATTGTCAATCACGTCAATCAGCTTGTCGTAAATGTCCTTCGACAGATATTTGTACATTTTCTTGCGGTCGAACACGTACTTTCCGAAATACTCTGAAGGCCGCTCGCTTGGGGCCTTGACATCGAGTGCCCTCTTTTTGAAGGCCTCCTCTACAACCTGAAATCTTAAATTATTTGCCATGTGTGTGTTGATTATTGTTTAGTCAATGAAACGACGGGTGATGTCACCATAGTTCTCGATGCGGCGGTCACGCAGGAAAGGCCACCAACGGCGCACCTGCTCGGCCCGTTGCAGATCGATGCTGACAATGATGCTCTCTTCTTCATCGGTGGAAGCCTCATAGTGAAGTTCACCCTGTGGGCCACAGACGAACGAAGTACCCCAGAATTGTATGCCGTTGGTTTGTTGGCTGGGGTCAGGCTCATGACCAACGCGATTGACAGCAACTACGGGCAGACCGTTAGCCACAGCATGGCCGCGCATCACTGTCTGCCAGGCCATGCGCTGACGTTGCTGCTCTTCGGGTGTATCACTGCTCTCATAGCCGATGGCAGTGGGATAGATGAGAATCTCCGCCCCTTGAAGTGCCATCAGACGGGCAGCTTCGGGATACCACTGATCCCAGCATACGAGCACGCCGAGACGTCCTACGCTGGTATCAATGGGCTTGAAGCCCAGATCGCCCGGTGTGAAATAGAATTTCTCGTAGTAGGCTGGGTCGTCGGGAATATGCATCTTACGATAGCGGCCGGCTATCGAACCGTCCTTCTCGAAGACGACAGCCGTGTTATGGTACAATCCGGCAGTGCGGCGTTCGAAGAGTGAAGTCACCAGCACTACACCCAGTTCCTTGGCCAATTGGCCGTAGATGTCGGTGGAAGGGCCGGGGATTGGTTCAGCCAGATTGAAGTTGTCGACATTCTCTACCTGACAGAAGTAGAGTGAGTTGTGTAGTTCTTGCAACACAATCAGCTCTGCACCCCGACGAGCAAGGTCGCGAATACCGTCGCAGAGCCGCTCAATATTATTGACGGTGTCAGCCGTGTTGTGTTGTTGTAGGAAACCGATTTTGAGTTCTTTCATTTCTTTTTGTCCCTAAGTTAGAGGGATGGGGGCTAAACACCCCTCGAATTGTTAATCTTCTGTGTTTAGAGAGTCTGTTCAGACCCAATATAGACTCCTGCAGGAAACTGCATCGTGCAGCAGTGCAAGGAGCCGTGCTGTTTGATGATGCTGCGGCAGTCGATGCCTATGATTTCCCGGTCGGGAAAAGCCTGTCCGATGATCTGTAGTGCCTCGGCATCGAGGTCGGGTTGGTGATAGGTGGGACAGAGCACTGCCCCGTTGATGACGAGGAAATTGGCGTAGGTGGCAGGCAGGCGTTCGCGCTTTCGTCGGCCACGGTACTCGTAATAGTCATAGATGGGGTGGGGCATGGGCAGCTTTAGCAGTCGGTAGGGCTTTCCTTCCATTGTGCGGAAAGTCCTGAGCTGTTCTTCCATCAGGTGCAACTCTTCATATTGCTCGTCTTGTGGGTCTTCGCATCCCACATAAAGCAGTGTGTCGTCGGGACAGATGCGCACCAGCGTGTCAATATGTCCGTCGGTGTCGTCGCCAGTCAGTTGTCCATGGTCTATCCATACTATTCTTTCAGCATGCAGATAGTCTTTGAGACACTGTTCGATTTCGTCTTTCGTCAATGGCTGGTTGCGGTGTGGAGCCAGCAGGCAGCATGAGGTGGTGAAAACGGTACCCTTACCGTCACTTTCTATGCTTCCACCTTCGAGTACGAAGCGCAGATGGTCGACATATTCGCCATGGAAACGCCCCTCGTCATAGAGACGACGGTTGAGGGCATTGTCAAGCTCAAAGGAAAATTTCTCACCCCATCCGTTGAAGCGGAAATCGAGAAGGAGAGGTGAGCGGCTGTTTTCCCCATCGCTTACCAGTGTGATGAAGCCATGGTCACGTGCCCATGTATCGTTGGAGGGCGGTCCGACAATGAGAAGCGGCTCGCGCTTCTCTATCTCACGTGCCATCTCCCTGTAGGTCTTCTCTATTTCCTTGAGCATGGGTGCCCAGTCGGTATTGCCGTGCGGCCAAGTGAGCTGCACACCGCTCTGTGGCTCCCATTCGGCAGGCAGTCGATAATGTTCAGTTGTGTACATGCTGCAAAGTTACACAATAAAAGTTGAATAATTGATATGATTTTGAATTATTTTGATTATCTTTGCGACGCAAAAAGGAATGGCACTATGATATTAGAACTGAATGAGGTGCTCTTGAAAGACGAACGTCAGACACTCTCGATGATAGCCAAGTCGGGTGAACTGACTTGTCTGTCGGGTGGAACCCCTGATCAACGTCGGCGTTGGCTCTATGCTTTGATGGGATTTGAAATCGTTCAGCATGGCTATGTCAGTCTCGACGGCGAGCCTTTGACGGAACACTCTGCGCTGGCTTTCAGAAGTATGATGGCCTATGCGCCTGCCAGACTGTCCGTGATGGGGGAAGTGACAACCTACGAGCCACCGTCGATTCAGGATGTGTTCAATCTTCAGGCCAATCGTGAGCAACCCATCTCGAACGGCATTTTGGGTGAAGAGGTGCGAAAGATCGGGGCTGATGCGTCCGATCAGCGTTCCCAGTTGTTGGCGGTTGCGGTATTGCTCGACAAACCGATTCTTCTGGTTGACAATCCACAGGAAGAGTCTGCGTATTATCTGGTGCAGCAGGCTCAGAAAGGCCGACTGGTCATTGTGACTTCTACTTGTCCTTCTATTGTGGATAATGCAAACTTGGTCATTGAGGTATAATTAGAATTTTGTGAAGATGGAAGGTGTATCTTATTTAGGTATAGTATTAATCATCATTTTATTTGGGTTGATGCTGGCATCATTTTATGTGGTGGATCGTCGGCTTTTGAACCGCATCGTGCGTGTGTTGGTCTACTATCTTGGCAGCATGGCTTTGGTCGGATTCTATGCCTGGGGCATTCTGAAACTCGACAGATGGTGGATCGCTTTGTTGGGGGAAGTTGTCGTCACATTGGTGACAACTTATCTTTCGTTGCTTAAATCCCGTCTTCCGTTCGGACGATTCTTTCTGCCTCTTTTTGTGGCACAGATATTGGGAATGGTGGTCATCGTGGGAAGCATGACATTATTGGTAAGCGCTTCGCCCATTCTCACAATCGTTGCTGTATGCGGCATTGCCGCCGGTCAGATGATTAACTCCACAGGAATGGCGATGAAGACATATATAGGCAGTCTGAAACATACGAACGAACACTATATGTATCTGCTTTCAAACGGAGCAACCCATGTTGAGGCCATCACACCGAGTGTCCAGCGGTGTTTGCGTGCTTCTGTCATGTCGATATTGCAGCGTTTCACTTCGCCTGTCTTCATTGCTCCTCCCGTATTTTTCTGCACATTGCTGCTCATGGGATGTACACCTTTTATAGCTGTATTGGAATCTTGTTTGTTGTCGTTCGTCGTTTTGGCGGGTTGTTTTTTGACGGCAGTCCTTTCATTGTTGTTTGTAGACCGTATCGTCTTTGACCGATCCGGCCGCTTTATGCTCTGACTATTTTCCCGTCTCTCATGCAGATTGAACCCATCGCCTATTTCCACTCGCCGCTGACTTCAAAGTTTGGTGTTCCGCGTCAAGGCGGACTTGCCAAGTCGTTGTCTGGTCGGGTCGTCTTTGAACCTGCCTATCGTCGTGTGGAAGCTGTTCGCGGACTTGAAGAGTTCAGTCATTTATGGTTAATCTGGGAGTTTTCCGGTAACCGTAGCTATCAGATAGATGATTCCAATACAAGTGGGGAAAACTTAACCGTCAGGCCTCCGCGCCTTGGGGGGAATGAACGGGTAGGGGTGTTCGCCTCGCGTTCGCCATTCCGTCCCAATCGATTGGGCCTTACGTGTGCATTATTAAACAAGGTGGAGATACATCCCCATTTAGGGCCTGTCATTCATGTGTTGGGAGCTGACTTGATGGACGGAACCCCCATTTTCGATGTGAAACCCTATGTCCGCTATGCCGATTGTCATCCAGAGGCATATTGCGGCTTCGTGGATCAGAAAGAATGGAACAGAATGGAGGTTGAGATTCCTGCATCTTTGGCTGCATTTTTTTCTGATGACGAATTGGTGGGATTGCGTGAAGTCCTTTCTCTTGACCCTCGCCCCCAATATCATCATGATGAGCATCGTGTCTACGGTATGCCCTATGCAGGCCTTGATGTCAGGTTCCGCGTAGTGGGTCATTGCGTTCATGTGGTCAGTGTAGAAAAATAGTTTTTTTTGCGTCCATATTAAACTATTTCATTGTATTTGCGTCAGATTATTAGTTGCAACTCCAAATAACATAAGTTTAACAACAAAAAGTAACTAATATGAAGAAGATAGTATTGGCCATGGCAGTAGCCTTCTTGGCAACTACAGGAGTAATGGCACAGGATGAGAACAAACCTGAGAGAAAACAACCCACCAAGTCGGAAATGGTGCAGCACCGTACAGAGAGCATGGCGAAGCGTTATGGACTTGATGAGCAGCAGACTGCTAAACTACAGGAGCTTAACAACAAATATGCAGACATGGTTGCTGTTCCCCACAGAGGCGGAAAGGGACATTTCTCTCGCGGCATGCGTCCCGTCGACAGAAAGGGTTTTCAGCCCAAGGACAGCCTGCAAGGACATCAAAAACGTGAGGGCATGGGAAGAGAAAAACATCGTTTTGACGGCCCAAGAGGCGGACAGAGAGAGAAGATGCACAAGATGATGGACGAGTACAATGCCGAACTGAAGAACATTATGACAGACGAACAATTTAAGGCCTATGAGGCTGATCGTCAGAAGATGAGGCCTGATCGCACACAGAGACCTGAACCTGAGGGCGATATGAATCAGCGGAAACATGATGAAGTAAAGTAGTGTGATCCGCATACATCAAGATATTTTTCATAGTGATTTAGGTTAACATAGTGTTTTTAAAAAGGCAAGCGTGCCAAATTCTCTTAATGGGATGAATTTTTTATTGTAAACAAGACGTATGAAGGATAGGGTGCCTGCTATTCAATATGCAGGCACCTTTTTTATGTCCTTTTTATTTGGCAATTATTGCATTTTTTCGTACTTTTGCCATCCGAAAGTTATGAAGAATATTTTAACCCTATGTTTGGTTGCCGCCTTGATGGGCATGGGAACCATTTCTTGCAAAGAGAAAAAGAAGAGCGAAGATATTATCGTCGCTAAGTATGTTAAGGAACAGCCGAAAGGAGCCATCCGTTTGCCTGCTGATTTGAGACGTACTGATGTGGAGTGGCAGGGTAGTGTTTACACAGTAGTGACCAGTCGTGTGGCTGCCGACTCCCTTTCCGTATTGAAAGATGAGACGGGTCAGGAATATGTGGATAATTACGTGTCAGTGATTGTCTCACGCAGCGACAGTACCATTTTCTGGAAGAAGAAATTCACGAAAGAGTCTTTTTCCGCTTACATAGATGATGACTTCAGGAAAAACAGCTATTTGGAGAACATTATTTTCCATAGCGTTGAGAATAATTGCCTGAAGTTTGGCGTAGCAATTAGTCGTCCCGGAAGTGAGGACGAGTTTGTTCCCCTTGATATGTTTATTGACCGCCAGCAAGGTTTGCGCATTGCTCAGGGACATTTGTTCGATGTCTCTGACGAACAGCCTAAGAACGACAGCCAAGCTGAATAAGTTTAGACAGCTGTTGCCACTGTTCGCTGAAAGCCTGCATGGTGGGAAAAATCAGGTTGGCTCCTTCGCGTGCCAGTGTCTCGTTGGGCAGGGGACCGGTATTTACGGCAACAGTGAATATCTGGGCAGCCACGCCGGCATGTACTCCTAACGGAGCGTTCTCCACGACCAAGGCTTCCCAAGGCTGTAGGTTGCCGGCTTTTTTCAGTCCTGCAAGATAAGGATCGGGATTGGGCTTGCCACGCTTCACGTCGTAGGCCGTCGTAATGTGAGCCTCGTCAAGATATTCGGCAAAGTCGTTGAGCAAACGCTGGATAAGGGGCCGCTGACCACTGCCAGTGACGACTCCCACTTGCATTCCACTCTCTTTGATTTGCTGCATGAGTTCAAGTACGCCGGGCATGATCTTCGGTTTGGCCATCTGGTGGAACTGGCGTGTCTTCTCGTCGTACATGAGTTGTGCTTCCTGTTCGCTGATGTCGCGCCCCTGTTGTTGCTTGACCATCATACGGATTGTGTCTACGCCGCGTGCCCCTTCAGTGGCGTATGCATCGTGGGCAGTCATTTGAATGCCGAATGTAGCCATTGACCGTTGCCAGGCAACAGCATGGTTGGGCATGGAGTCATAGAGCACGCCGTCCATATCGAAAAGCACGGCTTTGGGGCATAGTACCCCAAAGCCGTGTGTTTTCAAGTATCGGTTGATCGCTTCTTCCATTCTATTTCTCACGCTCCAGACGTTCTTTGATAGCCTTTGATTCGGCTTCATAGCCAGGCTTTTCAAGCAGAGCAAACATGTTTTTCTTGTAAGCCTCCACACCGGGCTGGTTGAATGGGTTCACACCGAGAACATTGCCGCTGATGCCGCACGCAATCTCGAAGAAGTAGATGAGCTGGCCAATGTAGAAATCGTTCAACTTGGGAACGCTGATACGGATGTTGGGTACACCGCCGTCAACGTGTGCCAGACGTGTGCCGAGTTCAGCCATTTTGTTCACTTCGTCGACACGCTTGCCAGCCAGGAAGTTCAGACCGTCCAGATTCTCCTCGTCTTCGGGGAAGAGCAGTTTCTTTTCAGGCTCCTCAATAGAGATGACCGTCTCGAAGATGGTGCGTTCGCCGTCCTGAATCCACTGACCCATAGAGTGCAAATCGGTGGTGAAGTCAACGCTGGCGGGGAAAATGCCCTTCTTGTCCTTACCCTCCGACTCTCCGTAGAGTTGCTTCCACCATTCGCTGAAGAAGTGGAGCTTCGGCTGATAGTTCACCATAATCTCGATTTTCTTGCCTGCCTGATAGAGGCCGTTGCGAACGGCAGCATACTGGGCTGCAGGGTTCTCGGCAAACGGAACGTTTTCCGCACACTGCTTTTCCATGCTCTGTGCGCCCTCGACAAGTGCTTTGATGTCGAAACCAGCACAGGCAATAGGCAGCAGGCCAACGGGAGTGAGCACTGAGAAGCGGCCACCCACGTTGTCGGGGATGATGAAGCTCTTGTAGCCCTCCTTGTCAGCACAGGTGCGTGCAGCACCACGCTTGGCGTCGGTCACAGCAACAATCACTTTCTTTGCCTCCTCCTTGCCGCGCTGGGCTTCGCACTGCTTCTTCAGCAGGCGGAAGGTCAGGGCTGTTTCTGTCGTTGTTCCCGATTTCGATATGTTGATGACACCAAATTTCTTGCCTTTCAGATATTCGGTCATTTCAAAGAGATAATCCTCGCCGATATTGTTGCCGGCAAAGAGAATCGTGGGAGCCCCACCTCCCGTCCTCCCCGAAGGAGAGGAAGCCTGAATGAGCCATCCGAATGAGTTGCTTAACGCTTCGATGACGGCACGTGCTCCTAAATAGCTGCCGCCGATTCCTGCAACGACCACGACTTCGCAGTTGTCGCGCATCACTTGCGCACACTTTTGGATCTCGTCAATGAATGCAGGGGTGATTGAAGAGGGCAGGTGGAGCCAGCCAAGAAAATCATTGCCTGGGCAGGTCCCGTCTTCGAGAGCCTTTTGTGCAGCCTTTACTGCGGGTTCGAATGCTGCGACAGCACCCTCTTTCAGGAAACAGGATGCTTTTGTAATGTCTAAACTGATGTTCTTCATTTGTTAACGTTGTTATTGGTTATACATTTGCTGTTCAGTGTGTGAAAACTATATTTTCAGTTCTTTCATGATTTCCGACATGCGCTGGAGCGTGGAGATACGTGTGGGTACCAGTGGCAGTCTCAGCACGTTCTCGATGAAGCCCATCTCATGGAGCATGGCTTTCACACCGGCAGGATTGCCATCGACGAAGAGCAGGGAGAAAAGGTCGGTGAAGCGGTGGTGGATGATTCTGGCCGGATCATATTCGCCCCTCATCTGTAAGCGGATCATTTTCGAGAACTCCTTGGGGAGGGCATTGCCAATGACTGAGATAACGCCTACGGCACCACACGACACCATTGGGAAAGTCAGTGAGTCGTCGCCCGAAATGACATCGAAGTCCTTGGGCTTGTTCTTGATAATCTCGTCGACCTGCTCCAGATTGCCCGAAGCCTCCTTGATGGCCACGATGTTTTTGCAGTCGCGTGCCAATCGCACCGTGGTGGCGGCCTTCATGTTGATACCCGTTCTTCCTGGTACGTTGTAGAGCACAACTGGCAGGTTCGTAGCCGTGGCGATAGCCTTAAAATGCTGATAGAGACCTTCTTGCGAAGGTTTGTTGTAGTAAGGGCATACGCTTAATATACCGTCGATACCGCGGAAGTCGCCTTCTTTCAGTTCGCGTACTACGGCTGCCGTGTTGTTGCCGCCGCATCCCATCAGAATGGGCACTCGCCCACGTACTCTGTCAACAATCAAGTTCTTGATTTTCAGCTTCTCTTCTGCTGATAAGGTTGGCGTTTCGCCAGTAGTTGCAAGAATACAGAAGAAGTCAGCACCGTTATCCAGTTGGTAGTCTACCAATCGCATCAGCGCATCATAGTCAACCTCTCCATTCTGTTGAAAAGGGGTGATTAGCGCGATGCCCAATCCCTTAAAAATATTACGTACCATAAAGTCGTTGTCTAATTCGCATGCAAAGTTAAGAAAAAAATAAGAAATTGCAAACGATTACATGAGATTTTGTGTCTTGTCGTGAGTGTGGGAGACATTTTTACTGTAATTTTGCAACCAGAAACAAAGAAACTAAAAACTGATTTTTTAACGATTATGGAAAGAACATGGAGATGGTTTGGCAAGAAAGACAAGATTACGCTTGCCATGCTGAGACAAATCGGAGTAGAGGGTATTGTGACGGCACTGCACGACGTACCCAACGGTGAGGTGTGGACACGTGAGAAAATCCGTGACCTTCGCGAGTATATCGAGAGCTACGGCATGCGCTGGAGCGTGGTGGAAAGCCTGCCGGTATGCGAGAGTATCAAATATGGTGGACGCGACCGCGACCATCTGATTGAGAACTACAAGGAGAGTCTGAAGAACTTGTCGCTTGAGGGCATCCATACCATTTGCTATAACTTCATGCCTGTGCTCGACTGGGCCCGTACCGACCTGCTGCACGACAATCCCAATGGAGCCTCGAACCTGTATTTCAATTATGCCGAGTTTGCCTATTTCGACATCTATCTGCTGAAGCGTGAAGGCGCCCGTGAGGAATGGGCCAAGTTCCAGTTCCCCAAAGGAGTGGGCGAGGGGCGCAATGTCCTGGCTGAGGCCGACGAGCTGGCCAAGACGATGACACCCGAAAAAGACCATGCCTTGGTGGAGAATATCGTGATCAAGACCCAGGGATTCGTATCGGGTAATTTCAAGGAAGATGATGAACACCCGCTGGAGATTTTCCGTCAGTTGCTCGAACTCTATAAGGGTATAGACAAAAAGCAGTTACGCGAGAATATGAAATATTTCCTCGAAGCCATTATGCCTACTTGCGAAGAGTATCAGATGAACATGTGCGTACACCCGGATGATCCCCCCATTGAGATTCTTGGCTTGCCTCGCATCGTCCGTACTGAAGAGGATATTCAGTGGTTCCTCGATGCTGTACCCAACAAGCACAACGGCCTGACTTTCTGTGCCGGTTCGCTCTCGGCTGGTGCCTATAATAATGTGGTGGAGATGGCAGGTAAGTTTGCCTCGCGTACCCATTTCGTTCATCTGCGCTCATGCCACATTTTCCCCAACGGCGACTTCACTGAGGCATCGCACTTAGGAGGACGTGCAAACCTGATTGAGTTGGCCCGCATCTTTGAAAAAGAGAATCCGAACCTTCCCATGCGTGTCGATCATGGTATGACCTTCACCGACGAGCCAGGTGGCATCTTCGATGAGTCGAGCCACGGCCACAATGCCGGTTACACGCTTCTTGGCCGCATGTTCGCTCTCGGACAGGTGCAGGGCATCCTCGCTACGGTCGATCGTGAACTGGGCATCGAATACAAACAACCGGGATTCTACGATTAATCCCGATTCTTCAACGAGTTCCTATAATAATAAATATAATTCTGAATCAAATAAATGAAAAACCTATTCGACATCAACGGTAACGTGACCGTTATCACGGGTGGCACAGGTGTGCTGGGTCGCACCATTGCCAAGTATCTGGCCCTGAATGGAGCCAAAGTGATCATCCTTGGCCGCAAGGAAGAGGTTGGCAAAGAGATTGCCGACGACATCACAAAGGCTGGCGGCGTTTGCGAGTTCATGAAGACCGACGTGATGGATGCTGCGGCAGTTCAGAAGAACTGTGACGATATTGTGGCAAAGTATGGCCGTGTCGACACACTGTTGAACGCAGCCGGTGGCAATATGCCCGGTGCCACCATTGCTCCCGACAAGACCTTCTTCGATCTCGATGCACAGCAGTTCTCGCGCGTGCTGGAACTCAACCTTACGGGTACCGTCATTCCCACACAGATTTTCCTCAAGCCGATGGTGAAGCAGGGCAAGGGTTCTGTGATCAACTTCTCGTCGATGGCAGCTTTCCGTCCCATGACCCGTGTCTGTGGCTATGCAGCTGCCAAGGCTGGCATCTCCAACTTCACCGCCTATATGGCAACAGAGTGTGCCAAGAAGTTTGGTGAAGGTATTCGTGTGAATGCCATTGCCCCGGGCTTCTTCATCACGGAGCAGAACCGCTCGTTGCTGACCAATCCCGACGGCACTTATACGCAGCGCGGACAGGATGTCATTCGTCAGACTCCTTTCGGTCGTATGGGCGATCCCGAAGAACTCTGCGGAACCATCCACTATCTGATGTCGGATGCCTCGAAGTTCGTCACGGGCACTGTGGCTGTCGTGGATGGCGGTTTCAACAGTTTTGCCATGTAATAATGACATCCAATAAAGCAACGACCGCTCGCGCAGATTTGTGCGAGCGGTCGTTGCTTTTGGGATGTGTATCAGGTTATTTCACCAATACCTTCTGTCCTTTCACTACATAGACACCGGGCTGCAGGTCGTTCACCTTCGAGGCACTGATCTTTGCCACTTTTACACCGTTCGTGTTGTAGACATCGACCGTTTCGTTTGCTGTGGCGATGGCGTTAATGCTTGTCGTCTCGCCAGCTGCCATATGGTTTGTCATGACCTTGCCTGCGATACCTACTGGCATCTGTACATAGCAACGAGTGGCCAGAAATCCGCTCAAGGAACCGTCGACCTTGGTGAACTTCGCCTCGGCATTGTCGCGGGCCAGAATGCCGTAGTAGCCGATGCCGTCGGTCTTAGCCTGAACACCGGCCATGGTGACTGTTTCGCCCAGCTGGGTCTGCACGGTCAGGGCAGCACGCTCATTGTAGATGGCTGCCTCTTTGGTGATTTTCTTGTTGCCGGTAGCACCCGTATAGTGGAGCAGATAAGGAACATTAGCCTTCAGTCCGCTGGCCTTGCAATCCTGGAAGTTGAGCTGTATGTTGCCGTTGATATTCTCGGCACTCACCAGTTGCTCCAGTTTGCAGTCGCTGCCGAACAGTTCGTTCAGTTCCTCTGTCGTGATGTCGAAAGGCAGGGCTATCGTGTTCCAGCCTGTGAACACATAGCGATTCACCGTTACGTCACAAATCTTTCTGTCGTACTTCTCAATGTTTGTTCCGTTGTAAGTACTCAGTGTGAGCTTCTCCTGCGCATTGGCTGCAAGAGTAGCAACAGCCATAGCTGCGATAATGTAAAGTCTTTTCATACTAAATCTGTTTTTAAGTTCAGTAATAAGTAAGTATTTTATTGTTTCTGATGGCAAAAATACTAAATAAAGACCGATTCTCCAAACAATTTGCAAACTTTTGCAAACAGAAAGTGCAAATTGCGAACTATTGCAAAGGAAAAAGTTTGGTGTGTCGGCTTTTTTAGCGTAAATTTGCAGCATGAATATTATGATGACGATACTTACCCAACGAGAACTGTTCCTATTAGTAATAGGTGCTGTTACCTACATCGCTCTTTTTATAGTGACGTGGCAGAACAGTCGGCGCAAAGTGCTGCTGCTGCAACAACGCTTGGAAAAAGTCCATGCCATGCAGGAAACCTTGGATGTGAAGGCCAATCGTCAGAAAATAGAAGAACTGGAAAGGCTCATTGCCAAGCTTGGATCAGAGAACTCAATGCTGAAGCTTGAGCTGCAAGAGAAGAAGGCACGTCTGGATTATGCCAATACCATGGCGCGCATAGAGAGTGAGAAACGTGAAAGAGCTGAAGTTGACATCTTCGTGTCCGATGTGTATATAAACATACAGCGTTTACTAAACGAGGGCCGGAGCATGGGCGACGAGCATTGGCAGCAGCTGGCTGTACTCGTGGATAGCATCTATACGGGATTCACAGAGAAATTGTATAGTCTCTATCATCTTTCCGCCAACGACTACCATGTGTGTCTGCTTGTCAAGATACACATTCAGCCGAAGGACATCGCTATACTGACGGCTCATTCCAAAGAGAGTGTGGCCACCACACGTAGCAGACTTTATCAGAAGATATTCGGAAAGAGAGGGTCGACGAAAGACTGGGATGACTTCATCCTCTCACTTTAATGATATTCACCTATATTAAAAATAAAAGCGTATGATAGATTATCTGTTGGCCAATATGTGGCAAGTGTGGGCGGTCTTGGCTGTCCTGGGCCTGATACTCGAACTGACATCGGGCGACTTCTTTCTCATGTGCATAGCCATTGGTGCTATTGGGGCTGCCATTACGGCCCCCTTTGGCAGCATCTATGTGCAGCTCATCGTGTTCAGTGTGGTCACGTTGTTCTGTCTGTATCAGGTGCGTCCGTTCGCCCTTCGCTATCTGCAAGGACGGAACAAGCATCTGACGAGTAATGCGGATGCTCTGATAGGCCGTAAGGGTCGTGTTACGGTTAGCATACCTGTACAGGGGTCAGGTTATGTGGCCATCGATGGCGACCGCTGGAAGGCCGTTTCGGCAGGCGATGAAGAGATTGCCGAGCAAACCCGTGTGCGCGTGGTGGGGCGCGAGAGCACAATCCTCACGGTTGAGAAGGACGATTAATTAGGAAGTTTCACTAAAATTATTTATAACTATGGATTTTACATTTTATTTTTTGATTTTTCTGGCTATCCTGGCCATTGTCATTGTGAAGAAGTCACTGTTGATTATTCCGCAGTCGGAAACCAAAATCATTGAGCGGCTCGGAAAGTACAATGACACGCTCAAAGCCGGTGTGAACTGGATTATTCCTTTTATTGACAGTGCCAAGAACATCGTGGTGCTCAATCATGGCCGTTACTCTTACTCGTCGACCATCGACCTGCGCGAACAGGTCTACGACTTCCCCTCACAGAACGTGATCACGAAGGACAACATCCAGATGGAAATCAACGCACTGCTCTATTTCCAGATTGTAGACCCCTACAAGGCTGCTTACGAAATCAACAACCTGCCCAACGCCATCGAGAAGCTGACGCAGACCACGTTGCGTAACATCATTGGTGAATTGGAATTGGACGAGACCCTTACTTCGCGCGACACCATCAACAACAAGCTGCGTCTGGTGCTCGATGAAGCCACCGACAAATGGGGTGTGAAGGTGAACCGCGTAGAGCTGCAGGACATCACGCCTCCCTCGACCGTGCTGAATGCCATGGAGAAGCAGATGCAGGCAGAGCGCAATAAGCGCGCCCAGATCCTGACTTCGGAAGGTGAGAAAGCCGCTGAGATTCTGGCTTCCGAGGGTGAGAAGACGGCCATGATCAATCGTGCCGAGGCAGCCAAGCAGCAGGCCATCCTGACTGCTGAAGGTGAGGCTCAGGCTCGCATCCGTAAGGCCGAGGCCGAGGCAAAAGCCATTGAACTGATTACTTTGGCCGTGGGCAAGAGTTCGAACCCAGCCAACTATCTGTTGGCCCAGAAGTATATCCAGATGTTGCAGGAACTGGCCGCTGGCGACAAGACCAAGACGGTCTATCTGCCTTACGAAGCAACCAATCTGATGGGCTCGATTGGTGGTATTAAGGATTTGTTCAAAAGCGAATAGAGTCCAACCCTAAAACAAATGGTTTTTCTATTCATATAGAATGAATTTACAAAGTCGTCGAGTTTGTCGGACAAAGTCGACGACTTTGTGTTACAAACTCGACGACTTTGTAAAACCATTCAATTTGTTTGTTCAGCAGTTTCTGTTTTGATGTTGGGCTGTTTCAAGCCAATACCTTTTAGACAACATTTTGTACCAAGTTTTTTCGACCGTACAGGTCGAATTTATGCGATTGGATCAGGGCAGAAGTCCCTTCGTTTGCAAGTCTTGCAGTGTTTCCCTATCCATACTTCATCGAACTGTTTCATTGCCTGCTCCACGATTTCAGGGTCATCAGTTAAGATGCCAGCCTATTGTCCGTCTTCATTCCGATGCCGGCACCAGTAAGGTTTGCGCTGCCCACATACACCTCCTTGCAGTCAAAGACAAGCATCTTGAAATGTACCCTTGGACAAAGCACCCTCTCCAACCCATCGTACAGAATAGGGAATCTGTCAAAGTCCTCCCTGAAGTTTGGCCCAGGCTCCTTGGCATGAATAAGCCGCACCTCCACACCTTTCCGAATGAGCTGGGCAATGAGGGCAAGGAAAGGTTTTGTTTCCTTGCCCACCTCAATGTAAAGGTCTTTTATGTCAGCGGTACCAATCCAAAGCGTTTGCTTTACGGATTGTACCCGTGAAAGCACCTCTTTGTAATGGTCAATGTTGGAGATATACTCAAGCATGACTGAATATGGTATTTCACTGGAATAAATATTTCATCAATAGGGATTTTGCTTCGTCTGCTTCAGATTTAATTTTGTCCTCGTCCCACTTGTCGTGATCGCGCATGGACTGCATCATGTTCTGAAGTTTCAAGCTGTATGTACCGAGTACCTCACTGTCTGTTCCAAAGTTTGAGTACTTGGCTGCTGGCAGGCTGTTGGAGAACTTAGAATTCATACTATTGCTGACGAGGCATAGATTGCCGAAGCTGTGTAAGAATTTGAACTTTATCAATTTATTATCTATGGGATTTTGCGGGTAGAAATGCTCAACGCTGGTGCGGTAGGCGAATTCAAAGTTTGGCGTTTTTTTCTCTTTCCACAGGATGTAATCATAAAAGTTGAAAACAAAATTCTCTACTTTCTCTCCGGCCTTCTCTACAATATCTATGTTGATATTGGACCAGTTTATATTATTGGAGCCATTCTGTGGTAATCCGTGATTGTCGTAAATTATCTCTTCGAATGAATAAATAGAATTTTCTCCCGCCAAATATCTGTCAAGCATATAAGATTTTGCTAAGGACCATAGATACTGCGAGAAATCACGACTAGAGATATTTGTTGTACGGTAGGTGTATAGCAGAACTGCAGAAAGCCAATGCTTATAGATTTGAGATGGCAATGAAACATGGAACATCGCTTGGAGCATGATAACATCTTTCTCAAAGTTGTCCTCTTCATTCTCTATTCTCTGGAAAGTACTTCCATAATACAACTTATCTTTTCCGCTTAGTTTAATCTTCTTTAAACTCCATTTCTCGAACTTACGCTTGATGACGTACTTGTCAAAAAGGTAGCGAAGTCGTAGGAGTTTCGTAATGAAATCTTTAACGAATTGTTCCTTGTCTGATGCCACTTTATAACATGCGCTGAAAATTGATATCAGTTTCTTGTCATCCAGTACAATGTCCTCGTTTTGGGGATATATGACTTTCAGGACATGCAGAAGGAAGTTAGAGAAACTGATTACTGATCCATAGTATTCAGGTTGTTCCTCGTCATGATCTTGCTTCTCCCAAGGTTTCATGTATGGCACTTGTTGCAGGTCATCCTTGAAGAGGTCTATAAGACATTTCTCTTCTTTCGGTTGCTTCCAATCAATACTTGATAAGTTAGTGGATAATGTGTTAAAATCTTCCTCAACGTTATCTATTCCATTGTCCTTAAAGAAATACCCCCTGATTGATTTACTGATATTCATTTGAACGTAACGCCCCATGTTTGAACATGCATCCCAAATAAGGCTGAATGCTCGCATGTCTTCTGGTGAATCACGCAAAATTGACATCAGCAATGCCTTGACGATTTCATGCTGCTCCAACTGTTCTCCGCGTGAGTTCATGATCTCGAAATAGTGGTTAAGGTCGGTGTCGGAAGGCACAGAGACTCGGAGTATTATCACTTTTTTGAAGAGATATTCTATGAAATCAGATACACTGAGTGATCTGTTTTTACATTCTTTTTCTATTATGTTCCATACGCAGTTGTAAACTGTCATTATCTCCGTACTAACCTGTTCAGGATTAATATGTTGTGAGTCACTTTTGTAAATGGCACGAAGCGTTTCATTGGAGCGTTCCCTATGGTCAAAAGAGATATTTACCGCCTTATACCATGGCAGTCCGTTGCTGTAGTTTTGGTATATTGAACAGGCTATTATGGTTAAAGTCGTTGTGCGCTGCTGACCATCGATAGTCTCGAAATAGCGTTCGCTCTCATGGGGGAAAACCACAAGCGTGCCAATATAGTAGTCGTTGTTCTGATTCTCTTTTGCATAGTCTGCCACGTCTTGAATCAATTGAGTGACCTCTGCAACGCCCCATGCATAGTTACGCTGGTAGATAGGTATGCGATATTCTGATTCTGAGAGTAGAGTTCTTATATTTAGTGGAATGATCGTTTCCATATTGTTTATTGTTTGAATAATTTTAATAGTTCATCTTTGTTTACATCGACATTGGAGGCTATTTGTCCAAGCTGACGTGTAGGAAGATTAACAATGTCGAAAGGATACTTCGCGTCGTGGATTTTCTTGAACATCCTGCCGCTGACAGCGGATTTGTCGATAGATGCCAGTTTTACGCTATATTGTTCGAGGCGAAGGCAATAGACTTCCCTGAAAAGTTTCCAGACCACTTTGTCTATTTCTTCGAATCCGAATCTGTCAAGGTAGTAGAGAAGCATACAATCGAACAACTCACGGACGTATATGTCACCCCTGCGATGACGGTTGCCGTAGGTGTTCAGAAAATGAATCACCTTATATGCGCTCCTTTCATGAGTGCCGTAGGGCTTATATGTGTCGCTTCGGGTCATTCGTTTAAAGAGTGAGCCATAGTATCTGACCATATCGAAGAAACGGCTTCCATTAATGCAGACCTGATCCAGCTGGAATGGAAATTCCATGTTCGTGTGGTCTATCAGTCTTGCCTTGTCCTCTATATAATCGTCTATGAAATAGTGACAAATTATTTGTTGCAAATAGAAAGGATAGGACTTGGAACGTAGGGAGATACCTTTGAAAACATCGATATCGTCTTTCGTGAATCTGTCTCCAGAATATGATTTCGACCATCTGCTCACGCGATACATGCAGAGGAACAGATGAACTAGAAACTGTGATTTTTCATCTTGCCAATGTGTTATGTTTTGGCGATCACGGCTGTTCAACTCGGGAATTTCACGTAAATGAAAAGCCTTCAAAAGGTCATGCGGTTCAAGGTCTTTACCACGAGCATTCTGAGAATCAAAGAATTGAAAGGCTTCTGCAATATTTGGAAGTCGTACAACAACGAATTGACATTTCTCCAAAAGGAATGTAAGCATTCCCATATCAAGGTCATCGATTCGTTCTCGTATACATGTAAGATTCTCACGCACATGGGCTATCGAAATAGGATTCTTAAATGATGTCCGCTGCCAGTATATTCTTATCTTCTGAAGGAAATCATCGTATGGAAAATCTTTCGGAGTTTCGGTAATTAAATTCTCAAAGAGAATGTAAAACAATAATGAAAGCGTGACTATTCGCTGTTGGCCATCCACAATATTGTTTTCATGAAGGACAAGTGTTCCCAAACGATACTCTCCTTTTTCTCTAAATGTAAGCAGGTCATTGATGAGTTGGTTGACGTGCTTGGGAGTCCATTTGTATGGTCTCTGATAGTATGGGATTTCAAAATGATCGAATGGCAGATTTTTGATAATCATCACACTGGGCTGCAGCTTATCCACACTTTTTTTGTCAGGTGAAGGCAGGTCCGGGATTTTGGCCAACAGAACATTTTCAGCTGCTGAATTATCAGATATGGCAGCCACTATTGTCTTTTCTGTTTCCCCCAACATGCCATTTCGCTTCAAGAAAGCGGCTACCAAACCATCAATATATGGAATCATCTGTGACAAAGCTTCAGCTAAATCAAGTTGGTTTGTGATATAAAATTCGTATGTAAGCCGTCCTTGTTTCATGTCCCACCAGTTGTGCCATCGGTAGACACCCGTACTCGTGTCAGCCTTTTCGCGTAAGTACTTGTAGAATCGAGTACAAAAATCGTTTCTATAGTACTCGCCTTCAAGATGAAACTCCAGCAATCCGTTGGAATACTCGTAATGAGCAATGCTCGAATCAACGAGAGTTGAAATCTTAATGAAACGGTTCTTGTGTTGAGCATCAGGATTATCTTGTGTTGACACTCGCTTATCTGGCCATCTTTTCGAGATGAATTTCTCTATGGCTGATATGTTATCTGGTGTTACTAATAACATAAGCTTGTTTAATTGATTATATGTAAAAAATGGTTGTTACAATAATTTTCTCGCTATCCACGCACAGGCCTCTGCATCGGCAGGTGCATGGTGATGATTTTTGATTTTATTGGCTAAACAAGTAGCGGTTGTGCAGATACAGAATCCACTTATTCTGCTCTTCTGTGCAGAAATGGTGAGCCAACGTCTCAAACAGCGTTTCATAGGTAAAGATGAAGAAAGAGGATTTTCCTTTTTCTGTAAGCACCTTACGATATTCGGCGGCTGCTGAATGGAAGTGGGGATTGGCGTTGGGGAAAACTGTCATTGAGGCGAAATGACTGATGTCACCATGCAAGACCATTGAAGCTCCGAGGATATGGTTGCGCCATATCTGCCGGAGGTTGTCGGACACAAGTTCTGCCTCGCAGTTGGGGATATAGTAGCCGGATTTGTTGGACGCTTGTGCGTAGTGCGCAGAGAGACGGACATTTCCTTGTTCATCATGCGTATTCTTGTATTCCGTTTCTCCTATCTTATACTCACGCTCGGTATATTTCACCTCTATGCCGACAGCTCCTTTGCTACCATCTTTGTGTCGATAAAGCACAAAGGCATCGAAGGCTGTGCCATCGTTGAGGTAGTCGCTTTTCGGCTGAGGGGCAAACTCAATTCTTACTTCCAGTACTTCTGCAATAGCATCTGTCCCCAACAGTTCATTGAAGAAAGCGCGTGTTGATTCCTTGTTCTGGCCCTTCATCATCGGGAAAAACAGGTTGTAGGGTATATGCTCGCTGCGGAGCGCATTATTAAGCAGGTTTAGACCAATCTTCGTGCGATCGTCACGGTACATCTCTAAGATTTCTTTACGGAAACCTTCATAGAAAACCAAGCCCTTTAAAGCATATTCATCTTTCAACCATACCCCATGATGAGGACGTTCATCCCAAATGCAGGCATTACCAAACTCTTTTGCCCACTGCCTTACAATAGACTCTTGATATTGCCTCGCTTCACTCATGAATGAAGCATGGTCATAGCGTATAATTTGTGGTTTCATAAGTAGCGATATTATCTGTTCGCCGTACTTATGGTATGGAGTCCTCATCAAAGTCACGCGATTCCATTTGACACCTTTTTTCAATTCGTCCGGGAAAGGAAGTTTTCTCGTGGCTATCCAATTTACCTTTCGACAATGGCGGAATCGTAGTCTGGCAGGGTCGTAGTAATAATCACTTGCAACGATACCTAGCCCGACAATAGTGTCATACTCATTACGTGTAAGAATAAAATCGCCGATTTGCATTACGTTAGCAAATTCATTCAGGAGCTTCTTTCCATCAGCAATCCGACGGCCCGGCCCGTATGCTTTTCTCAGAGCTGCTTCCAGTCCTCCCTTGACATCCATGATTTTATTCAAGTCGCCTACTTCTCTTTGTTTGTTCTCCTCGTCTTCATTAAGCCCACAAGCCATGAAGCCTTTTTCCACATTTTCTTTAAACTGGTAAGCCTTTTCTCCTGGCCAGTACATCCATATTCTTTTTTCCATATCATTAATAGTTTCTTTACTCGTTCTTATAGTATCTCTCTTGCAATCCACGCGCATGCCTCTGCGTTACTCGTTTCTCTGATTGATAAGGTTTACCACCACTTTCACCATCACGTCCTTCTCTTCCGTGCGGCTTTCAGCAATCATTAGGGTTAGGGCAACAAGAGTATTATCTGCCAGTCGTTTGGAACCGTCACTACGATAGAGGATGCGGTTGTTGTTGAGGAACCATAGGAAGAGGGTGGCGGCAATACGTTTGTTACCGTCACTAAACGAGTGGTTCTTTGTCACTAAATACAGCAACATGGCGGCCTTCTCCTCCACGCTTGGATATAGCTCTTCGCCTCCAAAGGTCTGATAGATTTGTCCGATGCTGCTCTTGAAAGAGTCGTCTTTCTCATTGCCGAAAAGTACAGAGCCACCAAACTTGTCACGAAGCCGACGGATCTCTTCCATCGCATTCTCGTAAGTGGCATGGAAGGGTTCTTCCTTCGTGGTTTTCTCGATAGCAAGCCGCTCATAATCATAATTATCGAGCGTATCAAGGGCGTATGTATAGTCTGTCACTACCTCGAAAAGGGCATTCGTCTCGTCTGTGGAAAGCACTGGTTGGCCCTGAATGGTGCGGCCCAGCATGCCCACTAATTGGCGAAGTTCGCCAATCTGTTCGCGACGCATACGCTCATTGATGGCATACCCTTTGACAAGATAGTCTTTCAACACCCTGTTTGCCCACTTTCTAAACTGCACGCCACGTTTGCTTTTTACTCTATATCCAACAGATGTCACCATTTCAAGGTTGAAATAGTCTATCTCATGAGTCTGCGTCTTTCCCTCAATGGCACCATGTTGGGTGGTATTCGCAAATTTTGCGACTACCACTTCATCTGCCAATTCCTCCTTGAGCGCATTGTTGATGTGCTTACTGATGGTTTTATAGTCCCTGCCAAACAATGTTGCCAATTGTTGACGGGTTAACCAAATCATTTCATTTTCTAGTCGGACATCAATCTGTGTCTGTCCGTCCTCTGTCTGATAGATTACTATCTGATCTTGTTTCATAGCATTTTTTCTTATAATATTTCTCTTGCTATCCATGCACAGGCCTCTGCATCGGCCAATGCATGATGATGGTTTTCAAGTATATAACCACATTCGGCGGCAACGGTGTGAAGCTGGTGGTTTGGCAAATAGGGGA
>CAMYVQ010000030.1 GCA_947302435.1 uncultured Prevotella sp. | reverse complement strand
AAAAAGGTGTAGGTAGTTCTAAGAACGGCCGCGAGAGTGCAGCACAGCGACTCGGAGTGAAGATCTGGGGTGGACAGAAGGTACAGGCAGGCAACATCATCGTTCGCCAGCGTGGCACTCACCACAATCCCGGCAATGGCGTAGGAATTGGTAAGGACGACACACTCTATGCCCTCATTGACGGCACCGTGAATTTCCACAAAGGAAAGCGCGACAAGAGCGTTGTTTCAGTAATTCCTGAAGCCGAAGCTTAAAACTTACAAACAAACACTTATTCCAAACAAACAACAGAAAAGCCCTGACTCTCCAACGGAAAGTCAGGGCTTCTGCCTTTTTATCTGTCCCCACTACTTAATCGTCCCCATATTCGGCCATGTTAGCAGCTTCCTCATCGGGATCCTCGGGGCCGAGATCCATCATCGTGGAATAGTTGTCCTCGGTAATCTCGTCGTCGTTGGGCTCTTCAACCTCAATGTCGTCTTCATCGGGCTTGTTGTAGTTGTCCTCAATCTCAACGTCCAAGTCTTCGTCTTCACCATCCTCGTCATTACGGACAGAAGCCATCTTGATACGCGGCTTCTCGGCCTCAGGCTTCACCTTGGCAAAGATGGCCTCCACCCATGTGCCCTTGGGAACTTCGAGCACCTCAAATCCGTCCTCCAACTTCTTCTCATACATGCCGCCCTTCTTATGGAGACGATCTTGAGGAAGCGTGGTCGTCGAAATGTCGAAACCGCTCTCTATGATATCCTTGATGCTTTGCGAAAGAGAATCCCAACCACCACCGAAGTTACGGTCAAGCACCTCAATGAGCTTCGATGCCGAGATATGGCGGATGTTCTCGTAGGTCAGATCGGTCACACGCACAATGGGGCGTTTCTTGATGGCCCACGTGATTTTCTTCTCTTCGTCGATTCGAACCTGAGCCACCTTATAGCCCTGCTTCTCATATTTGGTCTTCATAATAGGTGACTCGTCGCTGATCTCCTCAATCATAAACGCACTTCGCATAATGTCAACGTAGCGACGCAGATTATCCTTTATATCAGAATCTTTGTCAGCTCCCTCCCACATCCGGAAGACGTCGTTTTCCTGAATGTCCCAGACACTGCTCTTGGTCAGCGTTTTCAAAGTAAGTGTTTTTTTATCAGTCTCTTGGCTCATAATGATTTAAATTTTATCATGTTTATGCCTGCAAAGATAATGAAAAAGTTGTCATTTGGTAGCAGTCTGCACTACTTTTTTTCAGAAAAAAGCGTTAAATAGGCTTTTTGTTTGGCTTTTTGATGAATTAGTCGTACCTTTGAACCCTGTATGTCACAACCTTTAGCAGAAAGATTACGCCCTCGGACGCTCGACGACTATATTGGTCAGCGCCATCTTGTGGGAGAAGGTGCCGTGCTGCGCAAGATGATCGACACCGGGCACATCTCTTCGTTTATACTCTGGGGACCTCCCGGAGTGGGCAAAACCACTTTGGCACAGATTATTGCCAACAAACTTCAGACACCTTTCTATACGCTTTCGGCCGTCACAAGTGGAGTGAAAGATGTGCGCGATGTCATTGAAAAGGCCCAGAAGGGACGATTTTTCAATGAATCCTCCCCAATCCTCTTCATCGACGAAATCCATCGTTTCTCAAAGTCCCAACAGGACTCGCTTTTAGGTGCCGTCGAGAAAGGCGTGGTCACGCTCATTGGTGCCACGACAGAGAACCCCTCTTTCGAGGTTATCAGACCTCTGCTTTCACGTTGCCAACTCTATGTCCTGAAATCATTGGAGAAGGACGACCTGATTCAGTTGCTCCACCGCGCTGTCACCACCGACAGTGTCCTGAAAGAACGACATATCGAACTAAAGGAAACTTCCGCCCTGCTACGCTATAGCGGAGGCGATGCCCGCAAATTGCTCAACATTCTGGAACTGGTTGTCGAAGCCGAGAGTGGCGACGTGGTCATCACCGACAAACTGGTTGTCGAACGATTGCAGCAAAATCCGTTAGCGTATGACAAAGACGGTGAAATGCACTATGACATCATTTCGGCCTTCATCAAGAGCATACGGGGCAGCGATCCCGACGCGGCCCTCTACTGGATGGCGCGAATGATTGAAGGAGGAGAGGATCCGCAGTTCATTGCCCGCCGCATCGTGATTTCTGCCGCCGAGGACATCGGATTGGCGAATCCCAACGCCTTGCTCCTGGCCAATGCCGCCTTCGACACAGTCATGAAGATAGGATGGCCCGAAGGAAGAATCGCCTTGGCCGAAGCGGTGGTCTATTTGGCCACTTCACCGAAAAGCAACTCCGCCTATTTAGGCATAGACGAAGCATTGGCAGTGGTTCGTGAAACCGGCAATCTGCCCGTACCGCTCCATCTTCGCAATGCACCCACGAAACTCATGAAAGACCTCGGGTATAGCGATGGCTACAAGTATCCGCACGACTATCCCGGACATTTCACAAATCAGCAGTACATGCCCGATGCCCTTCTAAGCCAACGTTTCTGGCACGGACAGCACAACCCGTCCGAAGAGAAACTATATCAGCGCATGGTGAACTATTGGGGAGAGCGATACAAAGATCCGACAGAATCGTCATCATAAAAAAAAAACTGGGAACCGATCTTCGCAGACAGGTTCCCTTAAAAAAAACTTTGGAAAATGATAAATATAGATTAAAATTACTAGTTATCGAGTGCAAAGTTAAACAAAAAATCCGAATATTCCAAGACTATTCAACAAATATTTTGCTAAAAAATCTAAAAATGGACAAAAAAACTTCAGATATAAAGGATTATGGGAGTTTATAACTGCATCAATTCCGTATATATGCGCTGAACTGGCAGCCCCATCACATTGAAATAACTGCCGTCGATTCCTGTCACCCCCACATAGCCAATCCATTCCTGAATGCCGTATGCACCCGCTTTGTCGAAAGGACGGAAGACATCTACATAGTAATGAACCTCCTGATTGGTCAGCTCTTTAAAAGCGACATCGGTCGAAACGGAAAAACACCTGCGCTCTTTCATTGTAGCAAGACAAACACCTGTAATCACCTGATGCTTGCGGCCACTCAACTTGTGCAACATGCGATAGGCATCCTCGGCATCCCGAGGTTTACCAAGCACTTCGTCACCGACAATCACTATGGTATCGGCTGTTATCAGCAAATGGTCGCTCTTCAGCAAACCGCGGTAGGCTTCCGCTTTCTCCGTAGCGACAAACTGGGCTATCTCTGAAACGGGCAGCTCCGCCGGATAGTCTTCCTTGATATCGGGCAATACCTTGACTTCAAAATCTATCCCCAAGCCAGCCAACAGTTCCCGACGACGTGGGGAATTGCTGGCCAGAATAATATGATACTTTTTTAAATTATCCAACATGACAAGTCACAAAAACAGAAATTACCATCCGAAAGCTTTCTCATCCTTGAGCCATTTGCCTTGAGCCTTCATCGTTTGCTCAATCACATCACGGCCACAGCCGTAGCCCCCCTTCCGATTACTGACATAGACACTGGTCTCCAGCACTTCCGGACAGGCATCCTTCGGACAGACGGGACACCCTACCCTACGCATGATCTCAAGATCAGGAATATCGTCACCCATATACATCACTTCCTCATCAGCCAGCCCGTATTTAGCCAAAAATTCCTCGTAGGTCTTCACCTTGACGGCACATCCCATGTAAATGTCCTGAACGCCCAGCCGACTATAGCGCAGTCTTACAGCTTCAGTGGCTCCTCCCGTCATAATGACGATGCGCAACCCAAGCTTCACCGCCAACTGAATGGCATAGCCATCCTTGATGTTGACAGTTCGCAACGGTTCACCCTCGGCAGACAATGTGATGGTCTCGGCACTCAGCACGCCATCGACATCGAAGATGATGGCACGAATGCGTGACAGGTCATAGTTTATCATTTCTTTTCTATGTGTGATTGATGAATACTCTGGCTCATCAGCTCGTAGATACGGGCATGGCGCGGCTGCTCTGAGAGCAACTTCATCTGAGCCTTCAAAACATTCTCGTCGTAACGGACTGCCGGTCCCGTCTGAGCCTCACGTGGCGAAAGACTATGCACCTTGGCCGCTGTCTCGTCAATCAGAGGCAGCATCACGTCGAAGGGCAACTGGTATTTCTCCAAAATCTCAGCGGAAAGCTGATAGCAATGATTGGCAAAATTGCAGGCAAAGACGGCTGCGAGATGCAAATGGCGACGAGCTTCGGAAGAGAGTTCCTGGACATGCGTTGAAACAGAGGTCGCCAACGTCCTTGCCACTTCAAGCGCACGTTGATCGCTTCCTTCTATAAATATACTTACGCACGAAAAATCAACCCGTCGCTTCTTTGAAAAAGTCTGCATAGGATAAAGCACACCGTAAATAGGCACCACCCCATCGAAGACTGACATAGGAACCGAGCCAGCAGTATGAAGGAAGACTGCCTTGCTTCGGCCTTCGCCCAACTGGGCTGCCACTGTCGGCAAGACAGCATCTGTCAGCGAGAAGATAAAGACATCAGCCTTTGTCACCACTGCCGACAACTGATCGACAGGCTCTGCATCGACAAGTGCTGCCAATGCCTTGGCCGACGACAAGGTACGACTGTACACCTGCACAATCTGATGACCGGCCTCTTTCAATGCCGGTGCGAGATTCGATGCCAAGCGTCCGGCTCCTACAAAGACAATCTGCATCAGAACTTATTGATATGTACGTTCTCCCACTTCAACTTGTCCTCATTCTGAGGTTTTCGGTCATCGGCCTTATGTCCGATGCCCAACACACAAAGAACGGAGTAGTTTTCGGGAATGTCGAGGATACCACGTATGACGGTGTCAGCACTTGTTCCGTCGCTGAGTCCGCGGCCACGCATCTGCACCCAGCAAGAGCCCAAACCCAGTTCCTCTGCCTGATACTGCATGGAGATGGCGGCAATGCTCCCGTCCTCAATCCAACAATCATTCTGAAGCGGGTCACCCAATACAACGATACACAACGGTGCCCCTTTCAGGAATTGCGAACCTAAGTCCTTGGCATCTGCAAGTTTCTCAATATCCATTTTGTCGTCAACTACGACAAAATGCCAAGCACGCTGACTTTTTGAGGTGGGCGACATGAGAGCGGCACGGAGAATCAGCTTCACGTCCTCGGCATCGATTTCCTCTTCCGTAAACTTACGGTGTGAACGGCGCAGTTGCGCCAAATCTTTGAAAGTTGTCATATTATCTTATTTTTGGAGTCCAAGGAGTTCAGAGAGCCTAAAGTGCATCGTCTCTTCATCCTCTTTCATGCAAAGTTATAGAATAATATGCCAATTCGCGTGCTTTTTTATTTTTTTATTTTTTTATTTTTTTATTTTTAAAACAGATTTAGTATTTTTGTCCCACAATGGATGAACTGACCACTTATATCTACAGTAGCAATGACACGCTGCCCGAAGGACTGCTCAAGGAAGATTTCTTCCATAGCCCCCAGTTGTTCGAGCTAAGCAAGCATACGCCGCGCCATCGGCCCTACCTGATCACCGTAGTGGATGCGAAAGGTACTGTCAGGAGTCAGCTATTGGCATTGGTACGTTATCGTTCATCGTGGTTCCCACCGTACTTTTTCATGCATTGCCGTGTATTGGGCGAAGGCGCATACCGGCGTTCCAACGGGGAGGAGGCTTGCCTGCGCGGACACGCCCACCAATGGGTTGAACAAGAGAGAGAACAGCAGATGATGCTCTTTGAACTCATGCTGGCAAAGCTGAAAGAGCATATCGGCAACTCTGTGCTTTTCATCGAAGTGAGTAACCTGTCACAAAAGATGTTCGGGTATCGCTCACTCCGAAAGAACGGTTTCTTCCCTGTGAAATGGATGAGTATCCATAACAGCCTGCATTCACGAAAGCCCATCGAGCGTATCAGTTCCCATCTCCATGAGCGGATACAGGCTGCATACGAAAAAGGAGTCACAACCAGCGAAGTGGGGAATGAAGAGGACTTTCGTTCATTCATGCGTTTGTTGCGTCATCACAACTGGCTGAAGCCCAGACGCTATATTCCTGACGACGACTTCTTCAAAGGCATCATGCATGAAGGCTATGGCCGACTGTTTCTTACCAAGTATCATAAGCACATCATCGGTTGTGTAGCCATTGTCTATAGCCAGAATCAAGCCTACCTTTGGTACACGGCTTTCCGCAGAAAATCGTTTGCCCCACTCCATCCCGCCGATGTCACTGTATGGAATGCCATTCAAGATGCTCACGACCATGGTTTCGAGCACATTTTCTTCATGGATGTGGGATTACCCTATAGCAAGAACCCTTATCGCGAATTCATTCTGCGTTTCGGAGGAAAGCCTGTCAGCACTTTCCGCTGGTTCCGCTGTAGTTTTGGGTGGGTAAGCAAATTGTTGGCATGGATTTATAGGGACAACTAAGTCATCAGGCAAATCACCTCGCTTTCAATAGCGGCTTGACACCTTTTGCAAAGCGACATGAACAATCATTCCACCGATGATGAACGCAAAAGGAATCAATAACAGATAATTGCCATAGCGCGAAAGTCCTGTCAGCCAGACGGCAACAAGGGCAACGATCCCCACGATGACAAGTATAAGTCCGACGTACTTCATTGCTTCGAGAACACCTCATCGTCCTGTTTCAGAATACTGGAAACAGGCATCATAGGACTGACAAGTTCAGGAGACGAAAGCCGATGCCAACATACAGAGTAAAAATTATCGACTTGTTCCTCCTCGGAAGTGGTTGCAAGAAGATAGGTGTAACGCATACAGATTACCTGCTGACAACTGTCATAAGGCTGAACGGCATCGACAAAGAAAAGATCGACACGCAAGGCAGAACTCATCCGAATGGAAAGACTATCGGCACTCATGTAAGTCATCTCCGAATCGCCGTCAAGCAAGTTGGTCACCTCAGCCTTCATCTTTGCCTCAAGAAAGTCAATCATATCCAAACGGTTGTTCTTCGTCAGCATGGGCATCACTGAGTCGGGCATGACTTTGAACAACTCTGCCATGTTCTGCTGAGCCATAACAGCCAGCACCATTAATAGCATTACACAAACGATAGCAATCCTTTTCATTGTTTTACAGTAAATTATATTGTGCCAACTGCATCATCATCACAGCCGAAAGACCCGCAGTCTCAGTGCGTAGCCGGCTCTTTCCCAAGTCCACTGAGACGAAACCTGCATCAACAGCCATACGCACTTCGTCGATAGAGAAGTCGCCTTCGGGACCAACCAACACGACAACCGACTGTTCCACCGGTCTATCTTTCCCCTCCTTTTCAGACTCTTGGTTTTGAAGCCATTTTCCACATACCACTCTCAATTCATCGAAGAGGTTCTGTCTGGGTACTTCCTCATAACAGTGGGCAATATAGCGATGACCATCTGGATGGCTCTGAATGAAGGACTTGAAAGACTCCATCTCATGGAGTTGCGGCATCCAGGCCTTGCGACTTTGCTTCACGGCCGAGACAACGATTTTCTCGATTCGAGGCAACTTCACCACGCGCCTTTCCGAAAACTGGCAGTCGAGAAAAGACAATTCGTCGAAGCCGATTTCCGTGGCTTTCTCAACCATCCACTCCATGCGATCCATCAGCTTCGTAGGCGCAATAGCCAAATGAAGGTGTCCTTTCCATGTAGGGCTCTGCGGCAGTGTCTCTACGATGCGGTACAGGCAATGATGAGAAGCGGCAACCGTCACTTCTGCCCGATAGAAAGTCCCTTTACCATCCATCAGCATCATCTCGTCACCGGCTTGCATGCGCAGAACCTTCACAGCATGCGATGCCTCATCCTCTGGCAATTCCTGACGATAGGCTGCATCGGGTACGTAGAAAAAGCGTGTTTCTTTCATGAGCGTCTTTTGATTTCGTCGCGCAACTGTGAAGCGAGTTCATAATTTTCTTCATCAATGGCCTTTTCAAGTGCAATATGAAGCCGACGGCTGTCCATCGTATTGATGGGGATAGCCACACCTTTGGCATTTTCATCGAAGGGAATGCACTGGCGTTGCATGAGGGACTCCTCAATATAAAGAGGATAATTGGAAAACAAACTCAACAACACGGCATCGCTCATGCGAATGCGGACACTCCGTTTGAATTCCGTATCAGCCAACACCACCTGATATTGTCCGTCATGAACGCCATAGATCATCATTTCATACTGAAAAGGCAACATTTGTACAAGTGCTTCAGGCAGTAAGGTCTTGCTATATGTGGGAGACTGCATACGCAACAAAAACTGTTGCGTCGTCTGCTCGTCACAAATAATAGAAAGCGCACGCTGTCGAGCCTCATCAGTCAAAAGAATGACTGAGAGACGATCATCCCCCATAACCTGCTGGATGTTTTCAAACCTTAACAGTGTACGCTTCATCTGACCCATCAGAAATTTGAAGTTCTTATTTACTCTCTGGCTTGAAAACAAGAGCAAAGCTGATACCCACTACAAGAGCAAAAGCGGCAAAGATGAACCAACAGGTAGTCCAATCGCCAAGCAGATAGCCTTCCTGCCAAGAACAATAGTGATTGACAATCTCGCCTGCAGCAAGCGTTCCCACAGTAGCACCTACGCCATTGGTCATCATCATGAACAGTCCTTGAGCGGAAGCCTTGATGCTGGGTTCACACTCCTGATCGACAAAGATGCCACCCGACACGTTGAAAAAGTCGAAGGCCACGCCATAGACAATGCATGAAAGAATGAAGAGCAGCACCCCCGGCATGGCAGGATTGCCAATGCCGAAGAAGCCAAAGCGGAACACCCAGGCAAACATTGACATCAGCATGACGATCTTAATGCCGAAACGCTTCAGGAAAAACGGTATCATAAGGATGCAAAGGGCCTCGCTCACCTGTGAGATAGAGGAAAGGAGCGTTGCATTATTAGCTGCAAACGATGTAGCAATGGCTTCATCGGCAGAGCCTCTGAAACTGGTGATAAACGGACCTGCGTAGCCGTTGGTCACCTGCAAGCACATGCCGAGCAATGCAGAGAAGATGAAGAAAAGAGCCATCTTCCTCGTTTTGAAGAGCTTAAAGGCATTGAGCCCCAAACGTTCCAATAGAGACACTTCCTTTTCCTCGCGTTGCAGACGGCATTCGGGCAGCGTGAAGCAATAGGCGCAAAGCACAAGGCTCAAGAAGCCTGAGACAAAGAACTGCATATAGGTATACTGGAACTTATGGGCATTCTCCTCAAGCGTGAAGAAAAACGAACCGTCGTCCCATACGGCACAGTTGACAAACCACATGGTAGCGATGAAGCCGACAGTGCCCAACACACGGATAGGCGGAAAGTCCTTCACCGTGTCGAAACCATTCTTTTTCAACGATGAGAAAGCCACGGTATTTGACAATGCGATTGTAGGCATGAAGAAAGCGACACTTACGGCATAGGTGGCAATGAATGCCGACTTGTCATGCAATTCACGACCAAAGCCAGCCTCAACACCCATCCACCAGCAACCTAACATGGCAACGCCAGCAAGCAGATGACAGAGCCCTAACAACCGTTGCGGTTGGATATACTTATCAGCCACAATGCCCATAATGGTCGGCATAAAGATTGAGACAATACCCTGAATGGCATAGAACCACGCTATCTGTTCGCCAAGTCCGGCAATTCCCAGATAGTTGCCCATACAAGTCAGGTAGGCACCCCATACGGCGAACTCCATAAAGTTCATGACCGCCAAACGCATTTTCAAATTCATATTCTCTTGGTTTTTAGTTCTTTATTCTATTCGTTTCCCCTCATAGTAGGCACAAAGACGGCCATCAGTGTCGTGTCTTAACTGAATCAATCCGCTCCACCACTCTGTTTGGGCTATCTCCCTTTCCAAGGCGTAGCATCTTACGACCTCTCCCGACAGAATCTCCACTACCGACTGTGACATCAACTGCCCGTCCGGCAATTGAATCCGATGCGATGCTATCCGACGCGGTCGCTGCTGGTTCTTCATTTTTCTTATGGAATCTGATTAATTGAATATTGTTCAAAAAAGCCATGCGGAGGATGGTCGAATGATCATGCGTGCCACCCACATAGAAATAGCCTTTCACTGATTTGGGGCAGTTGTCCGGCGGGTTGTCCATGCGTATTTGGTTAAGCCCGGAGAAAGTAAAACGTGACTGGCGTACCACCACCGTATCGGGATATTCCACGACCAAATAGACCAAACCGTCCTTCGTACCACTCTGATAGACGAAATCAGACATGAACTGAAGTAGGAATGTGTCGCCCTTACGGAAAAGGGAATCGCCCGTGATCATAAACTCACTACGATGATAAGGAGGCGTGGGTATCAAAAGAATGGATGAATACCCCGACCAGATATTGGCCGTATCACCGAAGGCATTCAGCGTGGCATAACGCCCTATCTCACCCTCTGAGGCACCCAGCACGACAGCCTGATCCTGTAAACGGTCAACGACACGCCTATAAACAGATGCAAAACGGTCTGCCCGTGTGTAATAATAGACCAGCGACGAGTCGAACTCAGCCTGTGTCACCCCATGTTTCTGAAGAATCGCCTGAAAATAGAGTGACTGTCTATAGGACAATTCGTCATAATTACCATCGACCTGAGCCACAGCTTTGGCCAAATGGTAATCGACGAGAATGTCTTCCATCTGATCGGGCTGAATGTATCTACTGGGTGTCTTGGGTTTGCATCCCCATAAAGCCCAGCTGACGACAAACGCCAGAAAAACGATATGGGCGAGTCTATTCACGTTTAAATGATATTTCGCTGACCTCCTTCCTATAGAACAGCAACAGCAGTGCGACACCCACCGAAATAGCGGAATCAGCAAAGTTGAATACCGGACTGAAGAAGATGAATTCTTCGCCTGCATTCCACGGTGACCAATCAGGATAAGTCGTCACAATCAAAGGGAAGTAGAACATATCGACCACTTTACCCATCAGGAAAGGTGCATAGCCGTCGCCAAAAGGCACGAAACCCGCCGTGGTGTATGCTGTAGAAGCGTCGAACACCAAACCGTAGAACATGCAGTCAATCAGATTGCCGATGGCCCCGGCCAGAATCATGGACAGGCAGACCAGATAGCCCATTCGGGCGTTGCGCCGCACCTGAAGCCACACATAATAGGACAAGGCGCTGATGGCAACGACACGGAAGAGCGACAACAGCAGTTTGGGGCCGAGTTGAAGGCCGTATGCCATGCCACTGTTTTCAATGAACGCAATATAGAACCAATCAGTGATATGGATACTCTCATGGAGTGCCATGTGAGTCTTAACCCAAATCTTGATAATCTGGTCAACAAGGAGAATGGCGACAACCAGGATGATTGCGAGTCTTCCTTTCGTAAGAAGTTCCTTGATCTTCAATTCAAATTCTTCAATTTAGAGTCACTTCCTTTGCTTTTCCATCTGCTTTGACTCAACGCTCAACGTAGCATGGGGAACAGCGCGAAGACGTTCTTTGGGAATCAGTTTTCCCGTGATACGGTCAATGCCATACGTCTTATTTTCAATACGCACCAATGCAGCTTTCAGTCCTTGGATGAACTTCTGCTGACGTGCGGCAAACTGAATAAGATCTTCTTTCGACTGGGTTGTACTACCTTCTTCCAGTGCCTTGTATGTAGGCGATGTGTCGTCAACATCATTCGAGTCCTGGTTCGTCAGTACTTTCATCATCTGGTCGTAGTCACGCTTGGCCAACGTCAGTTTTTCATTGATGATTTCACGGAACTCCTCGAGTTCTTCATCCGTGTAACGTGTTTTCTCGGTCATAAATTTTAGGATTTTGTTATTTTGATATGTAGATTAAAGTCGTCAAATTCCACTTCCTGTCCGTCGTTCGGCTCCATGCTGATGGCATCGGCAAGCACCTGTCTGGCCACATAGTCGCCAAAGGCATTGATGGCCTTGGTAGCAAGGTCGTTAGGCTCGATGCTCACGGTGATGCGGTCGGTAATCTCCAATCCGCTCTGCTTGCGCAGGTTCTGGATGCGGTTCACCAGCTCACGGGCCATACCCTCATTACGAAGTTCATCGGTCAGCGTAATATCGAGTGCCACGGTCAGGTTGCCTTCGTTGCCTACCAGCCAGCCGGGGATGTCCTCGCTGATGATGTCGACATCGACGGCCTCTACCGTCAGGTCTTGTCCTTCGACATTGAGCATGAGTTGGCCTTCTGTCTCCAACTGGGCAATCTGTTCCTGTGTAAGGGCATCTACCGCAGCGGCAACAGCCTTCATCAGCTTGCCGAACTTCTTACCCATAGTGCGGAAATTGCATTTCACCTTCTTCACCAGAATGCCCTGACCTTCGACGAACTTCACCTCTTTCACATTCACCTCCTGCAAGAAGATGTCCTTCACGCTCTCAATCTCCTGGCGCTGCTCGGCATCAACGGGAGGAATCATCAGGGTCTGCAAAGGCTGCTTCACCTTGATGCTCTCCTTGCGGCGCAATGCAAGGACGATGGTCGTGATGCGCTGGGCAATCAGCATGCGCTGCTCCAAATCGCTATTGATCAGTGAAGCATCGAAGCTTGGGAACCTCTCCAAGTGAACAGAGTCGAGTTTGCCACCTAAGTCAAGATAAAGGCGGTCGGCAAAGAAAGGAGCGAAGGGAGCCAACAGTTTTGCCACGGTCATCAAACACTCATAAAGGGTCTGATAGGCAGCCAGCTTGTCTTTCTCCATATCCTTGCCCCAGAAGCGTTTCTTGTTCAGACGGACATACCAGTTGGAAAGGTCTTCATCCACGAACTTGTCAATCAAGCGACCGGCACGTGTCGGGTCGAAATTGTCCAGTTCTGCCTGCACACCTTCAACAGTGGAATTCAGACAAGACAAGATCCAACGGTCAAATTCAGGACGTTCACTGACAGGAACCTGTGGTGTGGACGGGTCAAAATTGTCGACATTGGCAATCTTGGCCAAGAACATGTAAGTATTGTAGAGCGTTCCGAAGAATTTGCGGCTGACCTCTGCCACGCCTTCGGGATCGAACTTCAGGTTATCCCAAGGCTCTGAGTTAGTCATCATGTAGAAGCGCACGGCATCAGAACCGAACTTATCAATCATTTCAAACGGATTGACCACATTACCTACATGCTTCGACATTTTGTTGCCCTTGGCATCGAGCACAAGACCGGTGGAAATGACATTCTTGAAGGCCACCGAGTCGAAAATCATTGTTGCGATGGCATGGAGGGTAAAGAACCATCCACGGGTCTGGTCAACACCTTCATTAATGAAATCGGCAGGGAACGATAAATTATTGTCAATCAGTTTTTTATTCTCAAAAGGATAATGTACTTGTGCATACGGCATTGAACCCGAATCAAACCACACATCAACGAGATCAGTCTCACGTTTCATGGGCTTTCCACTCTCGCTGACCAACATGATATAGTCAACGTATGGACGGTGCATGTCTATCTTGTCGTAGTTCTCCTGTGACATGTCGCCAGGAACAAAACCTTTCTCCTTCAGAGGATTCGAAGTCATCACGCCAGCGGCAACGGCCTTCTCAATCTCACTATAAAGTTCTCCGAGTGAACCGATGCACTTCTCCTCGCCATCCTCACTACGCCAAATGGGCAACGGAGTACCCCAGAAACGAGAGCGAGAAAGGTTCCAGTCGTTCAAATTGTCAAGCCAGTTGCCAAAGCGGCCCGACCCCGTCGATTCGGGATGCCAGCCAATGGTGCGGTTCAGCTCGCTCATGCGCTCCTTGCAAGCCGAGCTCTTGATAAACCAAGAGTCGAGAGGATAGTAGAGTACGGGCTTGTCGGTACGCCAGCAATGGGGATAGTTGTGTACATGTTTTTCAATCTTGAAAGCCTTGCCATCGGCCTTCAAGTCCATGCAGATAGAGATATCAAGGGTCTCGTCCTTGTCGGTGAGAGTTTCATCGTAGGCATTCTTCACGTAGCGGCCTGCATAGCGGCCCCACTTCTCAACATCCACATAGCGCTCAACGAATTTTTCGTCGAGATCCTCCACCAAGAAATATTTACCTTGCAGATCAACCACAGGACGCTCGGCCCCTTTCTTGTCAATGAGCACAATAGGACAGATGCCTGCCTTTTTGGCCACGAAAGCATCGTCGGCACCAAAGTTGGGGGCGATATGCACGATACCGGCACCATCCTCGGTCGTCACATAATCGCCTGGAATGACACGGAACGCTTCACCCATCGGACGAATCATGGGCAACAACTGCTCATATTCCATGCCCACAAGGTCGGTTCCCTTATAACGGCCCACCACACGATAAGGCAGGAACTTCTCGCCTTTCTTGAAGTCTGGCATTTCGCCGCCATCGGTAATCTCGGCAGCCGTGTCAAAATAGGCCGGCACACGAGCCTCAGCCATGACAACTGTAATCTTTTCAGCCGTATAGGGATTGTAAGTGTCAAGAGCCACGTAGTCGATTTTCGGACCTACACAGAGTGCCGAGTTGGCAGCCAATGTCCAAGGAGTCGTCGTCCAAGCCATGAAGAAAGGCGTACCCCATTGTGCCATTTCGGGTTTCGGGTTCTTCATCTTGAAGAGGGCCGTGCAAGTGGTGTCCTTCACATCGCGATAGCATCCCGGCTGGTTCAGTTCGTGCGACGACAAGCCCGTACCTGCGGCAGGGCTGTAAGGCTGAATAGTGTAACCTTTATAAAGAAGGCCTTTCTCGTAGAACTTCTTCAGCAGATACCACAAAGTCTCAATATACTTATTGTCGTAAGTGATGTAAGGATGGTCAAGGTCGACAAAATAGCCCATTCGCTCAGTGAGATCACGCCATTCAGCCGTGAACATCATCACATTCTCGCGACATTTGCGGTTATAGTCCTCTGTGGAGATGTATTTCTCACTTTCCTTGTTGTCAATATCAGCCTTGGTAATGCCTAATGCCTTCTCAACACCTAACTCTACAGGGAGTCCGTGAGTGTCCCAGCCTGCCTTACGTTTTACCTGAAAGCCCTGCATGGTCTTATAGCGGTTGAACGTGTCTTTCAGCGCACGTCCCAGCACATGGTGAATGCCCGGATGACCATTGGCCGAAGGAGGTCCCTCAAAGAAAATGAATTGAGGACAGCCCTCGCGCTCATCAACAGAACGGTGAAAGATATCTTCTTTCGCCCACCTTTCCAGAATCTCATTGTTCACCTGTGTCAGGTCCAAGCCTCTATGCTCGGCGAATCTTTTTGCCATTGTATATCTCTTGTTATTTTTACCTTTTTTAATTTTGACCTGCAAAGATATAAATAAAAAACGAGAACGCCAAAGGCTCTATTGTCTTTTAAGAAAAAAAAACGAACTCCACAGTACATCTACAATATCTCTTCAGTACCAGATTTTATACCAACAAATACCAAAGTCAGACAACATGAGTGCCAAAGCCAGACAACATGAGTGCCAAAGCCAAGTAACATGAGTGCCAAAGTCAGGTAGTGAGAACACCAAGGTTCGGTACTCACACCTCCCCAAAAACAAAAAACCTGTCCTCGAAATGAGGACAGGCTATTAACAATCAATCATTTACTCTATTTCTTAGAAGTTGTAGTAGAGACCGAAGCTCAGGCCATTGGTCAGGTTCAGGCCAACGCTTGAGGTAGCCTTTGCACCATCTGCATCAGACTTAATCTGGTTGTAGCCCAGGTAGCCGAAATGAGAAACGAAGCTCAGTTCCTTGGTCAGGCTAACAGCCACACCAGGAAGAATACCAACACCGAACTTGTTGTATTTCAGACCGTCGATGTCCTTATTGTCAATGTTTGAGTAAGAGAGCTGTGCATCACCAAAAAGAGTCACAGGACCAAACTTGGCAAAATTGCAACGAAGGTAAGGAGCAATCGAGAACGACTTAGGAGCATCAAGACTACCTTTATCAGAAATAATAGCTTCATCAACATTACCCTGTTCATAGCCGAAGGTAATACCGATTGCCATATCCTCATCGAGGCTGTAGCCAATCTCGGGCATAAACTTGAACGAAGTGTAAGACTTGTTACCGTTGTCATGAGAAGCGAAACCAATACCGCCACCAACGTAAACTTGTGCATTCATAGTTACAGCAGCAAATGCAGCTGCGATTGTCATCATTAACTTTTTCATTTTTTTGTTAAATAATTTGTTAAACTTTTACCCTCCTTTTCGGAGGCATTATCCTTAAAACAGGTGCAAAGGTATAGAAAACTTTTTTACCCCACCAAATTTTTCTCTATTTTTTTTCATTTTCAAGCAAAAGATTGATTAATATTTGCTTGTTTCATTGGAAATATCTACCTTTGCATGTCTGAACACATAATTATATATATAAGTATGACTTCTTCAACTATCATAGCAGGCCCCTGTGTCATTGAAACGGCTGAACTGCTCGACACCGTGGCTGCAAAACTCACTGAAATCAATCAGCGTTTGGGAACCGATATCATCTTCAAGGCCTCATTCGACAAGGCCAATCGTACCAGCATTCATTCTTTCCGTGGCCCCGGACTGGAGAAAGGACTACAGATGTTGGCCGACGTAAAGCAGAAATACGGACTCCGCTTGCTCACCGACATTCATGAAGCCTGGCAGGCAGAGCCTGTGGGAGAAGTGGTGGATGTATTGCAGATTCCCGCCTTCCTTTGCCGACAGACCGACCTTTTGGTGGCAGCATCACACACAGGAAAGATTGTCAACATCAAAAAAGCGCAATTCCTTTCGGGTAAAGACATGCGCTACCCCGTTGAAAAGGCTCGCGAGGCTGGTGCGAAGGAGATATGGCTCACAGAACGCGGCAACATGATGGGCTACGGAAATCTGGTCGTTGACTTTCGCAATATTCCCGATATGCTACAGATTGTCCCCACGGTGATTATGGATTGCACCCATAGCGTGCAACGCCCCGATGCCCAAGGAGGAAAGACGGGAGGCGACCGCCGTTTTGTGCCCCAGATGGCTTTGGCAGCTAAGGCTTTCGGTGCCACGGGCTATTTTTTTGAAGTACACCCCGACCCCGACCACGGGTTGAGCGATGCAGCCAATATGCTGGAGCTAAACAAACTGGAAGGTCTCATTGAAAAACTGCTGAACGACAAATGACTTCAAGAGACTACGCCATACAGTGTATCAAGGACGAGGCACAAGCCCTGCTTGACCTGATTCCAAAGATTGACGAGGAATTTGACAAAGCCGTCAGACTGATTCTGGAATGTAAGGGAAAGGTGATTGTGACGGGTGTGGGCAAAAGCGGCCACATCGGAGCCAAGATTGCGGCCACACTCGCATCGACGGGCACGCCTTCCTTCTTCATCAACCCTTTGGATGTCTATCATGGCGACTTGGGTGTAATGACTCACGACGATGTGGTGATTGCCATTTCCAACTCTGGAGCCACCGACGAACTGCTTCGCTTCATTCCCATGGTGCTCCACATGCAGATACCTATTATTGGCATGACGGGCAACCCTGCTTCGCTCTTGGCAAAGTATTCCACCTGCCACCTGAATGTTAGTGTCAGCCACGAAGCCTGTCCGCTGAACCTTGCCCCCACCAGCTCGACAACAGCTACTTTAGCGATGGGTGACGCACTGGCCATCGCCCTAATGGAGGCACGCCATTTCCGTCCACAAGACTTTGCACACTTCCACCCGGGCGGCGAACTGGGCAAACGACTGCTGACAACAGCACAAGACGTGATGCGAAGCGACGACCTCCCCATCCTGCCCCCCGACATGCATCTGGGCGAAGCCATCATACTGGTGAGCAAAGGCAAGCTGGGTCTTGGCGTTGCCGAACAAGACGGCCATATCGTGGGCATTATCACCGATGGCGACATACGCCGTGCCATGGAGAAATGGCAGGAGAAGTTCTTCGACCGCACCGTGAGCGACATCATGACACGCACACCCAAGATTGTCAGTCCAGACACCAAGATTTCAGACATACAACATATCATGCAAAAACACAAGATCCACTCCGTGCTGGTCATCGATAACCAAAAACGGCTACTGGGAGTGGTCGACAGCTACTCATGCATGATTTAGCATGCCAACAAGAAACGAAGACCGCTGGACTCTATATATATTAAAAAAGGTATACATGAGAAAACTGAAACAACTTTTCTTTCTGCTAATCCTACTGATGCCCCTCTCAGCTTCAGCGACATATTATTTCAAGACACTCGATGCCCGCGAAGGCCTAACTTCCAGTCAAGTGACCTGCATATTGAAGGATTCACGCGGTTTTATGTGGTTCGGCACGCCTGCTGGACTCTACCGCTACGACGGATATGTCTTCAAGCATTTCCAATGCGATTCGCAAGACGGTACTTCTCTACCCGACAGCTATATCCTAAGCATTCAGGAAGCCATCGACGGCAACCTGTGGGTGGAGACACCGGTCGGCTATTGCGTCTATCACCCACAGACCGACAACTTTGAACGTGACATGAAGCAGGTGTTTGCCAATATGGGTATCAACTCTGTGCCACAAATATCCTATATTGACAGCTACCACAACGTTTGGTGCTACTTGCCCAACCGAGGCATCATCTGCTACAACATGCAGAAACAGATGATCTACGAGTTCGGCTATACAGGCACGGCACAGGGCACCAACGGTATTCCCCAGGGCGACATCTGCTCCATCGGCGAATGCAAGGAAGGTGCCGTTATCGTCTACAGCAACGGCATGTTAGTCTGTTGCGACGTGATGAGCCAACAAAAAGTGCGGTGGATTGTGAACGACATTGCGCAGCAACAACTCCGAAACAGCAAAACCCTCAAAGTCTTTTCCGACCCGAACGACAACATCTGGCTCTACGGACAGGGGACACTCTTCCTCTACAACAAGAGGACAAAGACCTGGAACACCACGATTGGCAACCAGCTTGGGTTGATTGGCATTGGTGCCGACTATAGTGTAAACAGCATGGCAGGCCATCGCGACAACACCATTTGGATTGCCACCAGCCGAAACGGTCTCATCAGAGTCAATGCAAACACACTGGAGATGGAAACCACCCAACTGATCACCATGATTCCAAGCCGCATGCACAGTTCACCCGGCATTCAGAGTGTCTATATTGACGACACCGACTTGCTTTGGGTGGGCACGGCAAAGTCGGGAGTGGCCTATTGGGGAGCCAACATCTACAAGTTTACGGCAGAGATGATCGGCGACATCACCGCCATCTGTGAGGACGAGAACGGTGAGCTTATCTATGGTACAGGCGACCACGGCATTCTCAACTACAACGGCCATTTAGCCAGCCTGAAAGTGACAGCCATGGCACGTACCAGCGACGGCAGCCTTTGGGTTGGTTCCCAACAGAACGGTCTCACCCGAATCAAGAACGGTTCGACCAAGATCTATTCCACTGTAGGCGACACCATCAAGAAAACCCTGATTGACGACCACATCAACGCCCTCTGTACCGACAAGGCCGGCAATCTTTGGATTGCCACTGAGGGAGGCTTGCAGATGTACAACATCCGAATGGAGACCTTCTCCAACTACACCAAGGAAAACAACAAGTTGCGATCCAACAATGTGACGGCTCTTCATTACAGCAATGACAACATCTTGCTGGTGGGTACTTCCGAAGGACTCACCATCATGAATCTTTCGAATGCTGAAGTAAGACACCTGACAGGCAACTCGACCAATCTCAAAAGATTCACAAACAACTATATCACCTGTCTCTTCAAGGATTCCGAAGGACTTATCTGGATTGGTACACGAGAAGGCCTGAACATCCTGAATCTGGAAAACGATGAGCTGGATTATATCACCGAGAAGAATCAGCAGCTTTGCAACAACAACATCTGCGGCATTGCTGAGGGCAAGAACCACAACATCTGGGTATCCACCAGCTATGGTGTGTGCCGCATCGTGGTGCAACGCGACCATTCGAGTGACATCATCGACTATGGACTCTACAACTACTCGCACCGCGATGGTCTGCAAAGCAATGAGTTCAACATGGGAGCCATCTACACCACGAAGAAGAGCGGAATCGTCATCATGGGCGGTCTCTACGGTGTGAACTTTGCCCGTCCGATGTCGGTTGCCGAGAGCAAGGCTCTTCCCACTGTCATGCTCACACAGTTGATGATTGGCGAAGAGGAGATACTGCCCGGCCACACCTACGACAATAACATCCCCTTGAAGCAGACATTGAATGAAAGTACCAAAATAACACTGAACAGCAATCAGAATTCTTTCACCATCAAGTTTGCAGCCGGCAACTACAACCAAAGCGAACGCCTTCAGTTCATGTACTGGATGGAAGGACTGGACAACGACTGGCGCAATGGTGATGCCATCAAGCACGGCGTGACGTTCACGAATCTGGAAAGCAAAAAGTACACGCTCCATGTAAAAGCGGTCAGTGCGGAGGGTGCTGTCAGTAAAAACGAGCGCATCATTGAAATTGTCGTTGAAAAGCCCTGGTATCTGCAAATGTGGATGCTGGCCTTCTACGTTGCACTGATCATCATCGTACTCTACATGTGGAAGATCGGAATCGACAAACTGCGTGTCATCTGGAAGAAGAAACATGAACTGCTCAACGAACTGACCATCCAGCGCGAGGAAATCAAGTCGGCCAGCGACGACTTGCGCCAACCGATGGCCCGCATGACTTCGATTATCATGAACCTGGCAGAGCGCGAATCCACATTGGAAGAACGCGAACAACTGAACACCCTTCACTCGCAGATGCTGCAAATCATCACGCGGGTGAGCGATATGCAGATGGCACTGGAACATCCCGAAGAGCACGCCCGTCAGCAGGTGAACAAGCATTTTGAACTGAACAGCCACGGAGAGATGAATCTGCCGGAAGCTGTCGGTGAGGAACTGACCTCAGAGATTCGTGCCCAATACCGCGAGTCACCCACCTCGAAATTCCGTGTGATGTTCATCGACGACAACGACGACTTCATCAAGTTTGTCGATGCCCGTCTGCGCTACGTCTATGATTTCCACTCCTACAATGACATTGTGAAGGCCGCCGCTGAGGTGGAGACCACCATGCCCGACCTGATTATCTGCAAACACGCTATGACCCCCATGACGGGTAGTGAGCTTTGCAATCAGGTGAAGACCAATCCGGAATTCAACAAGACCAAGTTTGTCCTCGTGATGGATAGCAAGATGAGCGACTTGGAGCTGATTGACCAGAATATCGCCCTCTCAGCCGACGACTATTTAGAGAAGCCTTTCAACTTGTTGGAAGCAACAATGCGCTTCAACAAACTGTTAGGCATCGGAGCCTTCGAGATGACGAGCGACCTGATTGAAGGTGCCGAGACCCGTATGCTGGAAGGTCACAATTCCAGTATGACGACAGCAACGGAAAGCATGGACTATGGCGACTTCAACCCCAAGAGCGAAGACGACCAGCCCGACGAGGAGATACGCTCATTGGAAGTGCAGTATATCAGAGACGAGAACACCGCACAAGAAGACAACGAACAGAATTATTCTGAACAATCCACACTGAATGCGATGGATCATCGGCTCATTATGAATGTCGAACAATACGTCCAGCAGAACATGAGCCGCGGACAGATCAATCTGGAGGAGATGGCACGCGCCATGGGAATGGGCATACGTCCCTTCTTCATGAAAATACGCGACATTACAGGCAAGACCCCAGCCGAACTGGTAAAGGACATGCGACTGAAACATGCCTGTCTGCTCCTGAAACGCACCAATATCAATATGAGTGAATTAGCCACCAATGTTGGCTTCGCAACGGGAGAGCATTTCATCTCCACCTTCAAGGAGAGGTTTGGCATTTCTCCCACAGAATATAGACAGAAATACCGCAAATGAGTTTTTCAGGAATCATAAAAGTGGGGATGACGGGCATCATCCTCGCTTCGTTCTACCAAACAGCCTTCGCACAGGCAGCTTCCATTGCGCTCACAGAACAGGATGCACTGGCAACTTCCGATTCCATCATCCGCTATAAGCTGGAAGAGCTGGGGGTCAACTTCTCCCACAACAACTGTGTGACATTGCTCATGTCGGGACAACAGAAATTCGACGACATGTTCAAGGCAATTCGCCAAGCACGTCATAGCATCCATCTTGAATACTTTAACTTCCGTAATGACTCTATTGCCTCCCTTCTCTTTGATCTTCTTCGGGAGAAGCGGAAAGAGGGGGTCGAAGTGCGAGCGCTCTTCGACGGCTTCGGCAACGACTCCAACAACCAGCCTTTGTTCAAACGCCACATCACCGCTCTCCGTCAGGACAGCATTGACATTTGGGAGTTCGACCCCATCCGCTTCCCCTGGGTAAACCACATCTGGCCTCGCGACCACCGGAAAATCGTTGTCATCGATGGCTCCATCGCCTATACGGGCGGAATGAATGTAGCCGACTATTATATAAAAGGTACGGAACAGGTGGGGGCTTGGCGCGACATGCATTGCCGTATAGAGGGGGGAGCCGTCAACGAGCTTCAGCTCATTTTCTCACGCATCTGGCAGAAGACCACAGGCGAAGACATCTGGAAGCCAGAGTATTTCCGTGCCTATACGCCTGAAAAGTTTGAAGGGCTAAAGCCCGATACGACCGCTACAGCCGGACGTAAATTGGTGGGCATCGTCAATCGCGAACCGCGCAAGACCAACAAGATCATGCGTCAGTTCTATATCACAGCCATCAATGAGGCACGCGATTCCATCAATATCATCAATCCCTATTTCACCCTTTTACCGAGTGTCACCAAAGCACTCCGCAATGCCATCAAACGCGGTGTGAAGGTAGAGCTGATGCTGTCGGCAAAGAGTGATATTCCATTGACCCCCGACTGTGCCTTTTATCAGGCACATAAAATGATGAAACAAGGTGCCGAGGTATGGCTCTACCAGCCAGGATTTCATCATTCAAAGATTATGATGGTCGACGGCCGGTTCTGTACGGTAGGCTCTACGAACCTCGATTCGCGAAGCCTGCGCTACGACTACGAAGAGAATGCCGTCATCATCGACCACAACACGACACAGGAACTGGACGACATGTTCAATCGCGACAAACAGGAGAGCATCCGGCTCACCCCAGAATACTGGAAAGAATTCCGCACGCCCTGGCAGCGTTTCCGTGGATGGTTCAGCCATCTGCTATCCCCCTTCCTATAACCGTTATCATTACAAAAAGATTGAAAGGCGAAAAAATCATACTTGGCATTGACCCCGGTACCAACATCATGGGCTATGGGGTGCTGCGCGTTGTTGGCAACAAGTCGGAGATGGTGTCTATGGGGGTTATTGACCTTCGCAAATTCGAGGACGGTTACATGAAGTTGGGACACATCTTTGAACGTGTAACTGGCATCATCGATTCGTTTCTGCCCGACGAACTGGCCATCGAGGCTCCATTTTTCGGCAAGAACGTACAATCAATGCTCAAGCTGGGCAGGGCGCAAGGAGTGGCGATTGCAGCAGCCATCCGTCACAGTGTGCCTATCCATGAGTATGCACCGATGAAAATCAAGATGGCACTCACCGGCAATGGCTCGGCTTCCAAAGAACAGGTGGCAGGCATGTTGCAACGCCTGCTGAAAATCAAGGAGGAAGAGATGGGAAAATTCATGGATGCCACCGATGCCCTTGCTGCAGCTTACTGCCACTATCTACAAATGGGACGGCCAGAAACCGGGGACACGCACTATAAGGGATGGAAAGATTTTATCAACAAAAATCAAGACAAAGTATGGAACAACAAGCAAAAATAACCGTTATCTTCGGCCCCAATGGCAGTGGGAAGACCCAATACGTTGAGAAGATGCGCCGCCAGATGGCCAGTGACAAGGTACGGTATTTGGCTTTCAGCGATGCATACGGCCCTGCTACCGATAGGGCCTATTACTTGCAACTGCGGTGGAACCAGCACGACATTGACGAAGAAACGCCTTGTGTAGGCGATCTGCTTGAACGTGCCTATCTCCAGGCTGGCAGCAACAATGCCCAGAGCGAATCTTTTCGGAAACAGCTTTATCAGCTCTTTGAGATGGAACCTCTGCTCGACAAATATGTCATTCTGCTCTCAAGCGGCGAACTACGCAAGTTCCAGCTCATCAAGACACTGATGGCCAATCCCACCACCCTGATTCTCGACAATCCCTTCATCGGTCTTGATGCACAGGCACGCCAGCAACTCAACCAACTTCTGCCGCAGCTTGCCAACCAACAAGGCATTCACCTCTTCTTGGTCGTTTCCCGTGAAGACGACATACCCTCTTATGCCGATGAAATCATCAACATGCCCCAGCAAGAGAGCGAACCATCTCATCATACAGCAGGTGATGCAGGTGAGACAAGTAAGAACGTCAGCTGCCATTCGCAGATGACGTGCCAACCTCTTTCATCCAGCAACACTGTCATCGACATGCACCAAGTGAGCATCCGTTACGGGAGCCGTACCATTCTGAAAGACCTTGATTGGTGTGTCAAAAGGGGAGAACGATGGGCGATTTCGGGTAAGAACGGAAGTGGCAAGTCCACCCTACTCTCCCTCGTCTGTGCTGACAATCCACAAAGCTATGCGTGCGACATTACACTCTTCGGACAACAACGGGGCAGCGGAGAAAGCATTTGGGAAATCAAACGGCGCATTGGCTACGTTTCCCCGGAAATGCATCGGGCTTATCAGCGCAACCTGCCCGCCATCAACGTTGTGGCCAGTGGGTTGAAAGACACTGTCGGTTTGTATGTTCGTCCTAATGAGTCAGAGAAAGCCATCTGCCTGCAATGGATGCAGGTATTCGGCATCGCTCATCTGGCCCAACGCTCCTTCGTGACACTCTCAAGCGGTGAGCAACGGCTGGTGCTTGTTGCCAGGGCATTTGTGAAAAATCCGGAACTGCTGATTCTTGACGAACCCCTTCATGGACTCGACGATGCCAACCGAGACAAAGTACGAGACATCATTGAGAACTATTGCCAAGACCCTCAAAAAACGCTCATCATGGTGAGCCACTACGATGAAGAGCTGCCACCATGCATCAACCGACGCCTCTTCTTGGAACGAAACTAAATTATAAACAACAAAAAAACAATGACAATGAAAACCCTATTCATCTGTATTCTGCTTTCCTGTTTTTCGTGCATGAATATCAACGCACAGGAAATCTACAACAGTATCCATTCAAAGGCAAAGGAAGTTGTTGACAATCCCACCTCTGAGGGCATCGTCAAGCAATTCAACCAGTTCAAGCTTGACGCACTCGACTATCTTTTCATAAAGATGAGAGAACAAATGCCCGATTCGACGACAGCATTCCTCGACAAGCAAGCCTTTGCGCTCAACAATTTCATCAACCTCTATACAAAGACGATTCTGGAACAGCGCAACGAGCCGAAAGTCTTCATGGTTGAGACCATAAAGATCTTTATGGATGCCAGCTACTCGAACCCGTTGTTCGACGATTCAGACAAAGACCTTGTACTGTCCTACTATAACAATGGTGACTCCATGACACGCTTCTCACTCGACACCGACTGGCGAAGAGCTTTCATTGCTGCTTCATTCAAAATGAAGGAATGGAAGGAGAAAAATAACATGCCACAGAAATAGCGACGGACAGAAACGGCAGCTACAGAAACAAGATGCCCAACGTCACCGTCAGACCATAAACAAAGATGTTTCGTGCTGTCTCACCCAAGCAAACATTCAGTTCACGTCCTTTCCATATCTTCTTCATTTTCAAGTAGGTGAGAATATGAAGCAAAAGATACACAACGGGTAGGACGAATGCCATGACATGCCCGTTGACCCAGAACACGATGCCCATGAGACAGGCCACGATGCCCACACAAAGATAGAGAATCAAAGTGGCTTTGGCTCCAATATGAACGACCAGCGTGTTCTTGCCCGCTGCCCGGTCGGTATCACGATCACGGAAGTTGTTCACCAGCAACAAGGCATCGATCACAATGCCACAGGCCAAGGAAGCGACAATCACTTCTGCCGAGCATGTGTGCAGTTGCACGTAATAGGTCACTGACACAGGAACAAGTCCGAAGAAGACCAGCACAAGCACATCGCCTAACCCCATATAGGAAAGATGGGTTGTGTATAGGAAACAGAACACCACACAAAAGAGGCCAACCAACAACATCTCCAGTCCTCCATAGAGAACAAGGGGAAGGCCTACTATGCAGGCCAGCACCGTAGTAAGGGCAATGGCATGCTTCATCGCACTAAAGCTCACCCACCCCTGCATACAGGCTCGTTCCGGCCCAAGTCGCGTCTCGCGGTTGTCCGTTCCCTTTGCGTAGTCAAAGAAATCGTTTACAAAATTGGCATCAATCTGCATAATGAAAGCAAAAAGCATGCAGAGAATGGCCGCTGTCCAGCTGAACACCTCGCCAGCATAGTTCTGTGAATCCTTATATGCCAGTGCCAATCCTATCATCACCGGCACGGCAGCACCTGTCAGTGTCTTTGGCCTTGCAGCCAACAGCCATGCCTTCGGGGAATTTTTCTTCACTGTATTCTGTTCCATAATCACCGATTTTTACAAAATCTTTTGCAAAAGTAGATATTTATTCGTATATTTGCAAACTAATCAACTGAAAAATATGCTCAAGAATACTCCAAGTCTGGATTTGGTAGAGTTTATCGAGACACGAATTCTGCCTCAATATGCGCAATTCGACAAGGCTCACTCATTGGAACATGTCACACGTGTCATCCGCAGTTCGTTGGAATTAGCGAAGTCTACTGGAGCCAATATCAACATGGTCTATACGATTGCAGCATATCATGACATTGGCATGTCAGGCCCTCGCGCCATCCATCACATCACAGGTGGAAAGATCATGGCTTCCGATGCCCGACTGAAGCGTTGGTTCTCTACCGAACAAATCAAGATTATGCGAGAGGCGATTGAAGACCATCGGGCTTCGGCCTCCCATGCTCCACGGAGCATCTATGGCAAGATTGTAGCAGAAGCCGACCGGGACTTGTCACCTGAAATTGTGTTCCGCCGCACAGTGCAATTCGGATTGGCCAACTATCCTGAACTGGACGAAGAGCATCATTGGCAACGTTTCAAGGAACACATGAACCAGAAATACTCCACCAACGGCTACATCCGACTTTGGATTCACGGTTCCCAAAACGAGAAGAATCTGCAGCAACTCCGCAACATCATTGCCGACACAAAGCAACTAAAAGAACAATTCGACTATTATTTCAAACAAGAATATGATGACAAACAATGAATTAATGCGTCGCGCCATTGAACTGTCCAAGAACAGTGTGCGCACTGGTGGCGGTCCCTTTGGTGCCGTGATAGCCCGCAACGGCGAAATCATTGCCGAGGGTTCCAACTGTGTGACCATCGACAACGACCCTACGGCTCATGCCGAGGTTTCCACTATCCGTAAAGCCTGCAAGAAGTTAGGCACTTTCGACCTTTCAGGTTGCGAGATTTTCACTTCGTGCGAGCCTTGTCCCATGTGTCTTGGTGCCATCTACTGGGCCAAGCTCGACAAAATCTACTACGCCAACAACCGCAAGGATGCTGCCGACATCGGTTTTGCCGACGATTTCATCTATGAAGAACTGCCCTTAAAGCCCGAGGACCGGCAGAAGCCCAGTGAGATTCTACTACGCGAAGAGGCTCTCGAAGCGTTCCGCCTATGGCAAGAAAAAGAGGACAAGACAGAATACTAACCTACAGCAGGAAAAAGTAGGCATAGGCCAAGATAGCCAGCAGCACGACAAGTACGAGAGACTTGACCATGCAGCTGGCTATCCTTTTGATGATAGTAATGCCTACGATGATGGCAACCAATAAGAAAATATAATACCCAATATTCTCCATACCCCCCTTCTTCCCTATCAGTGCTTAAACAACAACCTGAAAGGCGTGGGAACGGGAGTCTCGAACTCCATCGGCTCGCCCGTGATGGGATGGGTGAAGCACAAGAGCCACGCATGCAGGCACAGCCGGTGTAATGGATCGTCACCATTGCCATACTTTGGATCTCCACAGACGGGATGCCCCATGTCGGCAGAATGGACACGAATCTGATTCTTGCGGCCCGTCTCCAACTTGAACTCGACCAGCGAATGTTCCGTGGTACGGTCGAGCACATGGAAATGGGTGATGGCCAGTTTGCCGCCATTGTCAACGGGCGAAGAATAGGTGACGTATGCCTTGTTGTCCTTCAGCCAGTTCTGAATAGTGCCTTCGTCCGGCCCCACCTCGCCACTGACCACAGCCACATAGCGGCGGTCGTAGACAATATCGTGCCAGTTATGCTCCAGAATCTGTTCGGTCTCAATATCTTTGGCATAGACCATCAGCCCGCTGGTATCCCGATCCAAGCGATGCACCACATGCGCCGTACATTTCTGACGACTCTTCTTGAAATAGTCGTCGAGCACACTCTTCACGTTCAGCGTTGAATGGCCGGCTGCCATGGAGAGAATACCAATGTTCTTCTCGACAACGATAAGCCAGCGATCCTCATAGACAATCTTCACATAGCGGCTTTTAAACGACTGCTGGTTGCGCTTCGTCTTGCTGACAGCCACTTTCATACCAGGCTCCAGCATGAAGTCGAATTGCGAAATGGTCTTACCGTTTACCTTGATGCCACGTCCCTGCAGCGTAGCCTTTACCTTATTGCGGCTTTGCTTGACATTCTCCAACAAGAACTCCAGCAGGGGTTGCGGCGCATTCACATTGAAGTGGTCATATTCGCCTTCGCGATTAAATCCTGTATTATATCTCATATTAGGTGCAAAGTTACAAAAATAATTATGAATTATGAATTATGAATTATGAATTATTTTGTACCTTTGCAAGAAATTTACAAAAACAATTTATATCAAACAATGTCACAAGCAATTCAAAAGACTCTGCGCGATTCTGCCGCCATGCGGTGGACCGCCCTGCTGCTCTTGGCCCTGGCCATGTTCTGCAGCTACATCTTCATGGACATTCTGTCACCCATCAAAGACCTGATGCAGGAGACCCGTGGCTGGGATTCCACCGCCTTCGGCACCATGCAAGGTTCCGAGGTGTTCCTCAACGTGTTTGCCTTTTTCCTGATTTTTGCAGGCATCATTCTCGACAAGATGGGGGTACGATTCACTGCCGTCCTCTCCGCTGCCGTAATGCTCATTGGTGCCTGCATCAAATGGTACGCCGTGAGCGAATCGTTCATTGGAAGCGGATTGGAAATGTGGTTTACAGATAACCTGAACTATATTCCCCTCTTCGACGAAGCCGGTGTCTCGCCTTTCTATGCAGGAATGCCCGCATCTGCCAAGTTTGCCGCCTGCGGCTTCATGATTTTCGGTTGTGGTTGCGAGATGGCCGGTATCACCGTGAGCCGTGGTATCGTGAAGTGGTTCAAGGGGCGCGAGATGGCATTGGCCATGGGTTCCGAGATGGCTTTGGCCCGTTTGGGTGTGGCTACCTGTATGATTTTCTCGCCCTTCTTTGCCCGTTTGGGCGGTGAAATCAGTGTGAGCCGCTCAGTGGCCTTCGGTGTGGTGCTGATGTGCATTGCCCTCATCATGACCATCGTCTATTTCGTGATGGATCAGAAACTTGATGCCCAGACAGGCGAGGCTGAAGAGAAGGACGACCCCTTCAAAATCTCAGACCTCGGCAAGATTCTCACCGACAGCGGTTTCTGGATTGTGGCCCTACTCTGCGTACTTTATTACTCAGCCATCTTCCCCTTCCAGAAGTACGCCGTGAACATGCTGCAATGCAACCTTTCGCTCACCGCTCCCGATGCCAACTCGTTCTGGGCTTCTGAAAGCGTGACCATCGTCCAATACATCATCATGCTCATTGTGGCCGCCGCCGGTTTTGCCAGCAACTTCCAGAAGAAAACCAATCTGAAATACGGTTTATTAGGCTTGTCGATTCTGGCTCTCGTGACCTATTGCTATATGGGTTACATGCGCCAGACAGCCGAGAGCATCTTTGCCGTATTCCCCCTGTTGGCTGTGCTGATTACTCCCATTTTGGGCAGTTATCTCGACCACCACGGAAAAGCCGTCTCGATGCTTGTCCTCGGTTCGCTGCTCCTGATTGGCTGCCACCTCACGTTTGCTTTCATTCTGCCCTTGTTCAAGGGTAGTGCCGTGGGCGGTATCATCATTGCCTACGCCACCATCCTGGTGCTCGGCGCCTCGTTCTCGTTAGTTCCCGCATCACTTTGGCCTAGCGTTCCCAAATTGGTCGATGCCAAAGTCATTGGTTCGGCATACGCCCTGATTTTCTGGATTCAGAACATCGGTCTGTGGCTGTTCCCACTGCTCATTGGCAAGGTGCTCGACAAGACCAACCCCAATGCTACCAGTGCCACCGATCTCGACTACACCGCTCCGTTGGTCATGCTGGCCTGCTTAGGTGTGGCAGCACTCATACTTGGCTTTGTGCTGAAAGCCGTTGACAAGAAAAAAGGCATTGGCTTGGAGCAACCCAACATCAAAGCAGGAACTGCTGAATAGAAGGATAACGGACTTATACTGAAACAGGTGGTTCTTCTGCAATTTATTTGAAGGAGAACCACCTGTTTCAGTATAAAACAAACTGTCATCCATTATTATTTTCAACCTATGCCTCATTTCGGCACACCTCAGTTGTAACTTTGCACCACTAACCAACAATTACACAGACGGATCTGTCTTAATCGCAAATGGCAAAGAACCTCATCAATAAATATGTCTGGTTGGTAGACACCATCTACCGCGCTGGCCGCATCACGTTTGAAGGAATCAACGAGAAATGGCTTGACCAAGACATGGACGACCGCCCCATTCCGCTGCGCACCTTCCACAAATGGAGAATCGCTGCGGAGGATATGTTCGGACTGGTCATCGATTGTGACCGCAAAGGGGGCTACCACTACTATATCGAGAACAGAGCGGAGATAAAGCGTGGCGGACTGCGGAACTGGCTCCTGAGTACCATATCCGTAAGCAACCTGCTTATGGATAGTCAGTCGCTGAAAGACCGCATCATCCTTGAAGACATACCTTCAGGAAAGGAAACGCTTGCCGTCATCCTCGAAGCAATGAAGACGGACACACCGCTACGCATCACCTACCAAAGCTATTGGCGAGACGAGAGCTTTACGTTCAATGTTCATCCCTATTGTGTAAAGCTGTTTAAGCAACGCTGGTACTTGGTGGCTCTTAGTCCTTATTATAGTAAGGTGATGATCTATGCCCTTGACCGCATCTTTGACATCTTGAAGTTGGATGGCCAATCTTTCAAGATGCCCGAAGAGTTCGATCCCGAAGAGTTCTTCAGCAACTACTATGGAATCATCGCTGGAACGAAGAGAAAACTTGAGACGGTCAAGCTGAAGGTGTCAGCTGGACAGGCGAACTACCTCCGCTCTTTGCCACTCCATGAAACACAGGACGAGATTGAGACAACGCCGGAATACAGCATCTTCCAACTGCGCATCTGTCCGGAGTTCGACTTCTATCAGGAAGTGCTGTCAAAGGGTGAAGACTTAGAGGTTCTTGAACCTTACTGGCTCCGTAAGGAGATTGCTGGGATAGTGAAACGTATGTGGAACAAATATAAGGAGGATTGAAAATGCAAGATTTTGCAGCAATAGATTTTGAAACAGCCAACAACGAGCGTACCAGTGTCTGCTCTGTTGGCGTGGTGATAGTGAGAGACGGAGAGATTGTCGATTCGTTCTACTCGCTGATACAGCCCGAACCGAACTATTACAATTACTGGTGTACGCAGGTGCATGGACTTTGCCGTGAGGACACAGAAGAAGCCCCAGTGTTCCCAGAGGTGTGGGCACAGATAGAACCGCTTATTGAGGGCTTGCCACTCGTGGCCCACAACAAAGCGTTTGACGAGAGCTGTCTGAAAGCCGTGTTCCGTGTCTATCAGATGGACTATCCTGAATATGAGTTCTACGACACGCTATGCGTATCTCGTCGCACATTCCCCTATTTGCCAAACCACCAGCTTCACACCGTTGCCGCCGAATGTGGTTATAT
>CAMYVQ010000029.1 GCA_947302435.1 uncultured Prevotella sp. | reverse complement strand
CCCTGCGAACCCCAGATGGCCGTTGCGGCAGCATCCTTCAGCACCGAGATGCTCTCGATGTCCTCAGGGTTCACGTTCAGCAGCTGGGCGAAGTTCTCCTCATTGGCTGAAGAGAAGTCGAAGTTGTTGACGTCGGTCTCCCAGACATTGCCATCGACCACGATGAGCGGCTCGCTGGAACCCGTGATGGTCGACACACCACGCAGGCGCATCGATGTACCTGCACCCAAGTTACCTGAATTGGCCACGATGTCGAGACCAGCGATACGACCCTGCAAGGCCTCGTCGACCGTCGTGATGGCCAGACCGTCGAACTCCTTCATGCTGATGCTCTGACGGGAGGTTGAGATTTCGTCTTCAGGAATGGCCAGACCCGAACCCTGGGCCTTGCGCTTGGCCGTCACCGTCACGTCGCCAAGGGTCGTGGCATCCTGCATGGTCACCACGAATTTTGTCTTGTTGATGGGCAATGTCACCGTCTTATAGCCGACGAACGAAATGCGGAGCTTGTCCTTCGGATTCTTCAGCTTGAACGAGAAGTTACCATTCATATCAGTGACCGCCGAAGCCGTGATACGGTTTGACGCATCAATCTCGACCACATTGGCCATCATCACAGGGCCGAAGGCATCGTTCACCGTACCGCTGATGATGTCGCCAGCCTGCTGAGCATTCGCCGCAATCAAAAAATTAAAAAATGAAAATAATAGGATTGTCGATCGTTTCATAACCTTAGTGTTTTTGATTTCTTCATTCTTTAATTACCATTTACCGTCATCAGACTGACCATTGTACAAAGGAGAGTCAATCAGATGAATCACTGCCGACGAAGTGGTGTACAGCTCGGTTGCCTTCGTAGGATCACTGCCATAATACAAATACTCGCGAGCCTGGATGTTATACAGAGGTGTACCGTCGTCATCCTTCGCGTCGGTGTTTACCAAATGCACTTTTCCTTCGCCGTCCTTCACCTCAATAACATCATCCTTGAGAGTCGATGTCAGCATATAGAAGCGACGTGTACGGTCATTGATGAGTGAGGTTTCGTATTCGCCGCTCTCGTTCTTGGCACCGATATAAAGGGCATTATCCTGAATATGATATTTCAGGAAATTCACGATTCCGAGCGAGTCCTTCGTGGCTCCGGTGAGATTGCCTGCGTCGCGCTTCTTGTCCACCTCTTCCCAGGTAGAGAGCTTGCCTTCCTTCTGCAAGGCCTCGATGGACGCGTTGGAAGGCACATAGACTGTATAATGATAGGTATTGAAGACAGAGAGGTTTGTACCACCAGTAGCCCTGTCGTCCGATTCCTTGCCTGTACCAAGGTTGTGAACCCTTTCCTCTAACAGATTGCTGCCTTCGAGCAGATCCGCAAAAGCCTTGAAATACTTGGGATGGGCATCCAACTGATCCTTCACCGTCATGCGTGTACCCATAATCGGCTGGTCGTTGAGCACATAGCTGATACCGTTTCCACCCGTCACTTCCTTGCGCTGATCCCACAGGCGCTGAATTTTCAGGGGTGTACCTTCGTTCATCTGGTAGCTGCCCTCCACCGTCATGCTTGCAAGGTTGGCAGGATTGTCGGTAGGATTGATGACGCGGATACCTGTACCGTTCTTTGTGCGGAAGTAGGTGTTGCCGCCCTCCCAGATCTTACCCATCACGATGTGGGTGTCGAGAATATCCTTCAGGCAGCTCTTGATACGGCTGTTCACCCCGTCCTTCGTGCTTCTAATGGTTTCCTTGTATTCGCGCTGGCCCGTCACGGGATCGTAGTCATAGATATCAGCAGACACCCTCTCGTTCACCGACGGTGCATCGGGATTCCAGTTGAAACTCAGCAGCTGGAGCTGATCCTTACGGAACGAGCAGGGGTCGATATACTCCAACAGCGAATTGTTGTTGGGGATGAAGAGACTGTAGCTTGTTCCGAGTGCCTTCAGATAGTTGTCATACTGGCACTGCTTGATAGCCCAGTCGATGATCCTCATGTTGCGGTCGACAAGTGCAGGGAAGGACACGCAGACGTATGCCGTAGGCGAGAACACCTTATTGGAACGATAGACAGCACCGTTGCAGGCCAGCTTGACTGACTCAATGTCCTCCTTCTTCAGCCCCATGGGATCGTTGGCATCGTTGAGCACGCCATCGAACTTGGAAGGCACTGACGAAAGGAACGAAGACAGCATGTGTATGTTGAGCAGATCAACGATCACGTAGTCTTCCACGTCGTCCCACGAATCATAGTTCTCGCTCAACGGCTTGCCTGCACCGTTCCAGTATTCCCGCATGGCCTGGTTGGTGGGAACTATCATCACAGCCATATCGCGCTGCTCGGAAGCGCGGCCGTCGTTAGCAGGCTTAAAGCTGGCAGAATAGTATGAGTTCCATTCCGGGTCGAAGCGCAGCACGCCAGGGGCAGAAGCACCGTCGGGGGTCTCACTTCTATCCTTGCCATCAATCTTCTTGCTATTGAAGAAATGCTTTGTGTAAACAGTGTCCACGCTCTTTTCATACAGACGGTTGTACTCCACCGTGTTGGTGAGGTTCTTGTCGTCAGGATAAGGGGCGCAGAAACGCTCCAAGAGCCTGTTGAACATGCTGACCGAAGTGTCTGCGGCAATGACCTCGCCCATATTGGGCAGCGGTGTGATCACATCTTCCATGACATGGATGAAACCGTTGGCGCAACGCACGTTCTGTTCCACCATCTTCACACCGTTCACGCTGGCATCACCGTCCTGGCGCTCGTAGGCGTAGTTGATCAGGAAGTTATAGTCATCGTTAGTGATGCGGTTGTTTGTCATGTGCTGCTCAAGGAAAAGGATCATTGGCACAGCCGTTCCGTCCTCAAGGCATACCATTTCCTTGCCGCTGTCACGATGCCGCTTCCAATAAATGTTGTCGGGCATCTGCTCAGGCTTCAGCACGGGCACTGTGTCAAACTGGCCGAGCGATGAGAAACGGCGCATGCACTGCCTCTCACGCAAAGGCTCGCCCTCGATGGTCGACAGGGCATTCACCTGAATGGAGTTGTCGATCATATTGCCGAAGAGCAACATTTTCTTCTGGGCCGGTGAAAGCTCTTCATAACTTCCCACACCCCAGGGATTGTTTTCGTAAAAACGCTTGAATGCATCATCGTTTGCAGCAAACAGCGTTTTCGAACCAGTCTTGGCCAGCACTTCCTTGTAGCCAAGATCCTCAATCAGGCGAACGGTGTTGGTGTAGTTCGACTGTTCGTTAAGCCAACCATAGATGCTTGAGCCGAATCCCTCTGGCATTTTTTCATCAAGGTCGTACTTATCGGTGCAGGAGACAAAAGCACTTGCACCTACAAACAGTGTACCTGCAGCCAACATCCATAGCCGACTTCGTTTTTCTGTTTTCATACGTTTGTTGAGTTTTGTTATATAAAGTTTGTTAAGTTATTGTATTTTTAGTATTGATACAGCTTTTTTAGCAACTGTTTTGCGATTGCAAATTTACATATAAATTATGTGTAATGTTTGCGTGTACGTCCGAACGACTTTTACATTCGTTAATGGAGTTTTCAAATTGTTTCACATCGTTTCTTTTTTGTCTCATTTGCCGATAACACCCTGTTATCAAAGTCAAATGGTGTGCCCATTCAACATCAATGAGCACACCATTCAACATCAACTATGAAATCATTCAACATCAATGGTGACACCATCAAACATCGACAGCGACACCATTGAATATAAATAGTTGGAACCTATTTTACACAGTTTATTTGACCACCATTTTCCGCCCATTGACAATATAGATGCCACGAGTGGGACGGAGCACCCGCTGGCCGTTCAGGTTATAGGATGTTTCAGAATGGGAAACATGGCGGCGAAGAGCGTTGACTTCGGCATAGACGGACTTCGGCACAAGATAGGCGCCGCGGACACAGACCGTACTGTTCCAATCGACCTTCATTGCATTCAGATGAACAAAGTCATCGATACGGGTCACACCTTCGTTGGTAGCAACAGTGCGCAGATCGTCGAGCGGCAGTACAATGGCCTGAAGTTCCTCGTTCCAATACTGACAGGTGTTGTTGAAAGACACGGTAATCTGCTTGTAGGGGCCATGAGCCACGAGACGGTTGGCAAGGATGCGAAGGTTGTTGCCCGTACCGCGCAACACAAGTGTGGAGTAGTCGCCAAGGTCGGCAAAACGGTTATGCTCCACATTGACGAAACCGGCAATGGCCGTACCGCCCTGTGCATTCACATTGAAGTTCCAATCCACATTGACGGATTTGTCCAAAGGCTGTGCAAAGGCATCGGTGCCATCCCATTCATGGAACATCGAAGCCGCGAGTGCCATCCATTCGTCAGGAGCCTCGAAGTCGTCGATGTCGAGGAGTGCCGTAATGTTTTCGAGCACGAAACTGGAACGGAAGGGGAAATAGCGGGTGAGCAGACGGTTGCGCTCAGCCTGATAGGTCTCGTCGACCGCATAGAGACTCCCCATCGACTGCCAGGGATGCACATCGCGCCGATAGTCACCCCAACGGGCAGCCTCGTCATAGAGTGCATAGGAAATGGTGTTGTAAAGACTGTCCCACACTTCGACCACCGACTGCGGCCCCAACAGGCCATCGTCGGCCAAAAGGGTCTTGGCCCGACGAAGATAGCGACGTGCAAAATCACTGTTGCAAAGAAGGTTATGGAACATTCCTGTAGGAAAACTACGGCCATTGCTCACGCCAAGCACATTCTCGCGCTCATTCTCAAAAATCATCTCCGTGTCCCAGCAGAGGAAGCGGAATCCCTGACTGTCAGCACCCCTACGACGGATGGCATACCAGTTGTGATGATCCCAGTCGGTATTGCCGCCATACTGGTTGATCAGCATGTAGTCAATGAAGTTGTCGATGTCGAGCAGCGGCTCTATGCTTTCGTCACGCTCACCGTCGGCATCCAGTCCCTGCAAACGGTTGTAGGGTACGGTATTGTCGGACAACATGCCCACACTCGCCACCGTACTGACCAACTGGCTCCAGGCATCGAGGTCGCCTTCAGCGGCTTCGACGTGGTTGCCGCCGTCCTCTTCAATCTTCACCACGTCTATATCACTCTTCTGTCCGCCCAAATGGTCTTTGCCATACTGATCGTCGACACGCTCGGCGATATTGTAAAGTCCCCAATACATTCCGTTGAGGAAAAGGTGGACGTAACGCGCGTTGACACTGGTATGCCCCAACTTGCGCTGCATGCGGCGCGCCCATACATCACGGCTGTACTGTGCCTTCTGCCGGTCGTCATCGGCCCAGTGCTGCCAACTGTTGCCAAAATGGCAGCGCAACACAAGCTGGTCGAACTTATGAGGCTCGCCCTCGCCGAAGAGCGGATATTTCAGGGATTTGGCACCGTATTTCTCCTTGAATACAAAACGGAACGAATGCTTGGGGTTTTTCTCGGCCAAACGGCCATGACCACCATGCAGGCGCAAGCCACAGGTAGTGGAAAAACCCTCTTCGGTAGAAGAAATCAGTTCAAGACTGACGGGACGAGTCCAACCATGCCCAGTGGCATCGCCCACCGGCGGGCCCGTGAAGATGTAGATGCCACCCTTGACCGAATCGTTCTCATGACTGAACAGATTGTCCTTGTCGGTGACAACGGAAAGGATGGGCAGTTCTTTCAGTCCCTGCACGATTTTCGGTCGCAGCTGAGCGTTGCCTGTCATTTCAGGATCCATCTCGTAGTCGGCCTTGGCCGTTCCCCAGATCTGGGTGTAGCTGCCCCACTCGGTGGGATAGCCCGACGGTGTGTTCGACTGGGACAACACCGATTTTATAAATATATAGGAAGCCGTCGCAATGGGAGAGACGGAATCGCCCACGATTTCAACAGCACGGAGCAACGTAGTGGAACGGAAAGTCAGCGGACGGGTGTACAGTTGACTGGAAGCAGTCGGCTCACTGCCATCAAGGGTATAGCGAATGACGGGATTGGCATTCACACTGCTGATGGCGACGGTCAGCGACTCGTCTTCGTAAAGTCCGTGAGGCTTGTCGAAACTTGGCTGTGCCAGAACATCAACGGCACAGAGGAACAGAATAAGGATATGACTGATATATCGTTTCATAACGGCTGCAAAAGTACAAAAAAGAAAGCAAACAAGATGCTTAGAACCCCATTTTTCGACATTCTGAAACATAAATAAAAACAAGCGAAACGAATCAGCACCCATCATCCGCTATTATATTGTAACTTTGCAGCCATAGAATAATCATCAACAATCAATCAATATGAAAAGACAATTTCTAAATGCTTTGATGGTGGCATGTTGTACGACTGCTATGGCACAGAACCCCTACCTGCCCCTTTGGGAGCATCTGCCCGACGGCGAGCCCCGAGTGTTTGAAGATCCTGACCAGCCAGGAAAGATGCGTGCCTATATCATCGGCTCGCACGACGTACACTACGACAAGTATTGCGGCAATGACATCCGCATGTGGTCGGCACCTGTTGAAGACCTGAACGACTGGCGCGACGAAGGCCCGATTTTCAAGTGGTTTGTCAACGGACAGTGGGACACAATGTACGCCCCTGACCTCGTGGAGACCGTCGACCGCACGACGGGCAAGAAGACCTACTGGCTCTATCCGCACAGCCGTGGATGGCGCCGTGTGGCCATGGTATGCAAGGGCGACCGTCCCAACGGCCCTTTCACGCCGGTGAACCTGACCGAAGACGGAACGCAGTGCCTGCCGGGGTCACTCATTGACTTCGACCCCTCGGTATTCATCGAGCCGGTGAACAACAAGAAAGATCCCGACTACGAGAAGGGCTACCGTGCCTACGTATTCTACGGTTTCCAGCACTCTACGGCCTGTGAACTTGACCAGAACACGATGTTCTCCAAGCGTGAGGGGACTGAACTGATTGACCCCTTCATCCCGGCCAGCAGCCATGACGGCAAGCTATTGGACAAGGAAGGCAGCGAATACAAAGCCCTCTACAAAGGACAGAACCCACTCGACTTCAACTTCTTCGAAGCCTCGTCCATCCGTCAGGTAGGCAACAAATACGTCATGGTATTCTCAGGCTATAGCGGCAAAGAATACGGATTGGGAAATACGAACAGCGCCCTGCGCTATGCCTACGGTGACTCGCCCCTCGGCCCTTGGCGTTCTGGCGGCGTGCTCGTCGACTCGCGCGGCGTGGTGCTCAACGAGGACGGCTCGAAGCTTATCACCACCAATGCCGGCCACAACACCCACGGTTCGCTACAGGAAATCAACGGCCAGTGGTATGTGTTCTACCATCGTCCGCCCCGCGGTTTCGGCAATGCCCGTCAGGCCATGGTGGCACCTGTGAAGATTGAATGGGACAAGAAGCCCGTGGCCAAGGGTGGAAAGGTGCGCATCGTGGGCTACGACCCCTTCACGCCCAACAATGAGTGGACAGCAAAAGCCTCCGATGGAAACGAGTACACTGGTGCCGAGGTGACCAGCGAGGGCTTCAACATCTTCGGTCTGCCCTGCTACGGCTATTATTCTGCCGGCATTGCCTGTTACATGTACGGCCCCAACGCCAACAACTATATGCAGGACAACCACGACGTGTGGAACAACTCTATGGATCTGGCCGGCCTGCAGGGTGGCTCCATCATCGGCTTCAAGTACTTCAACTTTGAAGGGCTTGCCCAAGACTCAAAGGGCGTGAAAGCCTTTAAGGGCTTTGACAAGCAGAAAGCCAATTCGTTCAATGTCCATATCACAACAGAGGGAGGAGAAGAGACATTCAAGATTCACGTCATGCTTGACGATCCCTACAAAGGTCGCGAGATTGCGGTCATCGAGGAGTTTAACACAAAGGAGAAAGTCACACGCGATCATGGCGTATTGCTGTCGGATGAAGCCGAGGAGCTGTTGGCAAGCCTCAAAGGCAAGCACGCCATCTACCTTGTCGTGGAAGGGCCTGAGGTGAAGCAGCCCGAACAGCCACTGCGCGGCCCATGGGGTACACGTCAGCAGCAGCCACAACGCCCGAAGGGTCTCTTCACGCTTCATGGCATCGGCTTTGATGCAAATGAATTCCAGATGCCTGTCGTACCTGAAATCACCATCACTGTCGACGGCCAAAAGCTCAACATCCCCGAAAAGCCCATCATGGCCACCAATGCCAACGGTTACACTGAGGCCAACCACTATCAAGTGTATGCTCCCTATAAGGATGGTGCCGTATTGTCCGCTACCTCTAATGTACCCGAGGTGAAAATCGAAATCATACCCGGTAGAGACGATCGCGCCACTGTGAAAGCGACCTACAAGGGCCAGACTAAGATATTCCTTATCAACTAAAAGACCTATATAATTATGAAAAAACTTCACGCTATCCTTGCAGTCCTGTTGTTCCTTTGCTCAGGACTCACCCTGTCAGCCCAGCAACGGCGACCCATTGACAGCCAGCACCCGTTGTGGCTCATCCACGTCGACGTATGGAACAGTGCTGACCCTCAGAAGATTATCGACTTGATTCCCAACGACATCAAGCCTTATGTATGCATGAACCTCTCATTGTCGTGCGGATACGACACGGAGACCAACATGTATCGCATGCCCCGCAACGCCGTGCGTACTTATAAGTCATGGGCCACGGTCTGCCAGCAGAATGGCATGTGGTTCTCCTGTCAGCCAGCCTCGGGCGGCCACACTCATATCCAGGACAATGACCTGGAGACGTTCGAGTATTTCTTCAAGACCTTCCCCAACTTCCTCGGATGGAACTATGCCGAGCAGTTCTGGGCTTTTGGCGATGCCGGTGACATGAGTTCGATGACAGCGGCCAGCCGCTGGGCCTTGTTTGCCAAGTTGGTGGAGATGTCCCATAAGTACGGCGGTTTCCTCACCGTCAGCTGGTGCGGCGGTGTCTACCACATGAACACCAACCCTCTTGCAGAACTGAAGCGCGACAAGAATTTCCTCCGTGCCTGCAAAGACTACCCTGAAGCGATCCTGTTTCTCTACAAATACACCCACTGCAGCAGCTTCTATAACAATGAGAGCGTATGCTGGGGACCGTTTGTCAGCGGTCTGACGAAGAACTACGGTGTGCGCTACGACAACTGCGGATGGAACGACATGACCACGAAACTTGTGGGCAAGGACAGGTGCAAATATCCAGGAAGCGCCGGCATCGGCACGGTGATGGAGCAAACCTGCGTGAACGGCGGAGCCGTGTGGGATGGGCCTGAGCTGATCTGGACGGAGGACTTCCAGAACCTGAACAACTCTACCGTTGACGGCTATACCCGTCGCAACTGGGGTCTTTTTGATAACTTCAAGGGCATCTGGCTCGACATGTGGCGCAAGATCATCCAGGGCAAGATGTATATCCCAACCCGTGAGGAAGTGGTACACAAGACCAAGATTGTGGTGATCAACGACAAGGCCGACGACTACACTGCATGGGATGACCTCTACAATGGCCTGTACCTGCAGACGGATCCCGGCAACCAAAGGAAAGAAGCCAACTGGAACTACGGACAGTGGCAGAACAACCTGTGCTACTTCAAGTCGACGGGACGCTACGGTGCCATTCCCATTGTCATTGGACTGTATGACGAGGCAGCCAAGGCCATTCCGGTACAGGTGAAGAAGAGCAACTACACCTCTCGCTGGGGCACCATCGCCAAAAAGCAAGCCGACTTTAATGAGCAATACCCAGAAGTATCGAAGGGCGATCTGTATGTGAACCGCTACAAGAACCAATTGGTGACCTACACCCCGTACACCTACCTGAACGGAAAACAGTCAGCTGAAGCCGCCATTGACCTGAAATATAACACCTGCGACTCACTGAAACTTCTTTATGGAAAGCTCTCCAGCGGTGTCATCCGCGAGTATGCTGACCATATCGACCTGTATCTGAACAACTATCGCAGCGACTCCGCCAGCTTTGTACAAACCGATCAAATCATCATTACGGGTGTAACATCGGAACCGAGCAACAACCTGTCAAGATATACGACTGGTGCAACTGGATATACAGCAAGTGTACCTTCTGCCGTCTATGACGCAGAGGCAAAGACATACACAGTGGTTGTAAGGCACATGGGACCCGTCGGTCTGAAGATCAACTGTACAGGCGATGCCACCGACCGCATGACCGACCTGTTGCCTGACAGCAAGCTGGAATCGCCCAAACAGCCAGAGGCTTACAACGGCCCGATTATCATTGAGGCCGAGAACATGGACTACAAGGATGTAGATGTCAAACTGACCCATTCGGGCTGGTGGGCACAAGAGTATAAGGATTTTGCCGCCATGGGCTTTGTCGTGACAAGGAGAAACGTGAATTCCGCCCTGCGCCATCAGCTAAAATTGGCAGAAGGAGGCGACTACAACCTCATTGTGCGCTACTGCAACAGCGACAAGGCTGGCAATCTGAAGGTTACCGTCAACGGCACTACACAGAACATGGCTATCGAAAAGGTGGCTATCAACGACTGGCATGAGGCCGTCGTCCCCGTTACGCTGAATGCCGGTACCAACGACCTTGTACTGAAGAACAACGCGAGTGCCATCGTGATGACCATCGACCAGATTATCTACATGCCTGCCGAAACGCCCAAAGAGAAGTTCAACGTAGCAGTCCGTGAGGTTGACTTTGGCAGTGTCACAGCCGATGTAGACTCTGCGGTTGCCGGCCAGGAGGTACACCTCACCATCCATCCGGATGACGGCTATGCCATCAAGGCCCTCCGTGTTGTCAATTCTGTCTACTTCACGCAGGGTAAGACCATCCCCGTCAATCTGGGTGCCACTGAGGCATCGTTTGTCATGCCCGACGAGAATGTGACCATACAACCCATTTTCTACGACACAGCAGCTATCTATGAGCTTGACTTTACCCATGTGGCTGGCGGTAATCTGCCGGAAGGCTGGCGCACCACTGACGGTAGCGATATACGTAACTATCCTTCATCGAACGGTAGCGGACCGCGCACTTTCGCCGGACTGACTGGCTATCAGGGCAAAGCTCTCTACTGGCGCAACACCAGCGCAGAGTATGGACGACTGACCAATTACAAGCTATCACTCGACCCCGGTGAATACCAGTTAGTATTCGCGATGGCTGCATGGAAGGGAACGCCGACCTATCAGGCAAAGATTCTCAAGAGCAATGGCAGTACGCTTAAATCAACGGCTTCAGTGACAGCCAAGCCAAACCTAAATGGTGACTTTGCCGGTGACATCTCGGCTACAGAACGTGTCACCCTACCGTTTGAAGTAACGGATAAAGGCGATTATATCATCCAGTTCAAGAGTTCGGGTGGCGAGTATCTGTTGGCAGAATGCCGTGTGAGGGACCTATCTGCCATTAACGGCATCACCACTCATTATGCAGGCAACCGCCTGCCAGAGGGCATCTACGGCCCTTCGGGCCTGCGCCGAGAGACCTTGCAACCCGGTCTTAACATCATCGTCACTGCCAAGGGCGTGAAGAAAGTGATGATCAAGTGATCAAAACGAGCAAGTCATTCACAATAACGTGTGTAGCCCAACCGCTACACACGTTATTGCTTTTCTGTCATATAGCGCCAATATCGGCGCGGCATGTCACTTAACTGTTTCTTGGGGTTGATGCGTTCCTTGATACAGATAGCCTTGAAATAAGTGCGCCAGAGTTCCTGAAACAGTTTGTCGTTCTCGCTGAGCAATGCCTCGCTGAGCTTGCCACTCTCCAAGTCGAAAGGCAAACTGTCCGCGTTTTCAAAGGTAATGCGGACTACAGTTTTCGTGTCGTGGTAGTAGCCATACCTCCGCTTCGCATCATAGATAAGCCAAGGCTGGTCGCCAAAGCGGTCCTGAAAATGGTCGATGATCAACGGCAGCACATTGTGGTCGGGCGAGACGACACCCAAATACGTGCCGTCCTTTGCCTTCTGGAAACGCATGAACTGCTTCATCCGCAACTGCTCATGCATCACCCTACGACATGTGTTCCTGACAAAAAGCACATCCTGGTCGGCAAAATTCGTGGAAATATCTCTTTTCTCCTGGAACACCTTGCATATATAATGGAAAAGCGACGTATCGAGTGCGGCATCTTCCGACAGGTAACTGACGGCTATCACACGCACGGCATCTTTTGAAAGAAGTTTCTCCAACCCCGTCCATACCCGTTGTGCCTTGTCGTTTGCCGTCACCACCTGATGCACTTCCTCCGTAAACATGGGCAGCACCCCACCCTCGCCCACCAACAGTTCCGGCTGTTGATGCAACGCAAAGCTGTCAAACACAGCTGTCAGCAGCCCGTCGAGCGTGCGGTCAAAGGTATAGACTAACATGGCGACCTATTCGTCTTTGAAATCAAAAGAAAGTTGTTGCTCCTGTGCAACCCGTTTCTGTTGTGCTTTTGAAATGAGCAGGGGACGCAGGCGTTCGGGATGGAGTTCGTTGATGCCAACAATGGGCTGGGAAAACGAAGAGGTGATTTCGCCGCAGGTTATGAAGTACTTCGCCTTCTTCATCACCACGCCCATCTTCTTCAGATGATAGGAGGTGACACGACCGAAACGGCGTGAATTGACAATAAGCATGGCCGACTTCACGCCAATGCCTGGCACACGGAGGATATGCTCGTAGGCTGCCGCATTGATGTCGACAGGGAAAAACTCAGGATGGCGCAACGCCCAGGACAACTTCGGATCCACTTCCAAGTCGAGGTTTGCATGGGCATCATCGACAATCTCGTCGACCTTGAAATGATAGAAGCGCATGAGCCAGTCGGCTTGATACAGACGATTTTCGCGGACTAACGGCGGCTGCTTCAGAACGGGCAACCGAGGGTCGTAGGTGTTCACACTGACATATCCCGAATAGTAGACACGTCGCATCGTAGGCTGTCCGTAAAGCGAGGACGACATGGTGAGAATGTCCTGATCGGTCTCTTTCGTCGCACCCACAATCATCTGTGTGCTCTGTCCTGCTGGCACGAAGCGCGGCGCATGGCGATACTTCTTTCGGTCTTCCTTGTTCTCCAACACGCCCTGCTGAATGAGTTTCATGGGCTGGAACACGCTCTTGTGGTCTTTCTCTGGAGCCAGCAGCTTGAGCGACTCTTCCTTCGGTATCTCGATGTTCACGCTCATGCGGTCGGCCCATCGGCCAGCCTCGTTGAGCAATTCGCGACTGGCTCCCGGAATGCTCTTCAAATGGATATAGCCGTTGAAACGGTGAACCGTGCGCAGGTCGCGAACAATGGCCGTGAGACGTTCCATGGTATAGTCAGGATTGCGCACCACCCCACTCGACAGGAACAATCCTTCAATGTAGTTGCGACGGTAGAACTCCATGGTAATCTCTTCCAACTCAGAAACCGAGAGCGTAGCCCGTGGGATGTCGTTTGAACGGCGGTTGATGCAATAGGCGCAGTCGTACATACAGTAGTTGGTCAGCATCACCTTCAAGAGCGATATGCACCGCCCGTCGTCGGCAAACGAATGGCAGATACCCACGCCGCCAACCGTATTGCCCACCATGCCCTTCTTGCCGCCGCGCACAGTACCGCTCGACGAGCACGAAACATCGTACTTCGCCGACTCTGCCAAAATGCGCAGCCGTTCCATTGTCTTCTCTGTCAGCATAACGGGTACAAAGTTACAAAACAGAGACGACAGTAACAAAAAAACTTTAAACTAAGTTTACTGATCCCGGAAAGTCCATTTTGAATTATCGCTGTTGAAATCGTACTCGGCAAGTGTCGGTGTACTGTCACCTGCGCTATAAAGCACATAGCGAGTGTTGAGCGCATCGCGGCCCGGAATGGCTTTCGGCATGAGGCGGAAAGTGCCGTCAATAAGCTGCTCGATGCGCCACAACTGTTCGTCGCCCCCCGTAAAGGTGGGAACAGTGGTCAATTCCAGATCGGCAGTAGCAGCCAAAGCCCGCTCCGTACCTTCGATGACAATCTTGAAATAGGAATTTCCCAAATAGCCTCCCGCTTCGGGAACAGGCACGACAGACCAACGCTGGTGGGGACGGAACATATAGTCGCCACAGCGAAGGGCAATCTCTCCTTGTGGCCATGTGCCGATGACCTCCTGCAACGTCTGATTAGGAATCGGCTTGACAGGTTCGTTGGGATCTATCTGCCAGAATCGCTGACGTTCCTGTTGGATGCGTACGAAATCGACGGCCAATTCCAAAGAATAGCCGCGCCGTTCGGATGCAATCTCGAAAGTGCCTCCCTTAAAACGCTCGCCAGCCACGGGCCAGTCATTCTTCCACAACAGCGGACGGATGCCTAAGACAGAGCGGCCACTCTGCTCAAAATCAGCCTCATAGTGACACGACATGATCTCCACGCCCTCGTCGATGACGGTACGTCCGAAATGTCCTGGGCCACAGACACGGTCACCTGCGGCAATCACCATTTTTCCACCACCGTGGTACATGTCGCGCCCCACGTTGTCGAGATAGGGCCCCGTAACATTCTTGGAACGTCCAACCACGATGTTATAGGTGGAGTTCACACCGTCACAACAGGTGCCATGCGTACCCAACAAATAGTACCAGCCGTTGCGATAGAGCAGATCGGTAGCTTCACAGTCGATGGCAATGTCCTGTTCCTTGTTTTCTCTCACCCTTGCACCCGTCTTTGGGTCAAGTTCGATAAGGCGGATGGTGCCGAAATAAGTACCGTAGCTCACCCACAAGCGTCCCGTCGTCGGGTCGAGGAGCAAGCTCGGATCGATGGCATCGCAATCCTCCATACCGTCGCTGGATGCCACCTCAAGAGCCTCCGTATATCGGAAATCGGGCGAGTTTGAATCGAGGGTCTTGTTCCACATGGTCAAGATACGTCCATTGTGTCCACCCCCCAAGCCACCGCCAGTGGCACCATATATAACAAGGTATCGGTCGCCTATCTTCATAACATCAGGAGCGGCACCGCCACCAGGCCGAACGGCCCCACTGTGCCACGACCAGCCATCATCGGAAATCAAGCCGCCGCCACCCGTTCCGAAAGTGTAGTATTTGCCATCGCATTCGGCAATGGTCGAGGGATCGTGGATGTATGGTGTACCTGTCTGGGCGAAAACTGAACAATGGGAAACTCCGAAGAGGAGAAGGGATAATATCGTCTTTTTCATATTTTATCTAATTTCGTAGTTAGTAATCGGTTGATTGTTCTCATTGAGGAAGCGCACGCACAGATCACTCATGCCCGGACCGTTGATGACAGCAAAACGCAGCGTGTGCTGGCCTTTCGCCAGAGTGAGTCGTGCCGACATGCCATCGTCTTTCACCATGCGGCGGTCGCCGGAAAGCAACAACACCTCCTTGCCATCAAGCCAGAACATAGAAGCACCATTGCTGCCGGCGGCAAGGCGAATATGGTTCAGGTCTTCCTTGCAGTCGATAACGGTAACGCCCCAGAAGAATACGCCGTATGTAGGCTTCTTGAGCAGGTCGGCAAAACGGAAGAGTTTCAGATTGAAACGGTCACAGTCGAGCTTATGCCAAGCCAACGTCTGTTTGCCCACTTTCACTTTCTGACCGTCGTTGGGTACCATTGTCATCTGATCCTTGAAATAGGTCTGGGAAAAAGCCTCTCGCAGATAGCTGTCAGTAAAGACGGTGTTTGAACGGATGGGCTTCTCGATAGGCTCCAAGACAGTCCAGCGACGAATGAAGCCGTCGGCATCCGGACGTGCGGGTGCCGCATCTGCCGATGTTGGAGTGAAGTATTTCTCACGGTTCTTAAACTGCAGCCAGTCGATACTGGTGCTTTCGCCCTCGCAGGTGAGGCAAAGATTGCATACGCCCTTGGGGATGTATGTGAGCGGAGCCGTCACCTGAATCCACTGTCCGCGCTGGTCACGACGGAACTGTCCGTCACTGATCACCTGAATATTAAGACGCGCGAGAATCTTTCCTTTTGGACTGGATTCACGGACAAAGAGTTCGCCGTTGCCCTCGGCCTTTACTTTTGCCGTGACGTATGAAGAAGCAGTAAGCCCACTGAAATCAACCTCATTATAAGTCACCCAGCTACCGCGCTTCGGAAGCGTAACATTCCAGCCACGGAAAGTGTCCGTACTGTCGTTGAAGGTATAGGCGACATCCGAAGAAGCCTCACTGTAACGGTCAATCTCTATTGGCTTGGTTGCCAAGTTCATACCGACACCGCGCAAAGTCGGTTTTATCTCCTGAATGGTGCCGTCTTTGAGGAATGTCACTTTTTCAATGCAAGCCGAACGGCGCTTGTCGTCACGAGGTGAATAATCGTTGTGATGGTAGAAAAGATACCATTGTCCATTATATTCCACAAACGAGTGATGGTTGGTCCAGCACTGGTTGGCATGCTCGGCCATGAAGACACCCTTAAAGTCCCACGGGCCAAGAGGTGATTTTGACATAGCGTATGCCAGTGTCTCAGTAGGATTGGCCCCATTCTCCGTGCTACCACGCACCCATGGGAAGGTGAGGTAGTACCAATCACCACGACGGAAAGCGAAAGGCCCTTCCTTGAATCCATCGGGTAGTCCTTCCATCACCTGCGGCTCATCATCGAGTTCCTTCATGTTTGCCTTCAACTTTGCGCCACGGATGCCCATGCCCGACCAGTAGAGATACGACTGTCCGTCATCATCAATCAACACACAAGGGTCGATGCCCATGACACCTCTGATAGGCTGGGGTTCACAGGTGAAAGGCCCTTCAGGACTTTTTGCAGTAGCCACACCAACAGAAAAGCCACGCCCCTCTTTCGGCCCATTGGGGAAATAGAAATAATAAGTGCCGTCTTTGAACACACAATCGGGCGCCCACATCGAATAGCCGTCAGGTTTGCCCCAAGGGACGTTTTCCTGTGAGAGGATCATGCCGTGATCCTGCCAGTCGGTGAGATTTTCAGATGAGAACACATGATAGTCGGCCATACAGAACCAATCCTGTCGCTGTCCCTCTGGCGGCAGAATGTCGTGCGAAGGATACACATACACCTTATTATTAAACACACGCGCAGTCGGATCTGCCGCAAAGATGTCGCTAATAATGGGATTCTGAGCTGCGGCAATCATCGGACAGGCCAGCAACAATAATGTCAGTTTTTCTTTCATGCTTAACGAAAATAGTTTTTGTTGGTTGCATTTATTTGCAAAAATAGCGAAAAAAACGTCACGAAGCAAGGTTACAAGCATAGGTAATTATCGGAATGATACGTTAAAGTAAGTAAATGCGACATATTAAAAAACATTTAACGTATTTATTTCGTATTTTTGTAGCACATTTAAATATAGTAATAAAAAAAACAATAACGATGAAAAGATTCTTATTAAGTCTATGGCTTGGCCTTTGCTGTCATCTTGCAGCCTTGGCGCAAATGCGGCCTTACCAGAATCCGGCACTGAGTGCAAAGGAGCGTGCCGTGGATCTCTGTTCACGACTGACACTGGAAGAGAAGGCACAGTTGATGCTCGACGAATCGCCGGCCATTCCCCGACTCGGCATCAAGAAGTTCTTCTGGTGGAGCGAGGCATTGCACGGTGCAGCCAACATGGGCAATGTCACTGTGTTCCCTGAACCTGTTGCCATGGCCTCATCGATGAACCCACAACTGCTCTATAAGGTATTCGATGTTGCCAGCACTGAATTCCGCGCACAGTACAACCACCGCATGCATGATTTGAAAGGTGAAGACGAGAAGTTCCACAGCCTTTCGGTATGGACTCCAAACGTGAATATCTTCCGTGACCCACGATGGGGACGCGGACAGGAGACTTACGGAGAAGACCCCTACCTCACCAGCGTGATGGGTGTGCAGGTGGTGCGCGGTCTGCAAGGCCCGGAAGATGCCAAGTACCGCAAACTGTGGGCATGTGCCAAGCACTATGCCGTACATAGCGGTCCTGAATACACACGCCATACGGTGAACGTCACTGACGTGGCACCACGTGACTTCTGGGAAACCTACATGCCTGCCTTCAAGACACTGGTACAGGATGCAAAGGTGCGCGAGGTGATGTGTGCCTACCAGCGGCTCGACGACGATCCTTGTTGCGGCAGCCAGCGACTGCTACAGCAGATTCTCCGCGACGACTGGGGCTTCGAATATGTCGTGGTGAGCGACTGCGGAGCCGTCAGCGACTTCTATACCAGCCACAAGTCGTCGTCGAGTCCCGTCACGGCTTCGGCCAAGGCCACACTGGCAGGCACCGACGTGGAATGTGGCTACGACTATGCCTATAAGAGCATTCCCGAAGCCGTGCGCCGTGGTTTGATCAGCGAACAGGAAGTGGACAAACATGTCATTCGTCTCTTAGAAGGCCGCTTCGATTTAGGTGAAATGGACGATCCATCATTAGTTGAGTGGTCGAAGATTCCCTATTCAGCCTTGTCGACCAAGGAGTCGGCACAGCTCTCATTAGAGATGGCCCGCCAGACGATTGTGCTACTGAAGAACGACCCCCTCCCGACCTCCCCGAGGGAAGGAGAGCCGCGGCTGGTACTCCCCCTCCAGAAAGGCAAGGAGAAGATTGCTGTTATCGGCCCCAATGCCGACAACTCCCCGATGATGTGGGGCAACTACAACGGTATGCCCAACCACACCATCACTATTCTCGACGGCATCAAGGCCAAGCAGAAGAAGGTGTTCTACACGCCTGGCTGTGACCTCACTTACGACCAGGTGTTGGAGTGCCTGATGGAAAGTGATTGTGCCTTTGACGGAAAGAAAGGCCTGCGTGGCACGTTCTGGAACAATACGACCATGGAGGGGAAGCCGGTGACAATACAGTATTACAACACGCCCTTGGCAGTGACCACAGCAGGCATGCACAATTTTGCTCCTGGAGTGGCCATCGAGGATTTTTCTGCAAAGTACGAGACGGTATTCACACCGAAAACCTCGGGTGAATATGTGGTCAATGTGGAAGGATGCGGCCATTTCGAAGTCTATATCAACGGTGAGCGCAAAGAGCGTCACCACACCTGGCGCACCACTCCTACCCGCACAGCCATTCAGGCAGAGGCTGGTCAGGCGTATCAGATTGAGGTCCGTTTCCAGTTTGTAAAGACCTGGAATGCCAACCTGAAAATCAATGTGGCCAAAGAGCATCCCATCGACTACACGGCCATCGTGAACCAGTTGAAAGGCATCGACAAGGTGATTTTCGTGGGTGGTATTTCCCCAGCTTTAGAGGGTGAGGAAATGCCTGTCCAGATAGAAGGTTTCAAGGGAGGCGACCGCACGAACATTGAACTACCAGCCGTACAGCGCAATCTGCTCAAGGCTTTGAAACAGGCTGGAAAAACCGTTATCTTTGTCAACTGTTCGGGCTCAGCCATCGCCCTACTGCCCGAAACAGAGAGCTGTGATGCCATCGTACAGGCGTGGTATGCCGGACAAGAAGGCGGCACGGCAATAGCCGATGTGCTCTTTGGCGACTATAACCCAAGCGGCAAACTGTCGGTCACATTTTACAAATCATCCGACCAGCTCCCCGATTATGAGGACTATTCCATGAAAGGACGCACCTATCGCTATTTCAACGATGCCCTATTCCCCTTCGGCTACGGATTGAGCTATACGCAGTTTGAACTGGGCAATGCAAAAATAGACAAGAAAGGCGAGGGAGAATACAACGTACAGGTAGAAGTCACCAATATTGGCAAACAGAAAGGTGCCGAGGTAGTGCAACTGTATATCCGTGACCTGCAAGACCCCGACGGTCCCCTGAAGTCGCTCCGTGCTTTCCAAAGAACGGACGAGCTGAAACCTGGACAGCGCACCACCTGCTCTATGCTGTTGACACCCAAATCCTTCGAGTTCTGGGATGCCAAGACCAATACCATGCGTGTGAAACCCGGACAGTATGAAATCCTTGTGGGTAACAGTTCGAAGGATCAAGACCTCAAGAAGATAGACAGTATAACTTTATAAACAAACGACAATAACCAATATAACGCATACAAGAATGAAAAAGCAAATGTTCTTCTCTATGGCATTGTTGGCCAGCATAATGGTTGCCAATGCCAGTGACAAGCTCACCAGTCCCGACGGACACATCACCGTTGAACTTTCGTTGAACGAAGGCCGCCCCTGTTATCAAGTGGCCTACGACGGCAACATTGTTGTCAGCCCTTCTGCATTAGGTGTGACAACCAACATCGGCGACTTCACCAACAATCTGAAGCAGACGGATGTGACCACTCGCACCGTCACCGACAAGTACGAACTTCGTAACATCAAACAGCGCGAGGTCAGCTACGAGGCCAACGAGTTAGTGGCTCACTATGAGCAGAACGGTCAGCATGTCATGGACATCACTTTCCGTGTGAGCAATCGTGATGTGGCTTTCTGCTATACGCTACAGCCACAGAAGGAAACCCTTTGCTGTGTGATTACTGGCGAGGCCAGCAGTTTCCAACTGCCTGCCGATGCCTCCACCTTCATCTGCCCACAGAGCAAGCCCATGACGGGCTTTGCACGGACGGCTCCCAGCTATGAGACAAAATACAGTCACGGCGAAGCCACTGGCAAGAACGGCTGGGGCAACGGCTATACTTTCCCCTGTCTTTTCAAGACAAGTAGCCAGAAGCCTGAGGAAAAAGGCAAGAAATCGAAGGCAAGCGAGAAGACGACAGACACATGGCTGTTGATTTCTGAAACAGGCACCGATGGAAACTATGTGGGATGCCGACTGTTGGGCGAGGCGAACGGCCTCTACAAAATCGGTTTCCCACAGGAGGGAGAGAGCAACGGTTGGGGTACCACTTCGGTACAGACGGCACTACCAGCACAGACCCCATGGCGCACGCTGACCGTAGGACCGATGAACAACATCATAGAAACCACCGTACCCTGGGACTTGGTGAAGCCCAAATATCAGGCCAGCAAGACTTACGAATACGGAAAAGGCACATGGTCGTGGATTATCGGCATGGACTCCAGCTGCAACTTCGACGAACAGAAACGATACATCGACTTTGCTGCCGACATGGGCTATCGCTCTGTGCTCATCGATGCCCTGTGGGATCAGCAGATTGGCTATGAGCGCATGGCAGAACTGGCTCGCTACGGCAAGACGAAGGGCGTGGGCATCTATCTTTGGTACAACTCCAACGGCTCATGGAACGATGCGCCACAGTCGCCCCGTGGCATCATGAACAATGCCATCCGTCGCAAACAGGACATGCGCTGGATGCAGCAGACGGGCATCTTGGGCATTAAGGTCGACTTCTTCGGTGGTGACAAGCAGCAAATGCTGAAACTCTATGAAGATATTCTGAGCGATGCCAACGACTGTGGCCTGTTGGTAATTTTCCATGGCTGCACGCTGCCTCGCGGCTGGGAACGCATGTATCCCAATTTTGCAGCCTCCGAAGCTGTTCTGGCCAGTGAGAACCTGCACTTCTCGCAGGATTTCTGCGACCGTGAGGCCAGCGACTGTGGCACGATGTACCCCTTTATCCGCAACACCGTGGGTTCCATGGACTTCGGCGGTTCGGCGCTCAACAAATACTACAATGCAGACAACAAACGTGGCACGCACCGTGTAACCTCCGATGTCTATGCACTGGCAACTGCCGTTCTCTTCCAAAGTGCCGTACAACACTTTGCCTTAGCTCCCAACAACCTGACCGATGCTCCGTCGTGGGCCATCGACTTCATGAAAACCGTGCCTACCGAATGGGACGAAGTGCGCTTCATCGACGGCTATCCCGGCCGCTATGTGATCATGGCCCGTCGTTCGGGCGACAAATGGTATGTGGCTGGTGTGAACGCTACGGGCGAGACCTTGAAGCAAACCCTCACGCTCCCCATGCTTGACGGCACAGTGAAGCTATACATGAACGACCAACTGAGCGAGGCAAAGATGTCAAAGAAACATACCGTAAACATTGAAATGCCCACAAACGGCGGTTTCGTCATCACACAATAACTCTAATACAATTTAGAAACGAATGAAACGATACCTGTTTTTACTGACCATGGTGCTGACATCAACATTTATGATGGCAGCCGATACCTTTGTGTCTTTCACTCCCCAACCCGATGCCATCCGACTTTCTGTTGGCAACATCAGCTATAGCGAACAAGACTATGAGGCGGTGAAGATTGCCATTAACAGCCTGAAAGCCGACCTTCAACGGGTTGGTCTGAAATCACAGGGAACAGAAGGAAGCATCCTGATTGGTACAATTGGGCGCAACAGCGAGATTGACCAATTGAAATTGGAAGGTCTGAAAGGCTGTCGCGAGAAATTCATCATCACCACCATCGACAACCGGGTGGTCATTGCTGGCAGTGACCGACGTGGTACGGTCTTTGGCATCTACGAACTGAGCTGTCAGTTAGGCGTGTCACCTTGGTACTGGTGGGCCGACGTACCCGTGGTGCCGCATGAGGCAGCCTATATTAAGAAAGGTGTCTATACCGACGGGGAACCTGCTGTCGAGTTCCGTGGCATCTTCCTGAACGACGAGGCTCCCTGCCTGACCTCGTGGGTAAAGAACACATGGGGTACCAACTACGGTGACCATCGCTTCTATGAAAAAGTCTTCGAACTGATTCTCCGACTGAAAGGCAATATGCTCTGGCCTGCCATGTGGAGCTGGGCATTCTATTCTGACGACCCAGAAAACGGGAAAACGGCCGATCGCATGGGTGTCATCGTCGGTACGTCACACCACGAGCCTATGGCTCGCAACCATCAGGAGTATGCCCGCAAGCGCAAGGAATGGGGGCCATGGAACTATCAGACCAACCAGAAGAATCTCGACAAGTTCTTCCGTGAGGGCATCGAGCGCATGAAAGACACCGAAGACATGGTGACCATCGGCATGCGAGGCGACGGCGACGAGGCCATGAGTGAGGATGCCGATACAAAGCTTTTGCAGCGCATTGTGGACAACCAGCGAAAGATCATCAAGCAGGTGACTGGCCGTCCGGCCAAGGAGACGACACAGGTGTGGGCGCTCTACAAGGAGGTGCTCGACTACTACGACAAGGGCATGCGTGTACCCGACGATGTCATTATGCTGCTCTGCGACGACAACTGGGGCAATGTGCGCCGCGTGCCTTCGACGGAGAGAGAACGCAAGCATCCCGGTGGATGGGGACTTTACTACCATGTGGACTACGTGGGAGCACCGCGCAACACGAAATGGCTCAACGTGACTCCATCACAGGCTATGTGGGAACAGCTCACACTGGCCTATCAGTATGGCATCAAGCGCATGTGGATTCTGAACGTGGGCGATTTGAAGCCGATGGAATATCCCATCACGCTCTTCATGGACATGGCATGGAATCCCAGTTCGGTGAGCAGGTTTGTCGAGGAATCGCACACCCTTCCCTTCTGTCGCCAGCAGTTTGGCGAATCGCAGGCCAAGGAAGCCGCTCGTATCCTGAACCTGACCTGCAAGTACGCCGGACGCTGCACGGCTGAAATGCTGGATGCCCGTACCTACAACGTGGCTACCGGCGAATGGAAGCAAGTGGCCGACGACTACATGCGCTTAGAGGCAGAAGCCTTGCGTCAGTATATCACGCTGAAGCCCGAATACCGCGATGCCTATCAGCAGCTCATTCTCTTCCCCGTACAGGCCATGTCGAACCTCTATCAGATGTACTACGCCCAAGCCATGAACCACTATCTGCATGCCACCGCCCCACAGTCGCCCGAACTGAACGAGTGGGCTGACCGTGTGGAGCAGTGCTTCCGACGCGACTCCCTGCTTTGTGCATCCTACAACGAGACCATGGCCGGGGGCAAATGGAAAGGCATGATGACACAGAAGCACATTGGCTATACTTCATGGAACGACAACTTCCCCAAGGACAAACAGCCCCACGTGTTCCGTTCAAACGAAAATACAGCTGGCGGCTACACCTTTGTTGGAGAAAAGGGGCAGAAAGTATTGTCAATAGAAGCTGACCACTACTATGCCGCCACTACCGCTTCCGCACAGACGGAGTGGACGGTGACACCAGATTTAGGACGTACACGATGTGGCCTTTCTCTGATGCCTTACACTGAACCGGTTGAGGGTGCCCAGCTCGTCTACCGCTGGCAATTGAACAATGAGAAAGAGGAGGACACCGTCACAATTCACGTCATCACCCGTTCTACGCTCGATTTCTTGAACAAAGGCGGTCAGTGCTTCCGCGTGAGTGTGGATGGTGGTGAGGCACAGGTGCTGAACATCAACAAGGATCTCAACGAGCGCCCCGAAAACGTCTACGCCAAGTACTATCCGACCGTGGCCAGTCGCGTAATTGAGACTGTTGCCACCCTGACCTACGGCAAGTCACAGGCTGCGGACGCACACCAGCTCACCATCGAGCCACTCTATCCTGGCATCGTCTTCGAGAAGATTGTGATCGACACAGACGGCAAGGCACCCAAGACTCACCTCTTCGGCAACGAATCACGCTATACGAAAAAAGATTCTGGCCAGAATTGATAAAATTTTGGCCAGAATTTTTGCAATTCCGGCCAAAATATAAAATCGGGAAACGGCAGATTATTCCACCTTCAATGTGAATGGTGACATGGGAAGACCATTCTTTGCGAATACATTGGCACGAATGGGATTGTTTTTCCAAGCATAACGCACATAAACGGGCTTCTCGATGGGGGAAGTGACAACGATGCCCGAACCGCTGCCTGTAGCTTCTGCATTGACGAATCGCCCGTCAGCACCAGCCAGTTCAAATTCGTAGAGCACGCCATCCGAAAGCAAAGGCTGATCGACTGAGAGGTTGACTTTGCTTCCATCAGTTGTTGACTTGACCACGACTGGCGACAAAGCCAACTTCTTATTCCAAAGCATACGTTCAAATCCCAAGGCTATACGCTGGGCAACCTCACGCTTCCGAAGAGGATGAATATCAACGGTCTCACCCAAGTCGATGATGACAGCCAGTTCGGTATTGTCATTATGAAGCGTTGCCTGTCGCTGAGCCTCGCGAACTTCCGTCCAACCAGTATGCTGAGGTTTCTCACTCGGTTCCATGAAATTGGCCAACTGTACCACCATAAAGGGTAGAGACTCGTTTTTCCACAGCTGACGCCAGCCGGTGATGAGCTGGTTGAGCATCTGCTCATAGTATTTGCTGTCGCCTCCCGTGTTCGATTCGCCTTGATACCATACCACACCAGCCAATGAATAAGGTGCCAACGGATGGAGCATGGCATTGTAGAGCACCGAAGGAAGGTTCTGCACGCTGATATCAGACAGCGGCGGACGTTGCATTGTCGCCCCCTCATGGACACGCCATTGCTCGGAGAGCGGCAGTTCGGTACCATCCTCGAAGATCAGCTTATAGGGTTTTTCCTTGATGAAATGAGGGGCACCGCCCTTTGTGATGAAACGAATGGTCAAAGTATTGTCTCCTTCATGGAGAAGACCGGAAGGAATCTGATAGCGACGGGGAGGATACTGGTAATATGTACGTCCCACTTCCTTTCCATTCATAAACGTATAGTCCATGTCATAGAGTGTCCCAACCAACAGACGGGCAGGCTGTCCTGCATGCCATGCATCGATCTTCACCTGCTGCCGGGCCCAGAAAGAACCTGTGTACTGAGGGTTGGCCGTCAGTGGGTCGTACTGGTTCTTCACAGTCCATTCATGATCGTCGTATTCAGGCTGGGCATAGTCTTCCGAAAGCCCTGGGTCGTATTCATCCAACAGTTTCTCCCAACGGCTACTGACCTTCTGGTTGGCCTTGGACATGGCTGCCACCATCTCGTCGTCCTGATAGAATTGCAAACGACGATAGTCATTCGGGAAGTATTTCTGCAACGAGTCGGCACTGAGCCATGCCTGAATGGGCGTACCGCCCAGCGAATTAACGATGACACCCTGCGGCACACCTGTCTTCTCGTACATCTCACGAGCCAGGAAATAGCCTACGGCAGAGAATGTCCAAGCATTCTGCTTCGAGGCCGTCAGCCAATTGATCGGTGTGGACTTGACATCCTGCTTGGGTTCATACATGTCGGTATCGGTCTGAACGCGGAACATGCGAATCTGCTCATTGCTGTAATCGTCGATGACCTTCCCATATTGCGGATAGACACGCTCAATGGTCACATCGATGTTCGACTGACCCGAACAAAGCCACACATCGCCAATCAGGACATTCGTCAGCTCCGTCTGCTGCTCCCCACATTTAATTATAATGGTATGGGGACCGCCAGCCTTTTGGGCAGGAAGTTCGACCTGCCACCGGCCATCGGCATCGGCTACGCAGGTGTACACCTTTTTCTTAAATACGACATCGACAGACTCGCCTGCCTTTGCCCATCCCCAGACCGGCAGTGAGACACCGCGTTGCATGACCATGCCCGACTGAAACAATTGAGGCAGCCGGAGCGAACTTTCTTTCTGTGCATTTACTGTCAGAGCACAGAAAAGAACAAAGATGAAAAACGTACAAACTCTTTTCATGACAAATAATTTTACTGCCACAAAGTTAACCTTTTTCATATAAATAACATTACAAAATCATATCATTGTTGCTTTTTGAAACATACGGGGAAGATTCTGCAACATCTTTCGATATGTCTTAAAAGAAAAAATATTATTTTTGCATCGTGAAAACTAAAATCTTAAATTTTTTATGAATATTTCTACACAGGAAAAAGGTTTCTACAAACTTTCTTGGGTGCAGCGCATTGGATTCGGCTCCGGCGATCTGGCGCAGAATCTGATCTTTCAGACAACATGTATGTACTTACTGTTTTTCTACACTGACATCTACGGACTGGATGCCGTCGATGTGTCGGTGATGTTTACAGTGGGTAATGTGGCAAACGTGATTTGGGACCCCATCGTGGGTACGCTTATCGACAAGCACAATCCAAGGCTTGGCAAATACCGTGCCTATCTCGTATTTGTAGGCATCCCCCTCACGGGCTTCGCCATTCTCTGTTTCTGGAACGGATTTGCCCCGTCACTGCTCTATGCATACATCACGTATATCGCCATGACACTGCTTTATACGTTTATTAATGTTCCCTACGGTGCGCTGAACTCCTCGCTCACACGCGACACCGATGAAATCACCATCCTTACTTCCGTACGTATGTTCATGGCCAACTGTGGTGGTTTGGCTGTCGGCTCAGGTCTCCCCCTGCTGATTGCCCACTTCACCAACGAGCCGACTGAGGGACTGCCAAAGGATCCTACAGCATGGTTCACCACTATGACCATCTATGCCCTTGTTGGCCTGGCACTGCTGTTCTTCTGCTTCAGCCAATGTAAGGAGCGCGTGGTGATGGATGCCAGCGAGGCTGCCAACGTAAAAATCAGCGACCTCTGGATGGAGTTCTTCCACAACCGTCCATTGCGTGTCATCGCCTTCTTCTTCATCACAGCCTTTGCCATGATGTCTATCGGTAATGCCGCCGGTGCCTACTTCATCAACAGCAACATGCACGGCTCGCCCGACCAGTTGTCCATCTTCATGGGACTCGGCTCGGCACCGTCGTTCATCTTCATGCCACTTGTCCCCATGATTAAGAAGATGGTAGGCAAGAAGAACATGTTCTACATTTTCCTTGGCATTGCCATCGTGGGTATGACCTTCCTGTATGTTGTGGCTAAGATGGATCAGCCCAGCATGACGATGGTTTATATTGCACAGTTCGTCAAGTCTACGGGTGTCATCGTGGCCACCGGCTACATGTGGGCATTGGTGCCTGAGGTGATCAGCTACGGCGAATATGTCAGCGGCAAGCGCATCGCCGGCATCGTCAACGCCCTCACGGGTATCTTCTTCAAGGCTGGCATGACTTTGGGAAGTGTCGTAGCCCCTGCCATCCTCGCCTACGTTTCCTATAACCCCGAGGTAATCGAGCAGACTCCCGAGGCACAGGAAGGCATTCTCTGGCTGGTATGTGTCATTCCCGCAGCTTTGCTGTTGCTCGCCATGTTCATTATCTCAAAGTATGAACTGACCGACGAGAAGATTGACATGATTAACAAAGAAATAGAAAAACGTAGTAAGTAAAAAAAGCATATAAAAACATGAAACCACGCTATCTTTTCCCCAGTGACTATATGGCCGACCCATCGGCCAATGTGTTCAACGACCGTCTATACATCTACCCCAGCCACGACTGGGATGCCGGCGAATGTTTCGACGATGACGGCGGTCATTTCCAGATGAAGGACTACCATGTACTCTCATTTGGCGATGTGGAACGCGATGAGGCAACCGACCATGGTGTGATTCTCGATGTGTCTCAGGTGAAATGGGCTGAGAAACAGATGTGGGACAATGATGTGGTCGAAAAGAACGGAAAATATTACCTTATTTTCTCTGCCAAGGGTTACGACGGTGTGTTCCATCTGGGTGTGGCTATCGCCGACAAGCCCGAAGGCCCGTTCATTCCACAGGATCAGCCCATCCGCGGCTCGTTCTCCATCGACCCCTGTGTGTTCCGCGATGACGACGGCCAGGTCTACTGCTATTTCGGCGGACTGTGGGGCGGACAGTTGCAGTGGTGGCGCCCCATCCCCGATGGACAGGCTCCTGTTGCAGGAAAATACGGTGACAACAACGGTCTCGTAGACCTCGGTCCCGCTCCCGATCACAAGACCCAGCTCTTTGCCCGTCCCGACATGCCTGCACTCAACAGTGCCGTTGTGCGCATGAGCAACGACGTGCTGCAGTTTGCCGAGGCACCTCGCGCCGTCGTCGTGCTCGACGAGAATGGCGAACCGATGAAGGCAGGCGATCCCCACCGTTTCTTCGAGGCATCGTGGATGCATAAATACAACGGCAAATACTATTTCTCCTATTCTACAGGCGACAGCCATCTGCTGTGCTATGCCATTGGCGACAACCCCTACGGTCCTTTCCGTTACCAGGGCGTGATCCTTGACCCCGTTGTCGGCTGGACAACCCATCATAGCATTGCCCTGTATCGTGGACAGTGGTACCTGTTCTATCACGACTGTGTTCCTTCCAACGACATCACCCATCTTCGCTCACTGAAAGTACAGCAACTGTTCTACGACGAGAACGGGAAAATCCAGAAAGTTGTGAATGAATAGTCATGAGATCATAGACCAATATTACCGTGCCAGCCGTAGCGAAATAGTCAAGTACGTTAGCTTACGACTTCACAACTCCGATGAAGCTGAGGATTTGGTGCAGAATGTCTTTCTGCGCCTTCTCAGCGGTCATCGGTTGATTAGTGAAGTAACGCTACCCCATCTGGTCTATACGCTTTGCCGCCACCTTATCGTCGATTGGTATCGCCGTCATGCCGTAAGGTCTGAAGCCGAAACAGAATTAAAAATGTTGTATGGGGGTGTGGATTCGGCAGAGTCTGGTGTATTGGTACGTGATCTTAACGAACAGCTGGAACATGGGCTGACACGGGTGTCCAAGAAAGGCCGTGAACTTTATCGCATGCATATCTACGACGGACTGAAAGCAGGCGACATCTGTCAGCTGACCGACTTGCCATACAAGACTGTGGAATACCAGTTAGGCATGGCCCGAAAACAAGTAAGAACCTATTTACAGAAAATCTCATGAAAAAAATACTCCTCGTTGTCCCCATATTGTTTTTTTTCATCTCTGCCTATGCTGAAAACGGCAGTCGCCTTTGGTTGCGCTATGACACGTTGCGCACGGCTAAAGTAACTGGTCCCGACTGCAAGGCAGCCCAAGTGTTGTCGCTCTATTACAAAGGAGCGCAGGTGAAACTGCAACTCGACGAATCGATGGCTGATAACGATGGATACCGCATTGAAGAGCAAAGTGACGCTGTCTGCATCACGGCACGCAAGCAGTCGGGCCTACTCTATGGTGCCTTCGCTTTACTCCGTGGGGAGAAAGGCAGCTCTGCCCCCTTCTTTGGACTCCGCATCCTGAACCATTGGGACAATATTGACGGCTCGGTGGAGCGCGGTTATGCAGGTGAAAGCATCTTCTGGAACGAAAAAATGCTCATTGACGCAAAGCTCATTGAGCAGTATGCCATGGCCAATGCTTCCATCGGCATCAATGGCGTGGTGCTCAACAATGTGAACGCCTCACCGAAAATGCTCACACGCGCGTATATAAATAAGGTACGCGAATTAGCCGACTTAATGCGCCCTTGGGGCATCACCGTCTATCTGTCGGTGAACTTCGGCTCGCCGAAGGCTTTAGGCGAGGTGGACACTGCCGATCCACTCAACCCGAAGGTACGCCGTTGGTGGCAGAAGAAAGCGAAGGAAATCTATCAGCAGATACCTGACTTTGGCGGATTCCTCGTCAAAGCCAACAGCGAAGGACAGCCCGGTCCCTTCGACTATGGACGCACGCATGCCGATGGAGCCAACATGCTGGCCGAAGCTTTGCGCCCATTCGGTGGCATTGTGATGTGGCGCTCGTTTGTCTATGGCGCGGCCCATAAGGGTGAAGACCGTGTGAAACAGGCCGTTTCAGAGTTTGCCGCACTCGACAGCCTCTATGACCAAAACACCAAGACGGTGCGCTCTGCTTTTGCCGACAACGTGATTCTGCAATCGAAGAACGGACCGCTCGACTTCCAGCCTCGCGAGCCTTACGCTCCCATCTTCGATCAGATGAAGCACACCCCACAAATGGCCGAGCTGCAAATCACACAGGAATATCTCGGACAGAGTGAGCACTTGGTCTTCCTTGCCCCTATGTGGAAGGAGTTCTTCTCGTTTGTGTCCCCTTCCATCCTGAAAGGCATTGCAGGGGTTGCCAATGTGGGACTCGACAACAACTGGTGCGGACACCATTTTGCACAGGCCAACTGGTACGCCTTTGGCCGACTGGCTTGGGATCCCACCCTGTCGTCAGAACAGATTGCTGACGAATGGCTGAAGCAAACCTTCTCAGTCCAAAGCCCCAAGAACTCACAACTCATGAGCATGATGCTTCGCTCTCGCGAGGCATGCGTGGACTACATGATGCCGCTCGGCCTGCACCATATCTTCAAGTTCGACCATCACATGGGGCCGGAGCCCGACGGCTTCAAGGCCGACTATCCCATTGAGTGGTGCCCGGTCTACTACCACAAGGCAGACCAACAGGGCATCGGTTTCGACCGCAGTTCCGAGGGTACAGGAGCCACACAACAGTATCGTGAGCCATATCGATCCATCTACGAAAAGACTTCCACCTGCCCTGAACAATATCTGCTATGGTTCCATCATCTGCCATGGACCTATCGCACACTGAGTGGCCGCACGATATTGGAAGAACTCGAATATCGCTATGCCCGTGGTGTAAAGGAAGTAGAGGATTTCGTGGAAATATGGCAGCAGTCAAAGCCTCTCATTGATGCCCAACGCTGGCAAGAGGTCGACGAGAGACTGCATCACCAGCTACGCGATGCCCGTGAGTGGCAGCAGGTGTGTACCAGCTATTTCGCATCTTTCACAAAATAGTATTACACACAGCATCCACACAAAACAAAACATTAAGACCTTAGGTCTAAATTGTTGATATTGGATGATGTCATTGTTGAAGTCAAATGATGTCACAATTGATGTTCAATGAGTAATTCATTCAACATCAATAGTGACATCATCGATGTTTAATGGTGACATCATCAATGAAGTCTGAAAAAATTGTAGGTAGGAAGCGAAAATGTTTCATTTCACAATTCATCAGCTTTGTTTGGCAAAGTTTTCAATAGTTGTTCCTTTTCGCATCATCTTTGATGCAAAAATAAAGCTTTTTGTTGGAATCCCCAAATTTATTATCGGAGAAATGTATGGAATCCCCAAATGTTTACACCAAATCACGCTTTTGGCTTCTGTCGAATTTCTCACAACGGTTTGCTTTACTAATCTTCTTGAACCAACTGTTCCCTTATTCTTTCTGGTATAGGAAACATTCCTGAATACCTCATATAATCTTCCTGCAACATTTCTGACGAGGATAATTCCTTCGTGTCTGTATATTCATATTCGACAACGTAGAACATGTCTTCAACATCAATGTCCCTTATAATATCTTCTTTTTTATGGGTCAATGTCAGATGTCGATAACTATTGGAAGATTTTAAATTGAAAACGGAAGGAGCATCAAAATCATTATATCGATATAATTCCGTCTTGTTGTATTTCGATAATACTTGCGTGTACCCGAATAGATTTGTCACA
>CAMYVQ010000028.1 GCA_947302435.1 uncultured Prevotella sp. | reverse complement strand
CGCCAGGGGTGTAGACCTTTCCCTCGCCGATGTGTACCTGGAAACCAGACACACCGGTCAGCGACCCTTGCGGGGCGCGGATATCAGCGGGATAGTCGGGGAATGTTGAAATACCGTTGCCGACGGTGGCACTCACGGTAGAAAAAATGTTTCCGGCCAATTGCATGCCGTCGCCGGAGTCTCCTGAAAAACGAACAACCACCTGGTCGAGATTTTTCACTTCCAAATTTTCAGCCATATTGCTTTCTCTATTAATAATAATGTGAAATATGCTCTGTTTTGCGGCTGCAAAGTTCGCAAACTTTGGCGAAACCACAAAACTTTTGCATATTTTTTTGCTTTTCAGCCCCAAAGAACGAATAAAACCCGTATATTTCCGACAAGAAAGGGGGACGGCAAAGGCTTTTCTGATATTGAGATGCGATGCGAATCACTGATTTGTTGAAGAATAATTTGGAGGTGTCGTTCTTTTGTTGTATTTTTGCAGATAATAAGAAGTTCATTCGTCATGAAAGAGAGTAAATCATATCCACGCATTGAGGAAGAGGACGGCAGTTGCCTGAAAGCCTCTGAGGCCGCAGTGGTATTTGCAGAGCCCGAAGTACAAGAAACACCTATGGGTATGGACTATACCTACATTGTGAACGGTATATTGCAAGTGACCCCAGATGTTGAGGAGGAAATTGCAGCAGTGGAGCGTGGCGAGACGGTGTCGATGGGTGAATTCAAAACGATGTTTGCGAAATGGCTCTAACGGTTGAGTTCAGTCGTCGTAGCACGACCCAACTACAGAAGATACTGAAATTTTACGATGAACGAAATGAAAGCGATGTATATAGTCGTCGCTTGCTGAAATGCCTGCTTACCAATTTAGAGCAACTGTCAGTTATGCCTACAGCCAGCTGTTCGTCTACTCGTGACGATGTGCGTTTCTTTTATCTGATGGGCTTTACTATTATCTTCCGATATAACTCTCGCAAACTGATAGTGTTGAGTATCCGTTCTTCGGTCCGCAAGCCATTGAAGATTTATCAGCCTAGATAAGTCTGCGGGAGCGATACTTGTGAATATAGAGTGTTGTTAAAAGACGAGTTTCGCTGCTATCTCTTCCGATAGCAACTCTCCAGAGTGGCCTTTCTGCCAGTCTATGTCGGGAATGGCTTCCTGTAGTTCCTCCAGCGAAATATGAGGCGCAGCACCTGATTCTGCATTGTAGCAAATCATATCCACATACATCCTACCGTGCAAAAGGGGGCTGTTGTGACTTTCATTCTTGTCCATAGAAATTCTAAGCGCTTTGTAGTTCGCGACCAAAAAAATGGAAAGCCTCGCGAATCTCCTGCAATCTGCTGGCACTTGGCTTCGATATGCCATAGATATATCTAGCCAACAAGCTTTTGTTGATATTCAGATAGCGAGCCACCTCCGAGACATTCAGCCAAGGAAAACGATGAAACATTGCGGCCACTTCGTTTTCAGTATTGGGCTCGGAAGATTCATAGAAGCTTGAGATATGCATATCAACATCTATTGCCTCCCATCTGACAGCCATTCCCTCGTCCTCAAGACTATAGTTGCTACGTTGTTCGGCAGTAGCCTCCTGCAGTTCAGGATAAGCCTCTAATGGTCTGCTCAGCAGACGATTCTCGGTAGTCTTCACATATATTCGGTTTCCTTCAAACCATAAATTCTTAATTGCCTCCATAATTTTTGTCATTTTAATTAGTCAAATCTCTTGTGCCACTCGTCAATGAAATCATCTTTATATGTGCGAATGCCGTTAGGGTCGCCAGTACGCAGATGCGTGGTTACCAATTATATCCTTCATCAAAGTATTGTAGATAATTTGCTGGTATAGTATCTCGTATGTTTTTTGCATCTTGGTAACCACCATAAGTAAATCCGTGGTCATTCACTATATTCTCCACGAAATCATTACAGTTAATTCTGTAGCACATTGAATCTCCTCGACCTTCACGGTATGCAATTTTCCCCCAATTACGAGGAATACGACTTGTGTAAAAGCAAATGCGTCCAGCATTCCCCCATGAACCAGTATCTTCGTTGTACTCATATACAACTTTTATATCAGCATGAGCGAGATACCCGAGAAAACGGTAATAATCTTCAGGTTTAGAGAAACGAAGTTGTCCCAGTTTTCCAAAATAGCTATGATACATATAGTTTGAATTAGTTATAATTATTATATTCTTTTCCAAGGAGTATCTTCTGCAACCATCCACATAACAGGCTCATTATCTTGTATATCGTATCTCATAGTCTGTCGTTCCACATATTCACGGGTTACTACATACCATTGGCGTACACTCATTGAACCATATTCCTGACCAAAATCCTCTTGCAGTTTTCTTGAAAGAGTCAAAATATCTATGCCGTTATTTTCAGACATCAATTCGTCGGCACGTGACACCAAACGTGATGAATCAAATAATGAGGCAATCGTATATTCAAATAGGCTCGGGCTGTTTTCCAAATAGATAAGGAGATGTTCAATGTCGTATGGACGTATTTTCTTTTCACCCTTAGAGTTGAATGTTATGAATTGTATCTGTCTTTCACTATCCGAATAAATAGATGGTGCAACAAAAATACATTGAGATTTTTGACGTTTTTGAAAATCAGTAAGATGTCGTTCAATCGGCCACACCTCCATCATGGTTTGTGTTCTTCCTAATGCCATCGTCACCTCCACCAATACACCATTCTGCTGTTCATAACATTCAATATCGCCTTTATTGCCTCCCGCAGTTGATGTTGGCAGTCCTTCATCATCACAACTATAATTAGGAACGACCCTCACATCTGGCATCTTACAACGGATAGCAAGCGCAGTTAGAAATTCCAATCGTGTAGGAGCTGCCAACAACTTCAATACGTTATCAGTACTGCTTTTCTTGGCTGCCAGGTTTGTAAGTTCTTTCTTGATGATTGACCAATTGTATACTCGTAGCCAGTTGTCGAGTAATTTCTCGCTGGCATTTTCTGATGGAGCATGCGATGTTATCTGAATAAGATTCGTATCCAATTCGGCCATATAATCAAAATATTCACGTTCATCATCGAAATGCTTATAATGTGAATAATTTGATAAGATGTAATCGACTTTCTCACTTTCGTTTTTATTGATGTCAATAAAATGGCCTGCACCGCGAAGCGAAAAAAGTCCTGTCATTCGCATCTTGCGGATAAATTCATCAGGGTATTCATCAACAATTGATTTCAGTTTGAAATCTTTGAAACTACCCTCCATAATTTCTTTTATACAAATGTCGCAAATCACTTCGTCGCTTGGGTCGTATCCATGTTCTTTTCTAAGTTTAACTATACGCTGATAGAGTGCTTCAGCATTATTGTCTTTCCAGAAAATCAATAGCGGTAACTCACGCCTTAACATTCCGCATCCGTTCTGACGTGAATCTGCATTCAGCTTCTGTATTGTTTCAAGCAAAAGCACTAAAGGAATGTTGTCGTTCAAAACTCTGACAAATGGATTTCTGCGCTGTGACTTTGCCAATGCCTGCATGAAAACCTGCTGTTCATACTCAGGATGAGTTATCTCGTAGGACATAAAGCCAGAATCAGCTTCGATTTCAACTTCAAAAGTCTTTAGAAGATGGTGAGCTAATGGAGATATGACAATTGGTTCTTCTGGCCAGAAATATGCCAACCCGAGTTCCTTCGTCAAGTCGTAGATTGTTGCAAAGCGTGAGGGCCAGCCTTTTGCAAAGCCTGCTTCTTTGTGACTCTGAGGATTATTTCGGAGCATCAAAGCGACTTCCTCGTCAGTAAGTAAATACTCACTAAATTCTCCCTGGTCAGAAGATTCCCATTTGTTTTGAACAGAAAGCATTTTCTTCATGGGTCTGTATAAGCCGTAGCGTATCGTCTCACCACATATTTTAGTGGCAAGCTCATCATCAAGTATATGTCCCTCAAACTTATTCAGCACATACAGCATGAACTTTAATCTACCAGGATTGCGCATCGTGGTTGTATAAAGCAGAGGCTTATATTCAGGATTTGCTCTTCGTGCCATAGGCAGTTGGTCTTTAATAATTGGTTACCAGCACCTCGTTGAACTGCTTGATGCTGTTGTCATTGAAACTGATGTAATTGCTATTAATAGGATGGCTGTGATACTGGGTAGACCATTCTAGAAAGAGAGTATTCGTGCGCCTACGATAGTAGGTGACGTTAGAAATTGCAAAATGGATTCCACGAGCATTCATGTCATCGAGCAATGCCAGCAGATCGCGCTCTGTCTCGTTGTTCCACAACTTATTATATTCGCTGAAAGTAATCAAATATGGGGGGTCGAGATAGACTAAGTCGTCCTCTTGATAGTTGATATTATCCAAAAATATTCGGAAGTCCTCATTGTGCCATTCAACTTTTTTTGTTGCCATTACGCGGAAGTAATCTTCCAAAGCATCGTGAGTGTTCTGGTTGTAATCCACATTGCCGACTGGAAGGTTGAACAGCCCCTTCTTATTGAACCTCAGCATTCGATTAAAACCATAAATCAACAGCACGTAGAGTTGCATCCAATCCTGTTGACTACCTGCTATGAAATCGGTTTTCAGTTGGTGGTAAGCCTCCTTGTTGTATTTCGCAAAATAGGTCTTGGGATGGGCTTTCCTCAACTCCTGTGGGACAGGATTCTCACGATAAGAAAGTGAAAGTCCATATTGGTCAACAATACGATAAAATTCTGTATAAAACTCCTGTTCCCTACCAACATAGCCACAAAGCATTTGGTGCAGGCCTATCACATAGCTGTCAATGTCGTTCAATATAAACCCGTCGGCATCGACATTCATCATCACCGAACCGCCACCAACAAACGGCTCTATCAGCCTGTTGATGTGGTCGGGAAAATGAATACGAATTTCGCGTATCAACTTATACTTATCACCCACGTAGAACATTGGGGAACGACTGATTCCGTTTCTCATCGTCAACTTCGGTTATGAATAAATACTCTCGATGATCGTCAAACTCGGTCTTACCTGAGTTGAACGCCTTGAACTCGTGATTGAATACCTGTGTCTTACCACATTTGTTCAGTACTTCCTCCAACTGTTCCAGCTTGATTTTATTCTCTGAGGAAGTGCTCTTTGAGTGGTAGGTGTTGTTATACGACACGACCAGATAGCGGCTGTTGATATGGCTCACCAAATCCGTAAAAGCAGTAAAGGCAGCATTACGGCAATAGTCACTCATATTCTCTTCCTTGGGTTTCAAGGCGGTGCCATATAGTTGTGGTTTCTTCCATTGAACCAAGTTTTCATAAACATGATAGAACCTACTATACTGGCGTGAATTGTAAGGTGGGTCGAGATATGTCAAATCAACGTTGATATTTCGAGCCAGTTGGTTTGCATCCTCCTGATGAATTTCCACGCCATTATACGACTCAGCCTCTATCATCCGCATTTGGAACTGATGGGCTGCAGGTGCCTTGTGATGATAGGCATCGAAGTGTCCCATTGTGTTGGCGTGACGGTCTATGCTGTAAATCAGCGAAGCCATCAATACGGCATATTCCTTATCCGTCAAGTCTTTCTGCAATGTCTGTAATCTGCCTCTGATGTAGCCCACAAGTTTCGCCGTGTCGTGATAGAAATATTTGCCGCCAAAGTTCTTGGAAAAGTAGTTCTCACTAACCTTTGCAGGGTTGATGCCGTTAAACTCGTTGATGATGGTCTGTACCCTTTCTTCACTCCATTCACCTGAAGCAAAGAAAGCACGATACATCACATTGTTCGAGTGGAGAAAGTCGTTTACAATCACACGTTCATAAGTCTGCATAGCCCTATGAGCCACCACGCCTGTACCTGCGAAAATGTCGCAGAAGGAGTGAATATCATGGGTTTGCTCGTCGATGAGGCTGAATATCCAGTCCACCAACTTGGTTTTGCAACCTATATACCGACGACTCTCCAAAGAGAATCGTCGCATTTCGATGCTTTTGTCCATAAACACCTCTATCGTCGTTTATGGCCGTCGCATGGCTTATCGACCTTATTTGCGGAAAAAACCTACAAACCTACAGATACAGAGAAAGCGTGAACTGTCACGCTGTATCTATATCTGGAGGCCGTAGGAAATGCCCGTATAATGGAGATAAGCTTGAAGCCCACGCTATCGCGTGAGCAAAGCCGTATCGTTACCATTATACTGTATCTTGTGAATTTCCTACGTTCCCAGATACCTTCGATAACCAGCTATTGCCGTTGTTGTTCCCAAAAATCGCATCGGCACTCTGCACCCAGAGGAACTTGTTTCCAACAAGCGTCGTTTACGACGATAAGCCGATACTTGCTGCAAAAGTACAAATTATATTTGTAAATGTATCACCTAAAATGAAAAAAGTGGGGAAAAGTTTGGAAGATAAGCAAAAAACGTCTATCTTTGCAGTGTGAAAGGAACCTATTTAGGTTTAAGCCCCGGTTGGTCTGGCAAGCAACTAAATAGAAGCACTTTTAAACTCCGCTTCAGATGGATAGCCCCGGTTGGTCCGGCAAGCAAGGCCATTAAAGCGGAGTTCCTTTTTGCAGTAATTTTTCTGTCGCAGAGAAAGTGTAGTCGTCAATAATTGCATATGGCTTGTAGGGACAGCTAAAGCGTTCTTTATAGCATTAAACTTATTGTCTCGGGATGCTTTGCTTACGATGGTCTTTAGATCGGTCTTTGTTATCTCTACCTCCATCGTAATGCCGTTAGTAATAGTGAAGCGCAAAGGATGCTCTTTCAAAGCATTAGCTTGCATAAGCACCTCAGCTCGAAGCCGTTTGCTTTCCTTGTAGTATTCATCCTCAGTTCTTTTCATAGTGTAACGGTATATACTACACCCCGTGGTATGAAATCACAGCCGTCATGGGCAGATACGAATACAAAGGTACAAATTATATTTGTAAATGTATCGCCTAAATAGAAAAAAGTGGGGAAAAGTTTGGATGGATAGAAAAACTTCTAATTTTGCAGATAGAAAACGTTTTCATTATGAGTAATTCAAGGACTATCACCATTAAGAATCCTTCTCGAAAACTGGAGGAACGCATCCGCAAAATAGGCGTTCAGAAGTATTTGTGGATTGAGGAACTGTGCTCAGACGAAACCAAGCCCGAAGAAGAATAACATTACAATCGTATTTATACGTCACTGTCTCACAAATATGCCTGATTTCTATGAGGAAGTTGCTTGTTTACTCATAGAAATCAGGCATATTATTTCGCAACGAATTATTTACACAGATACGAGTACGAAGGTAATTTCTCAAAGATGCATTACTCCTCCAAAACCTGGTCTTGGTTTTATCTGCTCTTCGTGGCCTTGACGAAGTAGAGAATCAGCAACATGTAGGCAACGAGGGCGCAGACCTCGGAAAGGGGATTGGCCAGCCATGCCTTGTCAACAAAATTGTAGCTGAAGTAGTTCAAGGCTGTGCTCACCACGCCCATCAGTGCGCCACCGGCAATGAAGCCCGAAGCAATGAGCGTGCCCTTCTCGCCACGGGCATCGTTCACGCTCTTCTCCTTCGAACGGGTCGTCACATACCAGTTGACGGCACCGCCAACGAGCAACGGGATGTTGAGTTCCAAGGGGATGAACATACCTAAGGCGAAAGGCAGTGCCGGCACCTTGCACAAGGTCAGCACCACGGCCAAGACTGCACCGATGGCATAGAGCAGCCACGGAGCACCCACACCGTTCATCAACGGGTCGATGACGGCAGCCATGGCGTTGGCCTGGGGAGCAGCCAACTGTCCTGAAGCGAAGCCGTAGGTCTCGTTGAGCAGCATCATCACACCGCCCACGGTGGCTGCCGAAACGAGCGTGCCGAGGAACTTCCACGACTCCTGTTTACGGGGTGTAGAGCCTAACCAGTAGCCAATCTTTAGGTCGGTGATAAAGGCACCTGCCATCGACAGGGCTGTGCAGACCACGCCACCCATCACAAGGGCAGCCACCATGCCGCTGGTACCTTTGAGTCCCACACCCACCATGACCACCGAGGCCAGGATGAGGGTCATGAGTGTCATGCCGCTCACGGGGTTCGAGCCCACGATGGCGATGGCATTGGCGGCCACCGTCGTAAACAGGAAGGCAATGACGGCCACCAACACAATGGCCACAAGAGCCTGTAACAGGTCTCCGTCCATCACACCGAACCAGAAGAACAGGAAGATGACAAGGATAGTAACCAACGAAGCAATGACAATAAACTTGAACGGCAAATCCCGTTCAGTGCGCTGCTGTGCCACAGTAGCCTCACCTCCGCCTTTCATCTCACGGGCTGCCAACGAAACGGCCCCTTTGATAATGCCCCAGCTCTTGATAATGCCGATGATGCCGGCCATGGCGATAGCACCGATACCGATACTCTTGCCATAGGCCTTGAAGATCTGCTCTGGCGACATGTCACCGACAGCTGTTGTGATGGAGGGATCCCACTGGTTCAGCACGTCAGTGCCGAAAACCAGGGCCATGCCCGGCACCACCAACCACCATACGGCGACCGAGCCGAGGCAGATGATGAGGGCATACTTGAAACCGATGATATAGCCCAAGCCCAAGACGGCAGCACTTGTGTTCACCTTGAACACCAGCTTGGCCTGCTCAGCCAATTGCTCGCCCCATCCCACGACCCGTGAGGTGAAGTTCTCGTTCCACCAACCGAAGGTGGCCACCACAAAGTCATAGAGTCCACCCACCAGTCCGGCAATGAGCAACGGCTTGGCCTGACTGCCGCCCTTCGCACCGCTCACCAGCACCTGCGTGGTGGCCGTGGCTTCGGGGAAGGGATATTTGCCATGCATGTCGCTCACAAAATACTTGCGGAACGGAATGAGGAACAGGATGCCGATGATGCCGCCCAACAGTGAAGCAAAAAAGATCTTCAGGAACGAGGCCGACATCTCGGGATACTTGGCCTGCAGGATATAGATGGCTGGCAGCGTGAAGATGGCACCGGCCACCACGGCTCCCGAACAGGCACCGATACTCTGTATGATGACATTCTCGCCCAGTGCCTTTGAGCGGCGCATGGCCGTGCTGACACCCACGGCGATGATGGCGATAGGGATGGCGGCCTCAAAGACCTGGCCCACCTTCAGTCCCAGATAGGCGGCAGCCGCCGAAAAAAGCATGGCCATCAGCACGCCCCACGTCACTGACCATGCGTTCACTTCGGGATAGACACCACGGGGCGACATCAGCGGTTCGTACTGCTCGCCCTCCTTCAGTTCCCGAAACGCATTCTCGGGCAACTGGCTCTTGATTTCATAATTCTCCATATTTGTATTTTAAAAGGTTTCTTCTTATTTGTCCATCATGCTTATACGATTTTCTACAGAGTTTGCCAGAAGTCCATAAACACTACTTAACAGGCCAACATCAATACCATAGGCTTGAAGGACAACTTTGTCAAAGTTTCTTCTGTCGGTCATTTTTATTTCCTCAAGAATACTTTTGACAACTCGATGCTTCAAAGGTTGGAATGCCTGTATGATGCGTTGCTTGTCATCTTCACTAATCATATCAGGATTAAGTGTTCGTAATTGTTTAAGATAGTTGGCATTCAAATCCAATGCTCCAAGATTTCTTGAGGTTCCGCGTATCTCTAAAATGAGGAATGTGATAACAGAATTGAGCAATGCCGCAATCAATTCTATATCATATCCACTTTGTACCTCCATTGCAATAAGCCGTTGGTCTATTGTGAATGGAATTACGGAATATGTAAAAAAGAAACGCTCGTAAGGATTTATTGCCGTAATGATATGGGCCTTCTTAGGAGACAGAGAATACCAATATGGTCTATGTGAGCTACATGCCTGCTGAATAGTCTTACTTCCATTTTTATTGAAATTATCCTTAAACTTATTGATCCATGACTTTGTACCTACATCAATAGTGTTTATGTTATCGGTACACACAAAGGCATTATTCTCATACTCCCCATTAAACTCAATTTGCTGAAGTTCAGATGGCGATTTCACATAGGGGATTAAATATTTCGAAGCAACTCTTGAAGCTCGAATCTGCTTTGTTGGTATTACAAACATGTCATTCCAGCCTGTCCGTTCACCTCTAAACACTTTGAGAATATGTGGATGATATTGCACAAGACAAGTGTCAAAGTCCTCAAACAAATGGGATGAGACAAAGAATTTTTCCCAGCTGTCATTCTCTTCAATACTCTTTTGCAATGCCGCTTTATTGACAATACACACAGACATTTTTCCAGCAGTCTGCTTATACAAATCAGAAAAAACAGCATCACGTTCCCAATCTGTATTGTAGTCACATTCGCAATTGTCAATGTCATTGTAAAATTCTTCTATTTGTTTCAGCTGAGCATGCATTTCATCTTGATTGAAATACTCCGCCAACTTAAAGTTTAATGTGACAAACTTTGTCGGTTCATCATTTATGCACTTTTCAAGCACGAAAAATATTGTTGACACTTGTGAATCTGAGAACCAATGCTCTGCATTACTTTTTACGACATACTTAATATGGAAATTGTCTAATAAGAACTTCTTGAATTGGATACCATATTCCTTACCTAACCACGCATTAGATGTTATTGCGGAAAGACAGCCATCCTCTTTCAAGAAGCGGATTGCATTGTAAGTACAATACGTAAAATAATCGGACCGTTCATTAATCCTGAAGTTCTTGTCGTTCAAAAAAGCCTGTTGTTGATTTTCAAATTTCCCCCTGAAAAAGGCCGTAAGTTTCTCGTTCGGAATATCTTCTTGTTGGATAAAAGGGAAATTACTTGCAATACCGTCAAAGAGAGGGATGGCTATACTGATATGCTTATGATGGTCATGAGAATCAGGAAACATCACTTCTTTCCCCACCTCAAGCTGGAAAAAGTCATCACGCATGACTCTGGGGAAATTGTCTGTCTGAGTGACATCTTGTTTGTAAAGATTAATAACAGAAAGTATTGCAGGAAAGTGGGAAACATCATTTCCCCATATTTGGCTCAACAAACTACTGTGCGCATCATTTCCATAGTATCTCAATATGTTATAGAACGCATTGAGAAAGGTTCCTGTTCCTGAAGTTGGGTCAAATAGAACACTATTGCGCGTTTGCACAACAGGGAACGCGACTAAATTTGCCAATCTCTCTGGCGTAAAGTATTGGCCGAACTTTTGCTTTTCATCGTCAGGCACAAGGTTCTCCAGTATATTTCCTATGACCTGTGTCGGTAAAACGCGAAAATCAAAATCCAGCAAAACCTGCATTAGTTGGAACAAAGCATCATTTACAATCTGGGGAAAAACGATGTCGTCTGTAAAATACGGCTTGAAAATTGCCTGATAGTCAATCGCTTTGGCCTTGTCAAAATACTCGTTCAACTGCTCCTTCATGCTAACGTCCTTGTCAAGTTCCATTGTTTCCAACTCTCCTGACAAGTTCTCACTCAAGGTCAGATAGAAGATGATTTTTCCTATTAGATTGTAAAAAGTAAATTTTGCAAGGACCGACTCCACATCAACAGTTTCATTTTTGCGAGATGAAGAAGCAAGAATCTTCAGGGTGGAACTCTCATAAATTTTCCATTTTCCAAATTCTTGCCTAAAAACCTTGTCAGTTGTTCTTTTGTCGATAATGGCTTGACGGAATAATGGAACAATGATGTTGTTTGCATGCCGTATAGCCTGAATAATATTTCCTGATATATTTAAAGCCGGTTTTAATTCCCTATCTCGGTACAACTGGTCAAGATCATGTAAAATGTCGTTAGCACGTTTTCTAAGTATTTCTTCGTGCCTTACATAAGATTCTGGAACAGCTAAATCATCACGGGTTGTTATTGTTGGAACTTTGGGATAGTGTTTTAATTCTGTCAGCGTGTCAACAGAATAGTGATCCGTATCTATTTTCCATATTATTGCCTCTGCTCCATTCCATGTCACGAAAGAATCAGAACAGAGCTTCTTTGCCTTTTCAAGAGCATTCTCAAGCATATCCACATCATCAACAGTAGTGTCTGGGAATTTCAACTCCCAACCATTGAAAACGACACCAGACACTTTGTCTATAAACAGCAGGATATCAGGAAACTTTGTGCGCCCGGACTCCATCTTTACGCTTGTATCATTCGTTACATCCTGAAAGATGGTTGTCCTGCTTTCTATGGCAGACTTTATCCAACTTACAAGTTGGCCAGCCCAGTCTCGCTCATTACGCTTCATTTCGTTTTGTTTCATCATCATTCTGTTTTTGATTCTTCATCACATGCCAACAGTGGAGCCATTTCCTCTGAAAGAGCCGGTTGTATATCATAATTCTTCCTTTTCTGCTTTGCCTCTCTAAGACGACTCTCACACACCCTTATATAATCTGTTTCCTCAATTTTATGCAGTAGTGCATTTTCGTTTTTCTCAATGCCAATATAATGTCGTGCCTCCAATACTGCAGCAACCAAGAAACTGCCACTACCACATGCGTTGTCAAGTACAATAGCTCCAGGATTCGTAAAAGTCCTGATTAGATAGCGTCCCAACTCTACAGGCTTTTGGGTTGGATGATATACACGCCCTTCAGACTCCGCAGTCTTGAAATACACGAAGTCGTCCATGTCAAACTCATCCATTAATATAATATCATTCGGATAGCGTTGCCCGTCACTTTTTACGTGCATCGGTTTGAAGTCACCATAGCTTCCTGTATATTGGTCTTTGCGTACACCCTTGTCATAACTCTCTCCTTCTGTCATTTGAGGATTGTATATAGGCTGTTTGTTATAGAACACGCAAATATCCTCATGTTTTCTCAAGGGCTGTTTCTTTGCATTAAGAAAGTTTGTAGACTTTGACTTTATCCATACAATCTTATATTTGAACCAACTCTCATTACTAAGAATCAGTTTGGCTGTAAAAACGCCTTGAGATGTCAAGATAATAGCACCATTGTCTTTTATAATCCGCTTGTATTCTTTCCACAATTTCTTTAGGTCTATCACTGAATCCCATTTGTTTTGAGTGGTTCCATAAGGCAAGTCACACAGAATCATATCTATGCTCTTACTGGGAATCTGTGGGAGGATATCAAGACAATCCGCTTGTATTACCCTATCTTTAAATACACTTATATCCCTTTCCATATTCCTCTATGTCAATCTTCATTTCTGTCAATTCAATATGCTTTTGAGTGCAAAAGTACAAAAAACGATACAAACGACAAAGGCAAAGATTGTTTTTTGTGGAAAAGGATTTCTATTTGGAAACTATTTTGTTTTTTTGTAACAGGTAACTTTTCACTCTTCACTCCCCTCCCCTCGGGAGGGGCTGGGGTGGGTCTCAAGATATTCGGCGTAGATCTTAGCAGCTGAGATGATCTGATTGACGCAAGGACGCGTCTTGTAATATTCGGCGGTGCGCTCTGATGCTTCATGGCTGAGGGGCGCACCTTTTTTCAGTTTCAGCAGTTCGGCACAGATCAGGGAGCCGTGCTCCTCACGGAAGCGTGCGGCCAGTTCCTGCACCACCTTATAGTTATAGGATTTGCCCTCGCGGTCGCCCGGTGTCGTGGATCCGCAGTCGAGTCCGGCCAACAAGGCCATGCCATTGAAGGCTCCGCACGACATGCGCATCCGCCCGATGCCAGCCCCGAAGCCGGCACTCATTTTCAGTGCCTGCTCTTCGGTGTAGCCGTAAACATCGGCAAAGGCGGCCACCACAGCCTGCGAGCAGTTAAAGCCCTGCATAAACAATTCCTCGGCCCGGCGCATACGGGCCTCACGGTCTATTTCCATTTTTTCTACGTGATATGAAACATCGATGCAAAGATACAACTTATTTCCTTACGTTGCAAACAACGGGCATCCGATTCACCGTTTATTTTCAACCGTTTTACAAAGTCGACGAGTTTGTGACACAAAGTCGTCGAGTTTGTCACACAAAGTCGTCGACTTTGTAAATTCGTTTCTAATCACTTGTTTTTTCATCCTTCTTTAGGCATTTTTTCATGAGACATTCGTCTTATTGTGGTGTGCAATATGCAGAAGTGGGATTTGTCGGACAGTGTTCGACAAATAGGTTAAAGCACGTTAAATATTGGCCATTTTTTCGCTTTTTTACCTATTATTATATAAGAATTGTTTATCTTTGGAACGTTTTTGAAAACCTAAACAAGATAATTACTTAAATTCAACATTATTATGACTACAAAGTGTTTTTTTGCAGCTCTCGTGTGCTGTTTTGGCCTCGGCTTTGCTTCTGAGGCAAGTGCTAATTCTTGGCGTGTGAACTATGACAAGCGTGCCAACGCTGATTTCCAAGACCTCAATGCCGCCATGGCCGACGAGCGTGTGGCTGACGGCGACACCCTCTACATGGATAAGGGATGCACCATTACTACCGTACAGGAAATTTCAAAAAAGGTAGTTGTCATCGGCCCGGGCTATTTTATCGGTGAGAACGATGCCGATGAGGCCTATCTCTCGGCTGCGCTCGTTCTGTCTGGCGAGGGAGTGAAGATTGCAGGCCTGCATACAAGTAATATATCTGTATGTGCCAATAACGTAGTGATTGAGCGATGCCGTGTGACTGGTGTTATTGATGGAAATACGGGTCACCAATCAAACAATGCATCTATCCTTTCTTGTTTTATCAAAGGCTCTGTAAATGGCAGCGGCTCGAGCAATTCGCTCGGATGGAACATCTGCAACAACATCATATACAACAACAGCGGTTCGAATTCTAGTACTCACCAAGAGACCATTCGGAACTTCTATGAGGCACTGATTGACCATAACTCCATAAGATACTACAATTCTACTTACAGCAATTATTCTTATTGTATCTATGATGTTTATAACTCAACCATAACCAATAATGTTATTGAACAAAAATACAACAATACATACTGTATACACAGAAGCAACCTATCCAATAATAATATCATTTCCCACAATATTCTGTCGTGTTCTTCAATCACAGATTATCCCAACAACAAGTTCAATTGTACCAGTTCTTCCTCCATTTACTCAACAGACTGGAGTAGCAGTTACAGCGAAAGGGACATTTACTATGTATTGTCAGAGTCCAGCATTGCTAAAGGTTACGCCGAGGACGGCAGCAACTGCGGTCCTTGGAGTGGTGCCTATCCTTACGTGCTGTGTGGCTACCCCCTCTATGTGCCTCGTTTTGAGAGCATCACTGTGCCCTCGGAGCCTGACGAGAGCGGAAACCTGAAGATTCAGATGGTGATCAAGAACCAGAACAAATAGTCCTCTCATGGGGGAAGCGTCCCCAGATAAGAATGATGATACCCTATACATTATTAATCAAGGACTATCTTGCTTATGAAACAATTAAAATACAAATGTCTACTGTTGCTCATGGCAGTGCTATGCTGCGTGACGGCAAGAGCAACGATTACTGAAGGAGAAACGCCCTCTATCATCTTTATTTACATCTATAACGATGAAGCGCATACGGCATCAATATGGGGGTCTTACGGAAGTACAGAGGACGCGATTGACCTGGTGATTCCATCGACCTCTACCTATGAGGGGAACGAATACATTGTCACTGAGATTGCCGCCAGGGCTTTCTATGACCACACCGAAATTGCCACTCTGACTATCCCGTCGACGGTGACGACCATCGGGGAAGATGCCTTCGCAGGCTGCCTTGGTCTGACCTCGATCAGCGTAGCAGAAGGCAATCCCGTCTATGACTCGCGCAACGACTGTAATGCACTGATTGAAACGGCCACCAATACGATTCTGTACGGTTGCTCTGCCACGGTGATTCCCGAGGGCATTACCGCCATTGCCGACGATGCTTTTGCCGGCGTGGAAATCAGCAGCATCAGCTTCCCAAGCAGTATCACCAGCATTGGCAGCTATAATTTCTTCCTTACCAATCTGGAGGAAGTGTATTGCCATGCCACCAGAGTTCCTACATTAGGCACTGACGTGTTCATGCACGACGACAGCGGAAAAATCCCCGCCACGCTTTATGTGCCAAAGAGGGTCGTCGAAGCCTACAAGAGTGCCGAAGGATGGAAGGACTTCCGCGAAATCACAGCCATACCAGTGCCTGTGATTCCCGCACCCGTAGTCGATTTCACCGAGCTGGAATATTTCGTGAATACCGACCCCGGATTAGGAAAAGGCACCCTCATGAGCCTGTCTACCGACGAGGAGACGACACAGACCGTGAGCATTCCTGCCTCGGAACTGCAGTTCGGCCTGAACAAGCTGGGCCTGCGACTGAAGACCACTTTCGAGGATGGCCGCAAAGCCTATAGTCCCACCATGCTGCGCTATGTCTACCGCTACCATGCTGAGGATGCAGAGACCAGTGCCATTGAATATTTCGTTGGCAAAGACCCCGGCATCGGCAAGGGCGTGCGTGTCCCCATTGAGCCCGACGAAGAAGGCAACGTGACGTTCGACATTCCCGAAACCGCACTACGCTTCGGTCTGAACACGCTGGGCCTTCGCCTCATTTCCACCCACAACGGCGGACAATACAGCTATTCGCCCACCGTGCTGCGCCAGGTCTACCGTTTCCATGCTGAGGATGCTCAGACTGTGGGCGTGGAGTACTTCCTGAACACTGACCCCGGCATCGGCAAGGCCAACTTCATCAGTGCCACGGGCGACGAAGTCAGCTTCGACCTGCCTCGCGGACAGATGAAGGAGGGCATCAACGTGCTCGGTCTGCGTGCCATCAGCCGAAACAGCGAGACAGGCACCACCTACAGTGCCACCCACTACCAGTATGTCTATCGCTCGGCAGCCTTCGAGACCCACTACATAGAGCGTGTGGAATATTTCTGGGATGAAGACCCCGGACAGGGCAATGCCACTGCCATCGACTTCGTAAACGATGGCGAGAAGGCTCTTGTGGAGAGCCTCATCAACTACCGTGGCCTCTACGGCACCCATGTGCTCAATGTCCGCGCCCTTTCGCACGGCGTATGGACACAGGTCTACAGTCAGACGGTCAATCTGCCTGAAGGAATCTTAGAGGGCGACCTCACCCTCGATCCGAACGCAGAGGAGGACACCGACATTGGCATCTTCAACTCGCTGGGTTCGCTCATCAGCGCATTGTGTACCCGTGGCTTCACTCCAGAACTGAACGTGAATGTGGCCGATGCCACCTATAGCTTCCAAGTGACGGAGCAGAGCCTGCTCTATATCCAAGGTCTGCGCGACAAACTGACCGAGAAGGACTTCTACATCAGCATGAAGGCTCCTAACTCGGCCACCTTCAACTTCGTCATGCCTGAGGAGTTCATCCTGATCCATCAGGAAGACCTGTCGCAGATTGTGGCTTCCGTACAGGCCTTGTTCAGCCACATCGTGACCGAGAACATCTCGATTCTCATCAACGGTCAGCCTTACGAGTACGACGGTTTCCAAGTGGAGCCTAACGACCTGTTGGCCCTGAAGAACCTGTACAACCGTCTGGGTGGCGAGAACTGGACACAGAAACAATGGAGCTTCCGGAGCAATGGCCGCGACGTAAGCGAACTGCCAGGCGTGAACTTCAACGAGGACGGACGTGTGACCAGCATCAACCTTTCAGGTAACAATCTCAAAGGCGAACTAACGAAAGACTGGAACTTGAATCTGCCAGAACTGACCTATCTGAATATCAGTGAGAACTCCATTTCAGGCGACTTGGCTCCCTTCGTGTCCGAATTGACAAAGCTCACCTATCTCAATGCTTTGATCAATGACATTTCCGAGATTTCCTCTCCATTGCCACAGTCAATAACAAAATTGGATGTTAGAGGACAGTTCCGTAAGGTGATAAACGGTGTAGCAACTCTTGATACCGAATATACTAACGAACTTCATCCAATACAAGTGTATATTTCGAGTAAGCAGACCTTGGCCTTACCCACTGTATTTACCTATAATCATACAGCACGTGACTATAGCAGCCGTCCATATTTAGCTATACGCTATTACGGAAACAGTATAACATCGGCAGTGTGGGCAGGCAAGCTCTCATGTACGAATGACTATTATGCATACGAATGGACTGAAACCGATGATTATAGCTATCCGCAGAATCTTCCTGTTTTCATCGAGATTTATAACCCCAGTCTTGGCTTAACAGACGGAATCACTTATCCAGCCAAGCTGCGCTACGTCATGGGCGATGCCAACATGAGCGGCTATACCGACGTGCTCGACGTGCAGCATACACTGAACAGGATTCTGGCTACGGCTACACCGTTTAACTTCTCGGCTGCCAACACCTACACCGACAATATCATCAATGTGCAGGACATTGTGTGTACCGTAAACATCGTGCTCGACAATGAGCAGAGCAACAACACAGTGGCTTCGAACCGCGCACAGGGTATGGCTGAGCCTCAGGCATGGCTCTACACAGCCGATGGCCGACTGATGCTGGCCACCAGTACCGAGGTGGGTGCCCTCGACATTGAGTTGCAGGGCGTAAGCACCTCTCAGGTGAGCCTGCTGCTGAACCACAGTCAGTTCCAGATGATGGGTCGCAACACCGAAAAGGGTTCGCGCTACGTGATCTTCTCGCCCACAGGCCAGGCTATTCCGGCTGGTGAGATCAACACCCTGCTGAAAGTCTCGGGCAATGCCCGGATCGTGGCCGCTCAGGTTTCTGACATGACCGCCGAGGAGATTGCCGTCTCAATAGGTCAGGTGCCTACCGGCATCGGTCAGGTGATGGACGGCACATTGGCAGCCCGTTTCCAGGGTAATCAGCTCGTGGTAAAGGCCCATCGCGAAATGAGCGACGTGCAGCTGCGCCTCATCTCTACAGGTGGTGCCGTGCTGTTCAGCACCACACTCGACCGTGTGGCACGCGGCGAAACCGCCCTCAATATCAATGTGATGCCAGGCATCTATGTCTTAGAAATGATGAGTGCCAACGGTACACGAAGAATTGTAAAACTCATGAAAAGATAAATGCTGAAAGATATGAATACACATCTTTATAATTACGCGCGTATGATGCGGGGCAGCCTCAGGCTGTTCCTGCTCATGCTGCTGCTGACAGTGACAGGCGGCGCATACGCCCTCGAAGAGCGTAACGTGCTGACCGTTCCAGACTTTGAGGCAGGTATCGGCAAAACGGTCAATGTGCCTGTCTACATGGAGAACACGCAAGAGGTGGTGGCCGTGCAGTTCGATGTGGAACTGCCCTTTAATGCTCCCAACGACGGAACGCCCTCGATCTCGAACCGTGCCAACCAGCACTCTGTGACCATCAATGCCCGTGGAAGCAAGACATTCACCGTGGTGGTGATGTCGATGAAAAACAATGCCCTGCGCGGCAATTCAGGCTTGCTGCTCCGTCTGCCAATGCTTCCCTACGACGACGGGCAGACCGATACGCCTTACACCATTACGCTCACCAATGTGGTGCTGACCGACCGTCAGGGCAACAACATTGTCACCAGCAATGAACCCGTCGTGGGTCACTACATCGTGAGCCGCGATGAACTGCCCGACCTGACAGTTCACTCGATTGTTCCACAGACGACCAGCGTAGCTCCCGAAGGCCAACTGAAGGTGACCTACACCGTTGAGAACATCGGCGATGCAGCCACTAAGGCTGGATGGACGGAGAAAATCTATTTCAAGTCGGCATTTACGGGTGTCACCACTTACATCGGCTCTCAGTCGTACAGTGGCACACTGGCAGGCAACAACGCCCAGGTGCAACGCGAGTTCTCAGTCACGCTGCCACAGCTCATCCATGCCGACGGCAGTCAACAAGTGCAGGTAGAGATTATTCCCCTGCCTGACACGGGCGAGCTGACCGTAGACCAGAGCAACAACAGCGGCGTGTCTGACCAGACCGTCGAAGTGGGCAAGCGGCTCTATCTGAGTGCCAACAAGCTGACCTTGAGCGAAGCCATGCTCAGCTACAGCTATCACTACAGTAGCTATTCCTATAGTTACCGCGACAAGATCGCCCTCACCGTTTCGCGTTCGGGCGACTGGAGCAACGAAGAAGTGTTCTCTATTTATTGTGATGCCGACGGTCTGCTCTATATGGACAACGAGGGTCAACTGCTCCAGGCATCACCCTCTAATGTGAAAGTGAAAATTGACGCAGGTGCGGCCAGCAAGACGGTTTACATCTATGCTGTCGACGACCAGATTGTGCGCAGTCGCAAGCCAACAATCTTCATTGGTCCCGACAATGGCTATGCCAAAGAGTCGCTGACCATCAACCGCACTGAAAACGACGTGAATCCGCTCACGCTGACGGCTTCGAAGAGCGAAGTGACCGAGGGTGTCGACAACGTGCTGCGGCTGACACTCACCCGTGGCGGCGAGTTGACCGACGATGTCGAGTTTGTCATCAACTGCAACGAAGCCCTGCGCTTCGAAGAGCAGTTCCCCATCAAGTTGTCTGTCAACAGCCCTGAGCCAACCGCAAGCATTGATTTGCATGTGATCGATGACGAGATTTCACAGTTCGACAAGAACGTGAGATTCACAGCCAGTGCCACCGACTACCAGACGGCAAGCGCCACTGTTCGCCTGCTCGACGACGACCGTCCGCAGATCACGATGGCCCTCAATCCGTCGACCGTGAAGGAGAATGAGGGCAGCACCACGGCCACCATCCGCCGCAATCCCGCCAAGGGACCGATGAGCGTGCGGCTGAGTTCCAGCAGCGAGTCAAGCGTTTCGTTTGCACAGAACACGGTGGCCTTTGCCGATGGTGCCCCGGAAGCCACCGTTCAGGTGAATATCACGAACAATGACATCGTGGATGGACAGCGCCAGTACACGCTGACGGCCGCCCTCTCCACCATCGACGGCGTAGTGGCTGTTGGCGACCGTGCTGCCTCGCAGGCTGTGCTCACCGTCACCGACGACGAGTCGCCCTATCTGCTTCTCAGCTCTAACAGCAACTTTGTGGGCGAAGGTTCTTCCTTCACCGTCAGCGTGTCTCGATACACACCCTCGCTCAGCGGCAATCTACAGGTTCGCGTGTGGGCCGAGAATGAGGAAGACGTGGAGATGAGGGAATATGTTACCATTCCCTCGGGCAGCCGCACGGTCACGTTCACTGTCAATGTGAAGCGCAACGAAGTGGCCGACGACGAACGTCCCTTGGTGATCTATGCATCGGCTGATGGCATCGACGACGCAAACAACCTGCCGCTCCAGCTCACCATCACCGACCGCACCCTGCCCGATGCCACCTGCCTTGCTGTCACCAAGCAGACGGAACGGCTCTATGCCGGCATGCAGGCCGCTTTCAACGTAGAGATTGCCAACACGGGAACGGCTGAACTGCCGGAAAATATGCAAGTGGAACTCTTCTTAGCCACCAGCAACCGCCTCTACAGCTATACCACGAAGACCTTCCTGACTCCCGTGGGAACAACCGGCGAGGCCATTACACATTCTAACAGCAAGACCTTCACTTATACCGTGGATATGCCTTCGGACATGGTAGGCACCTACTGGCTCTATGTACGCCTGAATGCTGACGGACGCATCGATGAGTTCAGCACGACAAACAACACGCTGAGCACACCTTTGCAGATCAGCATCGCCGCACCATTCAAGGTGACCGACTTTGCCGTGGATCCCGACTCCTACAAATCGGGCCAGCAAGTGAAGGCTTACGGTAAGGTGGAGTCTTTGGTTTCCGGCGGACTGGCTGGCCTGCAGGTGCAGGTCACCATGGAAGGGCCAGGACAGAGCAAGCAGTCCATGACCTGTCCTGTGGACGAAACAACGGGAACCTTCAGCACCATATTCCCCGGACAGAGCAAGTCGCTTACGGTCAGTTCGTCGGCCTACGATATGCTCACGCTGAAAGCCCGTGCCCTCGGACAGACCGATGCCGACAAGCAGGCACAGGTCAACGTCTGGAACCTACAGCTTTCAGCCGACCAGACCAAGTGGACACTCGACGAGGGTTATGAGCAGAAAGGTACGCTCACCATTCGCAACATGTCGGGTCGTGCCGTCTCCGGACTTGACATCATCTGTAGTTCGCTGCCCTACGGCTGCGAGCTCAACATTGACAAAGATCCGCTTCAAGGACTGGAACTTGCTGCCGGTGGGCAGGTCACGCTCAACTACACCGTCACTGGTACGCAGAGCATGACCGACGGAAAATACAAGCCGTTCACAATTACCGCAAGCAGCTGCGATGCTGCCGGCAATGACGAGCCTGTGGTGGAACGCGACCTGAACATCAGCTACTACTGCCGTCCGACAACGTGCCAGTTGGTGTTTGAACACAGCCCGGAGAACACTACGCTGCTTTTGGACTCGTCACGTCCCATCACGCTGAAGGTGACCAACCGTGGACTGCGCGAAACGGGTGAACTGACACTTTCGGTTCCTGACGACCTGCCTTGGCTCAAGCGCAACACATCAGTCACCATGGCTTCTATCCAGCCAGGGAAGAGTGCCACCATCGAACTGCAGCTGACCCATCAGCCAGGCATGCATAGTGGCGAAACCTACTCTACGTTCATCACGCTCAGCTCTGAGGAATGCGCCACTGCCGGTGTGAAGCTGAACGTGACCATCGTCGGCACGGAATACTCCAAGTTGAATGTCAATGTCGAGGACATCTTCGTCAAGGCACGCCACGACTTCAGTCATGTGAGTGGCGCAAAGGTGAGCATCACCGAGGCCAGCACAGGCAAGGCCGTAATGACGGGTCTGACTGACGGCAATGGCTATTGGATGACCGACCAGATGACGACTGGCACCTACTATGTCACTGTGTCGGCCCTGCGCCATAAGAGCATCCGCCAGATGATTGTCATCGGCCCGGGCGACGAACAGCAGATGTCGTTCTTCTTGCCCTATCAGGCCGTTCTCACCGACTTCGTCACCGAACAGGATCCCGTCGATGGCAGCTATAAGATGATTTCCAACATTGACATCGACCGCACGGCTCCTCAGGCCATCGTCGTTCCAGAACTGCCTGAAGCAGGCTTCGAATGCGGCAGTCAGGACTTCGACATCGTTCTGCGCAACGAAGGCTCGTTCACAGCCACTGGCATACAATTCGTGTTCCCGTCGGTGCCTAACGCCAGCTTCACTGTGGGCGACATTCCCAACATCGCTCCCGGCGAGGATGCCACGGTGAGCGTGAGATATGAGGGCCCCGAAGAAGGAAAGCGCCGCACCATTGCCAAGATTCTGATGCATTACGAATTTAGCATTGCAGGTGGCACCTACTCTGAGGACGACTACTACCAGTCGCTTGTGGGCTGCACCAAGACCAACAATCCTCCCACCGTTGATCCGACAGAGCCAATGCCTGAAAGCGACGATGAAGATGATGACGATGATGATGACGGCGGCAACGAGGCTATGCCCGAAGGTCCCAGTACCGATGTAGCCCTGCCTACGATGAACTCGAGTGTCGAGCTAACCTTCGACGACATCAGCCGCATCACCACAGGTACGCCCTTCGCTGCCACGCTCCGCATCGTGAACGGACAGACAGAAGCACTGAAAGACCTGCGCTTCGTACACTCTGTGAGCGACGACAGCGACGACTATGAGACAGACTTCACACAGCGGTTCACCTGCGAGCAGACCGAATTGCAGGGCTTTGCAAGCCAGAGCGGCAAGCTGATACTCGCGGGCAATAGCGAGGCCAGCATGCGACTCATCCTCACACCGCTCGACGAAGCCGCTGCCGACGGTTCACACATCTACTACATCGGCGGCAGGTTGTCATATATCGACACGGCCACAGGACTTGCCTCTGTAGTGGCACTTCCTGAAATCAGAATCACAGTGAACCTCTTGGGTCGCATCTCGCTGACCTATCTCATGCAGGGCAACTTCTTCGGTGACGACCTTACCACTACCGACACGAAGGAAAAGAGCATTCCCGGACACTTCGTTGTCATTGTAAGCAATGAGAGCAAGGCTCCTGTCAATGCATTGAAGATAAAGAGCAACAAGCCCGTGATTGTCAATGCGGCCACGAACAATCCACAGGTCACCAACCTGTTGGTAGGCATGCTCGGCGCATCAGCAACGAATGAATCGCTGTACGACTTCGGTCTCCAGACCATCGACGGCGGAACGGCAGTAGCCGCTCGCTGGATGTTGCAGAGCGACGAAGACAGCCACTATCAGCCCGATGCCGACTTCAATGCCTCGGTAATGGCACGGGCCAATGTCAATGTCAAGCTCACGGTGAACCGCCAGCGTAAGCTGTTCCGCGCCGTTAGCGATACACAGACTGACAACGCCACCGCCGACATGACCGACATCGACATGGTCAATGCCGACATGGCACGCGCCAATGTCTTCCTACTTGAAGACGAAGAGAAAGAGGTGTCAGCCCCCGACCACGTAATGTTGGCCGACGGCACGGAACACCCCTTGGCCAACGTCAGCGACCATAGCACTATCACCGAACATTCGGCACACACCTACACGCTTACGGTAGATGCTACTGAGGACGGATGGGGTTACGGCTGCATCGCCGATCCTGTTCAGGGTCTCATGCTGCTACAGCGCGTTGAGCATAACGGAAAGACGATGAGTGCCGCCAACTTCTGGCAGACCGACCACAGCATGCAGGCCGACTTCTCGACCATTAGTGAGAACAAGCTGCACTTTGCCGACAGCCTGAAGGCCGGACAGAACGTCTACACGCTGACCTACGTGCCTAAACCCGGTGTGGAGACAAGAGGCGTGTCCTGCCACCTCTACACAGCCAACGGTGCCGTAGTGGAAAACGGTGCGATCATACGCGAACGGGTGACTCACATCAAAGCCTATTTCAGCAACGAACTGATGGCTCTGGGCAAAACCTCCATCGAGATTACCGTTGGCGACAAGGTGCTCAATCCGAAGAACGTCAAAATCGAAGCCATCGACGGTGACTACAGTGCATGGGACATCGACATCACCGACATGGACGAAATTCCGGGTCTGCACCATCTCACGATCCGCAGCACCCGTCTCAAGGACAAGGCCACACACCGTTATTGTCAGAACGACCTCAAGGCTGAATGGACGGAAGATCTCAACCTCACTGCTCATTTGGACATTGAGGCAGATCCTGGCACCGAGGCAGGTACCATCGACAAGCAGACGGGTGATTATGACTACGGAGAGCTGACCCTCACGGCCACGCCTGCCGAGGGCTATGAGTTCTGCTACTGGACGGTGAACGGACAGCGGCTGCAAAATGCCGGAGCCACCTTTACTTACACCGTGGAACAAGATGCTACGCTCAGAGCTGTCTTTGCGCTGCGCACCTTTGAAATAAAGGCCGTCTGCGACGAGACGCAAGGCATCGTCACGGGCATACAGTCCACTTACTTCAAGTGGCACGATGTCCTCACGCTGACAGCTGTCGCCAACTATGGCTATCGGTTTGTTCACTGGCTGGTCGACAACGAAGTTGTATCGGAAGAGTCCACGCTGAACATCACGGTGGAAAGTGACTGCATTTATACCGCCGTGTTTGCAGAGATTCCCACTGGTATCGCCACAGCCACACCGGCTGACAGTCCGTTGGCTATCTACAGCCTCAGCGGCCAGCAGCTCCGCCGTAATGTCACCAATCTCAAGGAGGCGTTGCGTTCACTGCCCGAAGGTCTCTACATTATAGGAGGCCGCAAGGTGCTGAACAAGAAGTAACTGGGACCACTTTAGAAAGTGGCCTCAAGAAGTAAACAAAAAAGGTCGGCTTCCTTATTTAGAAGCCGGCCTTTTTAACTCATCGCCATCCATTTCCTACTGGTATCTGACATTCAAGAATTTTTCCATTCGCTGCAGTCCTTCCATCAGTTGAGCACGGGGACAGGCGATATTGATGCGGATATAGCCTTGTCCCGACTGCGAGCCATACATGGTGCCGGGGTTCACCCATATGCGGCCTTCGTAGAGCAGGCGGTCACAGAGGGTATCGACATCGATGTTCAGGGCGCGGCAGTCCACCCATACGAGATAGGTACCCTCAAGGGGCATAACGCGGAGCGAGGGGAGATGCTGGGCAAAGAAATCGCACAACGCACGGTAGTTTTCCCATAGGTAGAGGTTCAGCTCATCGAGCCACTTCTCACCGTGGTTATAGGCCGCCTTCACGGCCACGGGACCGAATACGTTGACATCGCACACCTCATTAATATTAATGGCACGGTCGATGCGGCGGCGGAGCGCGGCATCGGGACAGATGATGTTGGCCATCATCAGACCGGCGATATTGAACGACTTCGACGGTGAGTTCATCACCACGGCCTGGTCATCGATAGTACCCATGGGGGTGAAAGTGTGACCAGGCATCACGAGTTCGCAGTGAATCTCGTCACTGGCCACTTGCACCCCGTGACGGTGACAGATGTCAGCCATGCGCTGTAGTTCTTCGCGTGTCCACACCCGACCGGTGGGGTTATGGGGATTACAGAGCAGAAAGAGAGTGGTCTTCTCGTCGGAACACTGCGCCTCAAAGTCGTCCCAGTCGACCTCGAAACGGCTGTTTGCCTCGTTCCATACCAGCACAGACTCACCGCACTGGCAACCGTTGTTGCGCACCGACGAGAAGAAGCAGTTGTAGTCGGGCGAGAGGAACAGCACGCGCTCGCCCGGCATGCAGACGGCCTTGATAACCACCGACATGGCAGGCACCACGCCCGTGGTGTAGAGCATCCACTCGCGGCGGATCTCCCAATGATGGCGACGGCGGAACCACGAGACAACAGACTCGTAGTAGTCGTCCTGTACATGGGTATATCCAAAGACGGGATGTTCAGCCCGTTCGCGAATGGCCTGCTGAATGGCAGGTGCCACAGCAAAGTCCATGTCGGCCACCCACAGGGGAATGACATCGGGATTTTCAGATTCATCCCACTTCACACAGCCCGTCCCACGACGAACAATCAGACGATCAAAGAAACTGTCAGACATAGTTTTTTTATTTGAGGAATAGTTAAACACTTCTCTCCGTCACGAACCCTTTTCCCTTCCACTTGCCCGAACGCCAGCGGCGCACAAGGATAATGCCGCGGACGTTCTCGTCGAGGGCGAAGCCGACCCACATGCCGACAAGGCCATAGCCAAGGGGAATGCCGATGACGTAGCTCAGCCCGACAGCAATGCTCCACTGGAAAATGATACCCACGACAAAGGGATAGACGGTGTCGCCCGTGGCGCGGAGGGTGCTGCCGGCAAAGATGTTCGACGTGCGGCCGATTTCCAGGAACCAGTCGACGACGAGCACCCATACGCCCATGGTGATGATTTCCTGGTTGTCGGTGAAGGCACTAAGGATGCTCTTGCCCGACAGCGCGAGCAGTGCCGAACCGATGAGCGTGATGATCATGGACCAGCGGAAGAAGTAGTTGCCAAGGACGTAGGCAGCCTGATGTCGCTGTTGGCCTACGAGATGTCCCACAAGGATGTCGCCCCCCTGTGTGATGCTGATGCAGAAGAGATAGACGAACATAATCATATTGTGGCAGTATGTTCGTGTGGCCAGTGCCTCGTTGCTGATCTGGTTGATGAAATAGGTGATGACCACTTGTGAGAGGCAGTAGCTGATGTTCTCGCTCATGGCGGGGATGCCGATGTAAAGCAGGTTGCGAAGCTCCTGCCAAGGGATGGGTCGGAAATAGCGCAGTGGGAAGCGTGGAATATGCACCCGGAAGTGGATGACAGCAAGCAGCACCATGGCGACGGCGCGGCTGGTGGCGGTGGCTATGGCCGCACCCTCGACACCAAGTTGCGGACAGCCCCAGTGTCCGAAGATGAGTGCGTAGTTGCCGACGATGTTCAGCACGTTGACGATACCCGTCACCACCATCGGATAGACCACCTTGTCGGCGCTGCGCAGCGAGGCGGAGAACGTCAGCGACAATGCCTGGAAGAACGACAATGCGCCCGTCAGCCGCAGATAAACCAGTCCGTCGCCCATCAGTTCCGGTCGCAAGCCCATCAATTGCAGCAGTTGCTCTGCGTAGAAGAAGAGCAGGATGCTGACCGTCAGTCCGAGCATCAAGTTCACCACCAATGCCATGCCCACCACCTGGACAAGGCGCTTCCTCAGTCCCGCCCCGATGTACTGCGCACAGAGAATGGCCGCGCCCATCGAGAAGAACTGATAGACGAGGAACACAAGCGAGATCAGCTGGTTGTCGAGTCCCACCGCCGCCACGCTGTTGTCGCTATAGCGACTCAGCATGACGGTGTCGACGGCACCGAGCAGCATCACCAACGCCATCTCGATGAATACCGGGATGGTGAGCACATGCAGCTGTCGTTTCAATGACTGATCAGCCATTCTTGTGTTACATTAAAGGACATCTATGCCGTGTTCATCTGAAGTTTTTCTTCCTCACCTCGACCACGCAATTGTTCGGCGCCTTCACGTTCTCGTCGATGGTCACCGAGCCGATGCTGTCGGCAACGACGTGGCCGGAACGGGGGTTCTTGATGTTCTCAATGTGTCCGCGGATGTCGGCCTGTACATCGCTGTATTCAAACACGCGGTCGCAGGCCTTGTCGAAGGTGCAGTTCTCTAACACGAGGTTGTCGGCATAGCAAAGGAGCTGCTCGCCGGCCAGATGACAGTTGACGAGGCGCACGTTCTTCGTGTGCCAGGCCAGGTATTCGCCATCGAGCAGGGAGTCGTAGATGGTGATGTTCTCGCATTCCCAGAACGAGTCCTTCGTCACAATCCGGGCATTGCGCAGTTCCACGTTCTTGCAGTACTGGAACACGTATTTCGAATCGCTCTTCAAACCGTCGATGCGCACGTTCTCGCAGAACATGAAGGGATAGGTGCCATCGTGCAGTTCCAGATTCTTGGCCTCGATGTCCCTGCAACGCCAGAAAGTCTCGTCGGCATCGTTGATGACCACGTTCTCCAACTTCAGATCGTGCATCTCGCGGAACATCTTCGGCGCGTCGATGCGTGTGTTGCGCATGATCAAATGGTCACTATACCACAGGGCCGAACGCGCGCCGGCATCGAACTGGCAATTCTCGATCGTGAACTTGTGGACATGCCAGAAGGGGTACTTCCCCCACAGATGACAGCCGACGGCCTCAATGTCCGAGCACTCCTTGATGGCACTCTCGCCATCGCCTATTGTCACATTTTCCAGTCGTAGATGATGACTTTCGAATAGGGGGCGTTCCCCCTCAAAGTGTTGGTTGCGTATGATTTCCATCTTTTATAGCAGTTAAATATGCTTGCAAAGTTAATAATTCTTTTTTTGAATGACGAATGAGAAAACCATCAAAATGAAACCATGTTACAAAGTCGTCGAGTTTGTGTTACAAAGTCGACGAGTTTGTCCGACAAAGTCGACGACTTTGTAAACTTATTTCATTTCAATGGAAAAATGATGTTTCTGAAATGGCCTTGCGGCTCGCTATCGCTTGCCTGCCAATTCGGCATAGAGATCGGCAAAACGATGGGCTGCCCCCGTGTTCTCAAAGCGGCGGATATAGTCCTGACTGCGACGGATGCGCTCCTCACGACCCTCGCTGCCCTTCAGCATGCGTTGCAGGGCGGCGGCCATTCCCTCAGCATCGTCGGGAGAAACATAAAGGTTGTCGGGACCGCCGGCCTCTTCTAAACAGGAACCCGTGCAAGCCACCACGGGCAGGCCCATGCGGATGGCCTCGATGATGGGGATGCCGAACCCCTCGTAGCGCGAGGGATAGGCGAAAGCCTCGGCCTGCGCATAGAGGGCGGGCAGGTCTTCGTCGGGCACGTTGTGGAGGAAAGCCACCCTATGAGAAAGATGTTCGCGCGCGGACAATGATGTAATCTCGCGCGTGTAGCGTGTGGGACGGCCTACGAGAATCAGGCACACCTCGCTGGGTAGCCAATGCAGAGCCTTTACCGCCAACAGCATGTTCTTGCGTTCCTCGATAGAGCCCACACTGAGCACATAGCGTTCGGGCAACTCGTAGCGGGTCTTCACGCGCTCATTGTCTGCCGCACTGCTCTCAGCCGAAAAGCGTGGCGCACAACTCTGATAGATAAGATCGATGCGCTCTTCGGGGATGCCCCCCAGTTCGGCAATGTCGCGGCGCGTACACTCGCTGATGGCCACAATGTGGTCGGCCTCTTTCAGAGTCTGGCGAAACTTGTGCTTGTAGATCTGAACGTCAATCCATTGGTAGTATTCCGGATGGCGCATGAAAATCAGGTCGTGGATGGTCACCACCGTCTTGATGCCCGTCTTGCGAATGCCAACGGGCAGTTCGCCCGACAGTCCATGGAACACCTGTACGCCGTCACGCTGCAACTGACTGACGATGCCACGCGAACGCCAATAGGACTTGTAAAGATTGAGGGCAAAGGAAGGAAAATGGGGGGAGGAAGGTGGAAAGAAAAAGTGCAGGTTGTCTCGTTCGGGTACCTGGAGGCGCAGGTCATTGCGCCCATTGTCGGGCGCATAGAGCCGTAGGTCGAGGCTGTCAACAGTCGCCAAATCATTGGCCAGCGTGCGCCCGTAACTGCCCAGTCCTGTGCCGTTGCGCACGATGCGCTTGGCATCCATTCCGACAACAATAGACTCTTTCATGGTGCAAAGTTACGGAAAGTCGAGCGAAAAGCCAAATTTATTTGAGCTTTTCCGAGACAAAAGTAACTTCGGCGAAGCCAGAGTTACAAAAAATGAAGCTTTCTACTAATTAAAAATTCAAAACAACTGTTAATCTTTTGTAACAAAAAAAATAGGTGGACACTTTGAACCCCATTAACCGATAATATTAAAATCGTGTCAAAAACGGAATTTTTTATTAATAAATAATGTATTGTGAAAAAAAATGCGTATCTTTGCAGCCTGTTTAATGACAAATCACGTATGTTGCTGAACGACAGTACACCTGTGATGCGTAAGAACACTTCAGGCTCTTTCCCGTCCTCTGCCATCCCAAATGGCAGTGTCCCCTTCCTATCTAAACAACTTCAGGAGAAACTGCGGCAGCCCCTCTGGTATCCCATGCGGGTGGCCTACGACAAAGGTGACCGCGTCGTCCAGATTCACAAGTACCTCGACCAGAAGGGCATCGAGAACTTCCTTCCCATGAAGGTCGTTTACAATCGCGAGGACTTCAATGTTGAGAGCCGTCTCATCCCCGCCATCCCCGGCCTGATCTTCATCCACGACACCCGTGTCGTCATCAGCGATCTCAAGCGTCAGTCCGCTTTCTCGGCCATGCGCTACTGGACTGATGCCGTCGCCTCCGAAGATGCCGAGGACCGCATCCTCACCGTTCCTGACCGCCAGATGGAGAACTTCATCCGTGTCGTCACCAAGAATACCGACAAGGTCAACTACCTCGAATACAACACCGCCTTCTTCAGCAAGCCCGGCCAGGCCGTCCGCATCACCGACGGCGAGTTCGCCGGTTGCACTGGCATCATCCGCCGCATCAAGAAGCGCCGCTGCGTCGTTGTCGAGGTCAACGGCATCTGCGCCGTCGCCATCGCCTTCGTTCCCTCCGACTGGCTGGAACTGATTTAAGACGGGTTGGACAGAAGTCAAAATGCCATTTCTGCTATTCATGGATAACTGCGTATAACTGATATTTTATATATATGTCTGAAAGAAAAACAATTTATCTCTGTTTGGCTCACATGAGCGAGGAGGGATGGGAACAGAAATATGTGAAGGAAGCCTTCGATACCAATTGGGTAGTACCGATGGGACCAAACGTGAATGCCTTTGAAAAAGACCTTGCGGACTTTGCAAACAGCAAATCTGATGGTGGCGAACCACTTGATAGAAAAGTGGTATGTCTCTCAGCAGGCACAGGTGCTGTGCATCTTGCCCTGCTCGCCTGTGGCGTAGGCCCTGGTGACGAAGTCTGTGTGCAGAGTTTTACCTTCTGTGCCAGCTCACACCCTATTACCTATTGTGGTGCTAAGCCCGTGTTCATTGGTTCAGAGAAGGACACATGGAACATGGATCCCGAACTGCTCGAAGAAGCCATCAAAGACCGCATCGCCAAGACGGGCAAGAAGCCAAAGGCTATTGTGCCTGTGGCATTATATGGTATGCCATACCAGATTGACCGCATCATGGAGATTGCCAATCGTTATGACATCCCCGTTATCGAGGACGCTGCCGAAGGCATGGGCTCTCGCTTCAACGGTCAGGTGCTGGGTACTTTTGGCAAATATGGCGTGCTGAGCTTCAACGGTAATAAGATGATTACAACCTCTGGTGGTGGCGCACTGATTTGCCGCAATGCAGAGGAGGCCAACCAGATTATGTGGCTGGCTACACAGGCCCGCGATGCCTATCCTTACTACCAGCATACCGCCA
>CAMYVQ010000027.1 GCA_947302435.1 uncultured Prevotella sp. | reverse complement strand
GGCAGACCGCCCATCTCCCACTCGGCGCAGACGTAGGGACCGGGGCGCACGATGACGTACATGCCGTTCTTCTGGGCCAGACGGCAGAACTCGGCCACATCGTTGTTGCCCGAGAAGTCGAACTGTCCCTCTGCCTGCTCATGGATGTTCCAGAAAATGTAGATACACACAGCGTTCATGCCCAAGGCCTTGCACATCTGGATGCGGTGCTCCCAATAGGGCCGCGGAATACGGGGGTAGTGAACTTCGGCAGCCTTTACCACGAAGGGCTGGCCGTTGAGCAAAAAAGTCTTGTCGCCCACGGTGAACGTGCCAGGCTTCTGGGCTGCCTGCATCAGTGCAGGAGCCGACAGCAGCATAGCGACAAGGGCGAACATGCGGAATAAATGCTTCATATTGTTTCGGTTTTTTAGATTTGGTTTTTAGTTTCTGCAAAAGTAAGAAAAAAAAAGGAAACCGACAACGGTTTATGATTGTTTAAGATTCGCGAAAACCAAAATCGAATCATGGTCTTTGTCGGACGGCATCGCCACCTCTGTTCAATGGTTTTACAAAGTCGACGAGTTTGTGACACAAAGTCGTCGAGTTTGTCTCACAAAGTCGTCGACTTTGTAAACTCATTTCATATCAGGGGTGAAATGGGTGAAGAAGATTCGAAATGTGAGGGTATGTCAATCGCTGAGAAAATCGGGCTGGGGAGCCTTGAAGACGAGGCGTTCGCCCGTTGTGGGGTGAACGAAAGCCAGCTCGGCGGCATGCAGACAGAGGCGGCGGTCTTTTTGGCCGTAGAGGTTATCGCCAAGGATAGGGATGCCGAGACCGTCGGGGTGGGCACAGTGTACGCGCAACTGGTGGGTGCGGCCTGTGTGGGGGGTGAGGGAGACGAGGGGGAGGGCGTCGCGATGGAATCGCGACGCACAGTGGGCGGAAAGAAGCTCGTAGTCGGTGACGGCCTGCTTGCCGTGCAGAGGGTCGACAACCTGACGGGGGCGGTCCAAGGGGTCGGGGCGAAGTGCGAGGGAAATGGTGCCCTTCGTCGGGACGGTCGGCGGCAGGGTCGCACTGAGCAGGGCTATATACCTTTTATATATAGTGCGCGCGTAGAACTGCTGCTGTAGGTGCTTGTAGGCCGACTCGCTACGGGCAACGACCAAAAGGCCGGAGGTGTCCATGTCGAGCCGATGGGGCATGAAGACGGGGCCGTACTCCTCAGTGAGCAGGCTCTGCACCGATGGGGCCTCGATACGACCGGGAACAGACAGGAGGCCGGATGGCTTGGAGACCACGATGACGGCATCGTCGATGTGGAGGATGGGCAAACGGTCTTTCCAATAGTGCGGATTGGTGGAGAGAAGTGGGGATTCTTCGACCTCCAAACCCTTGAGCATGTGGGTGAGAATGGGGAGGCACTTGCCGCGGCAGGCAGGATAGAACTGTCCGTGGTGGCGGATCTCGCCACGTGGGGAAGTGCCATACCAGAACTCGGCGATGGCCAACGGACGAAGGCCATGCTGATAAGCATACTGCAACAGCTTGGGGGCGCAACAGTCGCCGCTGCCACCCGGCGGCAGGGGGAACCGCTCTTGCAGGCGGGGCGAGCGGTGGTAGTCGCGCCAGATGTCGACGAGGTCTTTCTCTTCACCACGGGCGTTCAGCATGCGGTACTGGCGGAAGAGCCAAAGCTGCAAGTCCTCGGAGAGCTGCTTGCGGCGCTGACGGAGGGAGGAAAGGGAAGGGGGAGGCGAGGACGGAAGAGAGGACGGAAGGGAGGGCTGCGACTCAGTCGCAGCATACTGGACCAGCTGGGCGGTGAGGGAGGAGATCAGGCGCTCGGTCTGCTTGAAATGGCCGTCGGGCTGCTGGGCATCGAAGACGGGGGGAACAAAGAAAGGCCAGTCGTTGCGGCCTGCCAACAGGCCGGAATAGGCGGCGAGGAAATAGAGAGGAGAGTGGAGAGTGGAGAGTGGAGAGAGGGGAGTGGAGAGAGGAGAGTGAGGAGAGGGAACTTTTTCAACGATGAGCACGCCGAACATTTTCCCACGCTCTGCATCGGCCAGCAGTTCGGGCTGCGAAGCCACAAAAAGTTTAACCTCATCCGCCGCTAACAAGCAGAGCGGATGAGATTCGTAGTCGAAAGGGTTGTTGAAGCGCTGGGGCTTCTCCAACGTCGTATGTAGCGGATGCAAAGGCACTGCCAACTAAAAACGGCTGATTATTTCTTGAAGTCGAAGCCCAAGCGCAGACCGTCGTAGTTCTTCGACAGGTCGCCGATGGTCTGGGCGGTGGAATTGCCGCTCAACGTGGCCATGGTCTGAAGAATGGTCAGCAGTTTCGAAGCCTCGAAGAGTAGGGCCACACCGTTGGAGTTCTTCTTGGCGTAGCAGTTGATGTTGAGCAGCAGGCCCTGCAGGGTCACCTTATAGGTTGCCTCGTCGAAGGTGTACTTGCCCGAGAAGCTCTTGCCGGCAATGGTCGAAGAGAACGTGCCGTCCTGATTGAAGGTGATCTTCGTGTTGGCCGAGCTGATGCCCACGGTCTGGAAAGAACCGGCCATCTTGTCCTTGATGCTCTGGGCCACGGCCTCGCCGCCTGCCTGGGCAAGCAGTTCCTTGCTGGTGAAGGCACATCCCGGCTGACTGTACGTCCATGAGCCAATGAGGTCGGCCTTTGTGAGCTTGTCGAGTCCCAAAACGCTCTGCAACACATTGCCCACCACCTGACCGTTGGTGACTGCCGAGATGACACTTCCCAACATGCCACCACCGGCAGCGGCATTATTGGAGGATTGAGTTGTTGCGCCTGGGGTTCCCATTCCGCAGCTGCCCAGCATCATGCAGAAAGCAGCTGCCACGATAAACGAAATTTTTTTCATAATTGTTTGGTGTTAAAATTATTGATTTTAGTGTGTAAATATTCCTTGAAAGCATCGTTGCCCAGCACTTCGATGTCCTCGAAGAGTCCAAGCACGAAGCGGCCGATGCCTGCAAACGAGCAGACAGGGATTTCGGCCTGCCAGTGGTTGTCGTCCTGTTGCTGGATGTAGCGTTCGGCCTTGGGGTATTCCTCGCGGAGAATGGAGGTGGATAGCCTGCCCATGAGCAGGGTGACGGTCTGTTGCTGCTCGTCGCTGAACATGAAAATATCGGTGAACAGGCGGCGGTGGCAGTCCTCATGCCCCCACACGAGGTCGATCGGCTCAACGTCCTGCATGCGCGACAGCTTGAAGGTCTTGTTCATCCTTGACGACAGCTCGTAGCAGCGCACCTCCTGATTGCCGTTCATCAGCAGAAACGGCTCCACGATGCGGTCGCTCGTGGTGTCGCTATGGGGCGAGGAGTAGGCGACGAGCTTCACGCAAAGCTTCTGCTTGATGGCATCGTAGAGCACCGTCAGATTGTGGGCCAGTTGCTCTTTCAGCTCCACGCTGTCCAAGATGTCCAAGTCGTAGAGACGGTCGAGCTTGCGGCGCAACCGTTGCACCTGGATGCTCTGGTCGCCGGTCATATTGAGCAGCCGGCGCATGGTGATGGCTTCGTCCTCCGTGAAATAGACCGTCTCGTTGAGCTTGCGGAAGAAGGGGGAGTCTTTGCGGATGCGATAGTAGGGCTTATGGTGTTCCACCTTGAAGCCGGCCAACTTGAAAAACTCTAAATAATAGTAGAAGTTGCGACGCGAAATCTGCAACCGCTTGCAGGCATCGTCCACCGTATAATCGTGGTTCTCCGTCAACAGCAAAAGCGTGTTCAGTTCCCGCTCCAGTTTGTCGTGTCGCATAAGTCTGATTACTTCATGAGAATGGCCGTCAGCTCACGCATGCCTTCGGATGCGCCTTTCTGGATTTGCTGCACACGCTCACCGGCATTGATGGGGTTCGGGTCGATGAGATAGATGGGCACCGAGGGGCGCACATAGTGGAGCAGTCCGGCAGCGGGATAGACATTGAGCGACGTGCCGATGACAATGAAGATGTCGGCCTCTTGTGCCTCTTCGGCAGCCACAGTGATATTGGGAACGGCCTCGCCGAAGAACACGATGAAGGGGCGGAGCAGTGAGCCGTCGCCGGCCTTCGTGCCTGGCGCCACCTCGCAGTTGTCGGGGGTCAGTTCAATCTGATAACGGGGATCGTCGACATCACGGCTGGAGCACACCTTCATCAGTTCGCCATGCAGGTGGATGACCTTCGACGAACCGGCCTGCTCATGCAGGTTGTCCACATTCTGCGTCACCACCGTCACGTCGTACTGCTCCTCCAACTTGGCCACCAGCTTATGCCCGTCGTTGGGCTTCACACCCCAGCATTTCTTGCGCAGCATGTTATAGAAATTGGTCACAAGTGTAGGGTCGGCTTCCCATCCCTCGTGGGTGGCTACCTGTTGCACAGGATACTCCTCCCAGAGTCCGTCGGCATCGCGGAAAGTCTTCAGTCCGCTCTCCACGGAAATTCCTGCACCAGTCAGAACAACGATTTTCTTTTTCATAATTTAAATCAAATAAACTATAATTCTTTGCAAAAATAGTGATTTTTAGCGAAACAGCAATGGCAGAATGAGAAAATATGCGTAACTTTGCGCGGTTTTTTAAAAATTAAGGAGAAAGACATGGATAAACTGAGCTATGCCCTGGGACTGGGCATCGGACAGCAGCTGGCCCAGATGGGTGCCGGCAGTGACTTGAATGTAGACGATTTTGCACAGTCGATCAAGGATGTGCTTTCGGGCAGCGAACTGAAAGTGTCGCATCGTGAAGCACAGCAGTTGGTGCAAGCGTATTTTGCCCAAAAAGAAGAGAAAATGAATGCCGAACGTGCCGAAAAAGGCAAGGCTGCCAAGGCCGAAGGCGAGAAATATCTGGCTGAGAATGCCAAGAAAGCCGGTGTGATCACCCTGCCCAGCGGCCTGCAGTATGAGGTGCTGCGCGAGGGCAACGGCAAGAAGCCGTCGGCCAAGGACTCGGTGAAGTGCCACTATGAGGGTTTCCTCATCGATGGTACGGTGTTCGACAGCAGCGTACAGCGCGGCGAGCCTGCCGTGTTCGGCCTGCAGCAGGTCATCGCCGGATGGACCGAAGGTCTGCAGCTGATGCAGGAGGGGGCCAAGTACCGTTTCTATATCCCCTACCGCCTGGCTTACGGCGAGGGCGGTGCCGGACAGATGATTCCCCCGTTTGCCACACTCATCTTCGACGTGGAGCTGATCGAGGTGGTCTGAGGAAGCATCACAATGAAATAACGATAAACGATAAAACGTATTAACGTAATAACGAAATAATTTAAAAAGAAAAATGAAAAAATCAATGATTCTGGCCGCTATGGCCATTGTAGCCACCACGATGGTTTCGTGCGACGGCGGTGCTCCGAAGGCAAACCTGAAGAGCGATGTTGACTCAGTGAGCTATGCTATCGGTATGGCTCAGACTCAGGGTCTGAAGGACTATCTCGTCATGCAGCTTGGTGTTGACACTGCTTATATGGGCGAGTTCATCAAGGGCCTCAACGACGGTGCCAATGCTGGTGACAACAAGAAGAAGGCCGCCTACTATGCCGGTATCCAGATTGGCCAGCAGATTTCCAACCAGATGGTGAAGGGCATCAACTACCAGCTCTTCGGCGAGGACTCTACCCAGACCATTTCCTTAAAGAACTTCATGGCTGGCTTCGTTACTGGTACGACTGGCAAGAAGGGTCTCATGACCATGGAAGAGGCTCAGGCTAACGCCCAGCGTCTGATGCAGATGATCAAGGCCCGTCAGATGGAGAAGACCTACGGCCCCAACAAGGAGGCTGGTGAGAAGTTCATGGCTGAGAATGCCAAGAAGGAAGGCGTGGTCTCTCTGCCCAGCGGTGTTCAGTACAAGGTCATCAAGGAGGGTAACGGCAAGATTCCCGCTGACACATCGACAGTTGTGATGCATTACGAGGGCCGTCTGATCAATGACTCTGTGTTCGACAGCTCTTACAAGCGCAACCAGCCCTACACCGTTCGCTGCAACCAGAACATCAAGGGCTTCACCGAGGCGCTGACCCACATGCCTGCAGGCTCTGTCTGGGAGGTCTATATTCCCCAGGAACTGGCCTACGGCGAGCGTCAGGCAGGTGCAATGGTCATGCCTTTCTCGGCCCTGATCTTCAAGATTGAACTGCTCGAAGTGAAGTAATCCCGTATGAAGAAAATCATGATGGTGGCACTCGCCCTGATCGTGGGTGCTACATTTGGCACAGTAGATGCCAAGAAGAAAAAGGACAAGAAGCAGAAGGCCGAGGTGGTGTTGCCTGTAGAGCTGAAGAACGGCAGCGATTCGCTGAGCTATGCAGCAGGTATCATGGTCACCAACGGCCTGATTCCCTACCTCGTTCAGCAGCAGGGAGTCGACACTGCCTATATGGCCGACTTCATTGCCGGATTCAAGGAGGCCATTGCCGCTGGAAACGATCCCCGTCAGAAAGCCCGCATGGCCGGTATCGACATTGCCGGACAGATCACACAGCGCATGCTCCCCGGCATACAGAAGGAGTTCACCGACACGCCCGACAGCATCCTGACCGACCTTTTCTACCGTGGCTTTACCGATGCCCTGATGACAGACACCACTGTCATGAAGCAGCAGTTTGCCGACGACTTGTTCAAAGAGAAGCAGCAGACAAACAAGGCTGCCAAGGAAGAAAAGCTCTACGGCGCCAACCGCGAGGCTGGACGCAAGTTCCTCTTGGAGAACAAGCTGAAAGAGGGTGTCATCACCACTCCTTCCGGACTGCAATACAAGATCCTGAAGCAGGGTGAGGGCGACGTGCCCCAGCGCACCGACAAGGTGAAGGTTCACTATGAAGGCCGTCTGGTCGATGGAACGGTGTTCGATGCCTCTTCCAAGCACGGCAGCGAGCCTGCCTCTTTCCGTGCCGACCAAGTCATCAAGGGATGGACCGAAGCACTGACCATGATGCCCGTCGGCTCGAAGTGGCAGCTTTACATTCCCTACGAACTGGCCTACGGCGAGCGCAACACAGGCAACATCAAGCCCTTCTCAGCGCTGATCTTCGATGTAGAACTGGTGGGTATTGAAAAATAACCCACATTCAGACACTTATCATCTGTCTGGAGCCAGAAAGATGACTCCAGACAGATTTCTTTTTTACTATAAATACTATTGTTAACTATGAAAAAAACATTATTACAACTACTTGTTGTCTGGTGTCTGGCCGTCACATCAGCTCAGGCACAAATGACGTTTACGCTCAACGGTGTAACATACGGTGATGTAGCCGAACGCGACAGCAAAGGCTTCACCACGGTAACACTTCCCGCAGGCACTAACCTGAGCGGACTGATCACTGCCATTGCGATCGACGGTTCCCCCGTCGATGCCAACAAAGTGACCCCCAACCCCACGACCACGAAGCTGAACTACGGTGAGCTGAAAGTGTTCACCTACAACAACAAAGCCTACGGCTTCCGCTTCGAGGAAGACGTATGGTTCTGTGGCGTATTTTTCTCTGACTGCCACATCAATCAGGGCAGTGGCCACGATGGCACCTCACAAGCTGACATGACCACTATCATGAACAACATCATCGCCATGGGTCAGGACGGCACGAAGAAGGTTAATTTCACTGCCGCACCCAACCTCGTGCCGAAGGCCAGTATCATCTTCTGTCTCGGTGACATTGACCAAGACAAGGGCGACAATGGCAGCAGCGGTACGCACGACAACTTCCTTAGCTGCACAGCCAATATCGCGAAGGAGGCCGGTATACCGTTCATCTTCATTGCCGGCAACCACGACTTGAGTCCAGACTATTGGACGGGTGATGACCCCGACAAGGGTGCTACGTCCAGCGGCTCTAACGCTGATGACGAGACCATCAGTGCCATTACGACAAACAACACCTATTGGAACAACAAAAGCGTGTTCGACGAGAACATCCAATACTTCATCGATGACACGAAGTCGAGCTACTTCCAGTCAAAGCCCTTTACCTTCAAGTTCAAGGACGTGCGTTTCTACTGTGCCCAGACCTACTGGTTCCAAAAACTCTACAAAAAACCCAATCTGCTCAGCTCTGCCACTTATTATGCCCCAGACAAAGTTATAACAGCTCTCGATAATTTTGTGACAGCCCATGCCACGGAGGCCAGCGTGTGGATGCAGCACTATCCTTGGCTGGCTGGTTCGGATTGCAACCGTTGGTGGCTCGACCAGAATGATAAGGGTCTGTACATTCCCACTAAGGACACATCAATTTATGGTTCCAGCGACTCAAACGTTGGACAAAACGATGCCAACTTTGCCAATACAAAGAAGAAAAACCCGCTGTCAGATATCATGATGAAGGCCGCAGGTAAGGTGGATGGCAAGGTGCAACACTTTTCTGGACACTACCACCGCTTCGACGACCGCACTTATAACAATACTACCAATAACGGCTCCTCTGTTCACGACTACACCGTGGCTGCCCCTGGCAACAGTTCGCAGACGAACAATGCCTTTGTAGTACTCTTCAAGCGCGGCGAGGGCGTGAAAGAAGTCATCCAAACTCAGTTCTAACCCACATTACAAACAAGACATATATACGACTATGAAAACAAAATCATTGTTCATTGCAGTTTTTACACTGATCGCCTTCGCTGGTAATGTGTTAGCCCAAAAAGACATCACGAGCCAATATATCACCAATGCCACTTTGTCTAATGGAACGACAGGATGGACGGTCAGCAATTTCAATGCACCCCAGCGCGGCAACAACACTGTTGGCTATGCCTCTGAGGCTTACGCCGGGTGGGGAAGCTTAGAGAAGACGTCTTACTCATTGCTTCAGAACATCACCCTGCCCGCAGGCAGCTACCGCCTTGTCAACTATTCTTTCTTCCGTCAAGGTGAGGCATATAACACCAACTCTGAAAAATCTTTGGCTTATCTGAAGGCTGGTTCTACACAAGTGGCTCTCAAGACACTTGGAAGCATTACAGCAGCAGGCTATGCCAATTCACAGGCTGAAGGCGCCAACTGTTTCGATTCGAAGATGTACCGCAATGTGGTAGAATTCACTATTGATGCCGACAATACTACCATTGAGATTGGCATTACGGGTACATTCGATGAGATGCGTTCATGGTGCATCGCAGGTATGTTCGAACTGTTCGATCTCGACGATGCCGCTTCAGTCAGCTCGCCTACAGATGTCACCTACGCCATCACCAATCCGGGCTTCGAGTATCGCAATGCGACGGGTTGGACATCTGACAACTGTGGAGGTTATGCCAACAATGATAATTTTGGTCACAAGGCTGGCATAGGATTCGTTGAACGCTGGCAGTCATCTTCCAGTGGTGGCTTATCCAATGGCACTTTCACCCAAACCCTAACGGGCTTGGAAAACGGACTTTATGAATTGGCCGTATATGCCCAGAACCGTGAGCAGTATAATAATGATGCTGACGGAACAGGTATGTATGTCAAAGCCAATAACGATCGTACCCAGATTATCTCCAGCGGCCAACATAAAGTTCGTACAACCGTAACTGACGGGAACCTGTCTATTGGCATCCAACTTGATAATTGTTCTGGCAACTGGATTGCTTTCGACCGCTTCACTTTGCTTTTCTACGGTGATCCTGATGCTGCTACCCGCGAGCTATTATCAAATGCTATTACCGAGGCACAAGGAATAGGGACTGATTATCTGACTTCTGCACAGAAAAGCACATTGAATCAAGCTGTAACAGATGCTCAGACAGCCCTTGCTAACAGTCAGAATTTGAGCACGGCACTTGATAACCTCACCGCTGCTATCTCTACAGCACGCCAGCAGATACAGACTACAAAACACAACCGCACACAAATGCTCGCTGCTCTCGAGCGTTTCGAGAACGACTATAACCTCGCCGATGGTACAGACTACAGCCGCCAGACCATGAGTGCAGCAGCATGGACAGACCTCCTTACAAAGGTGAATGCTGTCACTACGGCTCTTGATAATGTGGAGCAATCAGGTGACTATGCCACTATCAAAGATGACCTCATCGCACAGATGGATGCCACCGATGCCTCGCTGCGCCTGTTCAAGAGCTACAAGGCAATGGCCGAAGGCGTGAGTGTGCTCGGCGGTTCCTCCGCCGAGTTAGCCTCCGACACCAACACCGATGCCACAGAGGAAGAAGCTATCGCCCGTCTCAACACCGCCTTCGGAACCTACGCCGCAAAACAGGCTGCTGACTTCAGCGCAGCCGCCTTCCTTGGCAGCAACCTCGACTTCAGCGCCGCAGAAGGTAGCGAACTCAATACCGAGAACAGTAATAATATCCGCGCCATCAATGGGTGGGAGGTGGAATATGCCGATGCCGACACATGGACTGTATTGCGGAATCAGCATGGTGAGCATCTCGGACAGCTCTATATGAGAAAGAACTGGGGAAGTTCAGCCACGACACTCTTGGCTGCAAAGCAGAAGATGCTGCCCGTAGGCAAGTACACCCTCTCTTTCTCATGGAACAGCAATATGCAGAACATGACCAATCGCTCGCAGTTCAAGGTCGGCGAGAACGTAACCGCCATTGGCGAAGCTACCGATGGTGCCCGGACACTTACCTACGACTTTGAAGTGACAGGGAACGCCCAGCCCTTCGACCTCGTGTTCGGTTTCCAAAAGACAGGCACAGGCAACACGCCTGCACAACTCATCGTCGATGACGTGACACTCACCTGCTTAGGTGCCAACAGCCGGCTACTGGCCGACTACGACCCCACAGCACTTTGGTTCGATGCCATCGACAGCAAATACGCCGCCGCACAGGGTGTTTCTGTCACGCCTACTGCTCCCAACCAAATCATCAAGGCTGCTTCTGCTGATCAGTTTACAAACACCCAAAACGTCATTGTCAATGGCAACTGCGCGAACCTTGTGCTGACCGACGGCCAGCCCATCGATGTGAAGGAGACGTTTAGGGCCACCACCGTCACCAACAACCGCACACTGAAACAGGACGACGATGCCTATACCGTCTGCCTACCCTACAGTCTCAGCTCGAACAGCAGTGTACAGTTCTACGAGCTGACTTCTATCAATGAGGACAAGCTGCGCTTCACTGCCGTGGCAACGACCACAGCCATGAAACCCTATCTCGCCGTGGCCAATGCCGATGCCTCACTGAACGCATCAGATGTCGACATTGCCGTGACGACCGAGAAACCCATTGAAGTCGGCGGCTTTGTGATGAAGGGTACCGTAACAGGCATCAGCCGTGCTGAGGCAGAGGAACTCGGTGCCTATATCCTGCAGTCGGGCAACGAGTGGAAAATAGTCGACGCGGAAAGCAGTGTGAACGTGCATATCCCGGCCTTCCGTGCCTATATCGTTGCCACATCGTCAGGAGCCCGCATGCTGATTGCCTCTGAGTTCGTCGACAAGACAACTGGCATCGAAGGCCGGCAGCCTGTCGAAGTGCGCGAAGCCGAGTTCTACGACCTGCAGGGTCGCCTCGTCGGCACCCGTCCTGTGACAAAGGGACTCTATGTTGTTTCTGGCAAGAAAGTCATTAAGAAATAACCGTAAAGAGATAACTATGAAAAGAGAATATCAAAGTCCCAAGGTTCTGTTTGTGCGAATGCAGACAGAATCGTTCATTGCCCTGTCTACCACGATGAGCAGCGAATCGGCTCAGGAAGTGGCACGCGGTCGCTCTACGATTTGGGACGAAGAGGACGACGAGGACGACGAGAACGACGAGTAGCAGAACTGCGTCTTCGTCAAGACCGTTTATAGGAACAAGGAGGTGCGTCACCGACATGCGGCGCATCTCCTTTTTTATACACCCAACACTGTCATACTGTCATTTTATCGTCAAAATGCCAACTTTTTTCAATTTTATATTGCTTTTTGTTGCATATATCAATAATTATATATACTTTTGCTAACAAAATGAAATCCAATAACCTGTTCCTATGGAAAAAATAGACAATCTTGACAAGAAAATCTTGAGTATCTTGTCTCAGAATGCACGCATCCCGTTCAAGGATGTAGCCGCAGAGTGCAACGTTTCGCGAGCCGCCATCCACCAGCGCGTGCAACGACTCATCGACAATGATGTCATCACGGGCAGTGGGTTCGATGTCAATCCCAAGTCGCTCGGCTATCGCACCTGCACATACGTGGGTATCACCTTGGAGCGCGGTTCCATGTATAAGGAGGTGGTGAAGCGTTTGCAGCACATCCCCGAAGTGGTGGAGTGCCATTTCACCACGGGTCCCTACACCATGCTGGTGAAACTCTATGCCCGCGACAATGAGCAATTGATGCACCTGCTCAACGGACAGCTGCAGGAAATCCCCGGCGTGGTGGCCACCGAAACGCTTATCTCACTGGAGCAGAACATCAAGCGCGAAATTCCTGTACACTTTGAAGAAATCGAGGAATCATGAACCGATTCAGTCTTCCTGAGCACTTGTCGGACTTCTACAAAAATGTTTTTCCACAGTCTGACAGGCGGCCAGTCATCGGCATCACTGGCAACTACGGTGAACAGACCTGCAAGTTGGGTGAAGGCTACTACAGGCAAGTGCTGAAGGCTGGCGGCATTCCGCTCATCATACCCCCCACTGCCGACAAGTCGGCCATCCTTCAGACACTCAGCCGCATCGACGGTCTGCTGCTCAGTGGCGGTGCCGACATCAATCCCCTTTATTGTGGTGAAGAGCCGTCGTCCAAACTCGGCGGCATCAATGCGGAGCGCGACCTGCCTGAACTGCTCATTTGTCGATTGGCTGCCAACCGTCAGATGCCTATTCTCGGCATCTGCCGCGGCATTCAGACCATGGCCGTCGCCCTTGGCGGCAAGGTGGCCCAAGACCTCAGTCTCGCCCAAACCGCCGATGGAGCCTCCCCCATCAAGCACTCCCAAGAAGCCGACCGCAGCGAGCCTACCCACACCGTGACACTCGAAGAAGGCTCAACCCTACGCCAGCTCTTCCATAGTCCTGTAAGGTGCGACTCCGTCGCGCCCCCCATTTCCCTCCCCGTCAACTCCTTCCACCATCAGGCCGTGAGCGATCCTGGCCCTCATTTCCGTGTTTCGGCCCGGGCCAAGGACGGCATCATCGAGGCTATCGAGAGTTCGGAAATGAAGCCCTTCATCGGCGTGCAGTGGCATCCCGAATGCATGGGGGACGACGGACAACCGCTGTTCCGCTGGTTAGTCAGCGAGGCCGGAACCTACCGTGAGACACAGCAGTTGCACGACCGCATCCTCACCCTCGACACCCATTGCGACACGCCGATGTTCTTTCCGCAGAACGTCGATTTCGGTACACGCGACGGGAAAATTCTCGTCGACCTGCCGAAGATGACCGAGGGACGGCTCGATGCCACCATCATGGTGTGCTATCTGCCACAACCCAAGCCAGGGGAGACATTCCAACAGAATGTGGCCTTCGACGTAGCCGAACCGAAGGCTTACGCCGACCTGATTTTCGACAAGATCGGCGACATTGTCAGCCGCTACGGCGACCGCGTGGCACTGGCCCGTACCCCCGACGAGCTTTGGCAGAACAAACGGACAGGCAAGAAGAGCATCATGCTCGGCATTGAGAACGGACTGGCCTTGGAAGCCGACTTGCAGAATGTAAGCTATTTCCAGCAGCGGGGCGTGGTCTATATCACCCTTTGCCACAATGGCGACAATGCCATTTGCGACTCGGCCCGTGGCAGTCAGACCCATGGCGGCGTGAGCGATTTCGGGGCTAAGGTCATTGCAGAGATGAACCGTCTCGGACTGATGGTCGACCTGAGTCATGCGGCAGAGAGCAGTTTCTACGATGCCCTTCAGATTTCAGAGACTCCCATCGTGTGCAGCCACTCGTCGGCCCGTGCTTTGTGCGACCATCCGCGCAATCTGACCGACGACCAGATGCGTGCCTTGGCACAGAAAGGCGGTGTCTGCCAGATCACCCTCTATAATGGTTTTCTCGTGAAAGACGGCGAGGCCACCATCCTCGATGCCATGGCCCATCTTGACCATGCCATCCGTGTGATGGGCATTGACCACGTAGGCTTAGGCACTGACTTTGACGGTGACGGCGGCGTGCGCGGACTCGCCGATGCCTCCGAACTCACGCTCTTCACCCGTCAGCTATTGGCACGTCGATATAGTGAAGAGGATATTCAGAAGATCTGGGGCGGCAATTTCCTTCGCGTGATGAGTGAAGTGCAGAGGGGCTAAAACCTCCACCGTAATTGTATGTCGAGTTCGGTCATCGATGAGCCTGCCACTTGTTGCAGTCCGCTCCCGATGACCGAACGGTCGTTGTAATGGGTATGCCCCAACTTGGCATCGAACTGAAGCGTGTTCCCGATATTCGCCCTGCCCACAAGCATCAGGCGGTTGCCTTTGCCATAGTACGAGATAAAGCCAAACTCATGGGGAAGTTGACGTTCATACGTATAGATGCGACTATCGTAGGAATCGGTGTGGAACCATGCCACGACTGCCCCTAATTGCCACCAACGGTGTTTCCATGCTATTGTTTCGCTCACCATGAAGCCGTGGTCGGTGTCCAAGTTCACGGCGCGGACGGCATCGCCCTGTGTACTCCATGACCACTCGCCCGAATGGAAACCCACCGACAACCGCACACGATGCTCATTGTGGCGGCGCAAGGCCGTCTTGTCCTCATTGTCCAACTGACGCAAATGTAGGCGGTAGCGCCCCTTCAGTGTCCAATGTTTGCCGGGAGTGTAGATGGCCTCGGCCAGATAGTCCTGGGCCGACGACGACTGCGACACCCGATAGCGTGCCCAGGGGAAATAGGCAAAGTCGGCATAGCCCTGCAACTGCAGCCGCCGGAAAGGCCGCCAAGTGCCGCCGACGCAGAGGCCGCTCTCGTTCTGCGGTCGCCCACCCTCACTGAAGGCATGACCATGAAGTGTAGTGTACCGATAGCTGTAGAAACGCTGCACTGCCATTAAACTCCATGACGATGTCGACTGATAGCCAAGGGCATTGATGGTGGCCACGGCTCCATTCCGGCTGACAGCTGTCTCGCCGCTGAACGACCAGCGATGGTGCAGAAACCCGTAGTGTACACTGCTGTTCAGGAAATGCCGTCCCTGGGGATAGTGCCGCCGGTAGAGTGTCTGTGTGTTTGGCGAGAGCATGCGGTCAAGTTGCGTATAGACGGTGGTTGCCCCGACATGCAGTCCGCCCGTGCGATAGGCCACATGAAGTCCGGCAGTGGTCTGCTTTGCGTTGTGTTTCTTCTCCATTTCCAAGGGCGTGCGGTGATAGCCGTCGGTAAGGATGGTGCTGATGCTTCCGTCCTCGTTCAGCGTGGCATCAATCGGACGAAGAGAAGCGAATACCGTGGCCTTCAGTCCCTTGACGATTGTTGCCGTGGCAGCCACGCCTTGGAAATAGTCGGCCACAGAGCGCGAGGCATGAGGGCGGATCTCATTCGATGTTCGTCCCAGGTTTTGCAGCATGGCCGCTTTACCCAAAGAAAAACTGTTGTTGGCCACCAGTCCCATGCCGATGGACAGTTTGTACTTGCCCACGACGGCATGGTCGAGGATCCCCAGTTTGCGCACCTGCAAATAGTAGGAATAGGCATCGTAGCCCCATCGGTTACGATTCGTGAAGAAGGGTTCGCCGGCATCCTGTGCGCCTACGAACCCGAATTTCAGATAGTCGCCGTAGCTGAACTGATAGCGCAGCCAGTGGCGGTACTGGTAGCCCAAATAGCCGTTCTGGTCGCCTTCCCGTTTGTAGAAAGGTATGCGCACGGCTCCTGTCAGTTCCTGGCGGCCATGCTTCATCATGGTGTCGAGTCGGGGAAAACGCGCTTCTTCCTTCACCTCGCCAGCATAGCAGAAGTAAGGAAGAAGCACAATTTGCTGATAGTCCATGGAGCCGATGGCGCGTATCTCGCCCATCGAGCGGATGGGGCCGTAGCGGTCGCGGTATTCCATGAGATCCATCACCTGCTGAACCGAGAGGAAAGGCAACCGTTCCAGTTCCTCGCGCGTGGCTTGGTTCAGATCCAAGGGATGCTCGCTCAGCTCCTGCAGCAGGTCATAGTAGTCCTCGCAGGCGGCGGCTTCGTCGTCGTCGCCGATGCTCATCGTTTCCTGCCATGCCTGTTGCCACGTCTGTCCGCCATGGCCGGAAACATCCGACTGTGCCGACGACGTGGCCGTTTGTATCAGGAAAATCAGCAGTAGCTTACAGGTATTGCTCACCATACTTGATGCCCACCTCGCCCACATATTTGCGGATGAGTGCCGACGAGTCCTCCTTAGGACAGATGAGCAGCACGTCGCCCTGTTCGGCCACGATGAAGCCCTCCAGCCCGTTGATGACCCCCACATGTCCCTTGGGCAGACAGACGATGTTGTTGCGGCAGTTTTCCAGCATCACCTCCGAATCGAGCACCACATTGTCGTCCTCGGTCTTCTGCATGGATTCGTAGAGTGCATGCCATGTGCCGATGTCGGCCCAGCCGAAGTCGCACTTCATCACATACACATTGTCCGACAACTCCAAGGCGGCCTTGTCCATCGACAGGTTGGGATAGGCCGGATAGAAGTCGCGCACGCACTGCGCTTCCTCTTCGAGCGAATAGTGGCCTTCCAAATGGGCCAGACGGCCGGGTATGTTGGGAATCACTTGCAGGCACCACTCACGCAGGTGCAGCACATTGGTCAGGAACATGCCCGTATTCCACATAAACTCACCGCTTTCCATGAACACTCTGGCAAACTCGCGCTCAGGCTTTTCGGTAAACGACTGCACCTTGCTGATGCCGCGGGCCAGCGTGGGTTCGCCCGTCTGAATGTATCCGTAGCCCGGTTCGGGGCGCGTGGGCCGCACGCCCATCGTGAGCATGATGTTGTTCTTGCTCACAAAGTCGAGTCCGTCTCTCACGCTCTGTGCGAAAGCCTCCTCTTTCAGCACCAGCTGGTCGGAAGGCACAACGATGATGCGGGCATCGTCGCTCTCGCGGTGGATGCGGCGGCCAGCCCATGCCACTGCCGGAGCCGTGTTGCGGTTCACAGGCTCGGTCAGCACATGCTCAGCAGGAATCTCTGGCAGTTGCTGGCGTACACGTCCCAAGTACTCTTTTGAAGTTGTGATATAGATATGGTCGACAGGAATGATGCGCGACATGCGGTCGAAAGTCTGTTGCAAAAGCGAACGGCCTGTTCCGAAAAAATCCATGAACTGTTTGGGGCGGTCTATGCGGCTCGAGGGCCACAGGCGACGGCCTTTTCCACCAGCCAGAATCACGCAGTAATTATATGAACCGTCAGCAGAATGAGCCATGGAAAGGTTCGCTGTTTCGCAATCAGGATTGTTGGATGATGTTTCCATAATTTCAGATCTTTAGTTACTTTTTTTGTCTCAATTTGTTAGTATTAGACTTTTGTGGGTATAAAGATACGCAAAAAAGCTGAAACTGCCAAGTAATTTTAATATTTTTAGGAGAAACTTTTGTTGTTTCAAAAAATATGTGTACCTTTGCACTCGCTTTTAGAGCCCAGATGGCGGAATCGGTAGACGCGCTGGTCTCAAACACCAGTGGGGCAACCCGTCCCGGTTCGACCCCGGGTCTGGGTACAAAGCTCGAAAGCGAATTCCCTGCAAACATTTGTTTGCAGGGATTTTTTTATTGTAAATTATGCATTTCAAACGCTGTCATCCAGAAAACTGCTGAACTGAAGTTCATCTGACCATTGCAAACACATCGTTTCGGCATTGATATGAAATGAATTTACAAAGTCGACGACTTTGTGTGACAAACTCGACGAGTTTGTGTTACAAAGTCGTCGACTTTGTAAAACGGCCTAAAAACAATGATGAAACGAAGGACGTGTAGCGGTCATCTGGTTCAGTGATTTTTCCGCTGCCGTTGATGGAAAAGTGACAAGTCAGGCATCGGCAAAGGTCTTGCCGTCGCTGAGCGTAACCTGGAGCTTGGTGTATTCTGAATGGAAATCGTTCTTCAGACGGTCCAGATAGCGCGTACACTCCCACTTGCACATGGGCAGGTCGTGAAGCAGGTAGTTGCCGCAGGTCTCGGGAGTGGTGGCCGGGACTTCTGTCTGGGTCAGCATCCACTCCAAGCATTCGATGGTCAGCTGACGCATGTCCTCAACGGAATAATCGCCCGTCATGATGATATACATGCCCGTGAGACAGCCCATGGGGCCTACGTAGACCACATCGTCCTTTGCGCTGGAGTTGCGAAACCAAGTGGCCATCAGGTGCTCGATGCTATGAATGGCCGCAGGGGCCACTGCCGGTTCCTTGTTCGGTTCGGTGATACGAAGGTCGAAAGTGGTAAAACCCTTGTCGACACGCGACACATAAATCCCAGGCTTGAGGTGGGTGTGGTCGATGGTGAAACTCTGTATAACTTCCATACTTTTTAATTTTGACTGTAATTTGGCCACAAAGATAATACTATTATTTTGAAAATACAGACGTTACAAAAGAGAAATTAGCGGCCTAAGGCATCGATGTCCTTCATGCACTCGTCGAAAATGGCCTCGCGCTGGCTGTCTGTCATGTCGGAGAGGGGCATGAACGTGGTGAAGAAGCTGATGCGGATGGGCTGTTCCCCACCCTCCAACGCCTCTTCGCCAGACAGCTTGAAGCAGAAGCCGTCCTGCACCAAGAAACCCTCGCCGGCAAACTCGCCGTACTCCTCGATGTGCTTGTTGATGCGCTCGTCGACCATCATGGGCTTCATGGCACCATTGCGTGAGAAATACCTGACCGCCACCTCATTGGCAGTCAGTTCCGGCTGTTTCAAGAACCGCTCCTTATACCGTTGCAGAAAATGGCTGGTCAGGATATGGATTTCGGGGATGCCTTTTTCCGTCCACTTGATGACAAAACGCTTGTTGCCGTCGAACAATACGAAGAGGAAACCTGACACAACGGGGCCAAAGGGCTGTTCACGATGGAAATAGATGATATACTGGTTGTTTGACGATGGTATTCTGTAGTCGTACATCAATGTGACGAGTCCTTCTTCGCTTTTCCTGATTTCCTTGATTGCCTTTTGCAGAAGGGAGTCGCGTTTCCATTTCAGTTTCGGCAATTCGCTCATGAGGCATGCAAAAACCTCATGCAGATTCATGTTTGCTACTATCATAATCGGGGGCAAAGGTATGAAGAAGAAAGGCAAAACCGCCATTTTTGCCTTTGTAAATATCAATTACCAAGTCAATTTTTGACAAAAGTCAGCCCTCGCGGTCATTTGGTGCCCGTCATTTTCCGACGAGCGAGGGGTCAGAACTCCACGATGATTTTCCCGTTGAGCTGTCTGCCAGTGAGGAAATTGGGGACTGCCCACTGTTTGTTGGTAACGTCGGTGACCCAGTAGTAGGAATTGACATTCGATATGCCGAAGAGGTTCAGGCAGTCGAGCCCTAACCAGACATTCTTCAGCGCGTAGACAGAGGGATGGCTGTTCCTGTAGACCTGATAGCTCAGTCCGATGTCGGCACGTTTGTAGGCCGGTGCGCGGAAGTTCTGCCCCTCTAATCCACGGTGGGGGGCACCGAAGGGCAGTCCGTCGGCAAAGGCCAGGCGAAGGGTCATCTTGAAGCGGTTGCTGCCGGGGAAATAGTCGGTGAAGTGGAGGTTGACGGAATAGCGCTGGTCGGTAGGCATGGGCACCCACACATTGTTGAACTTCTGCTGGGTGCGCATGAGCGAGAATGTCAGCCATGAGTCGGTGCCGGGGACGAACTCGCCGAAGAGCTTCAGGTCGAGACCGGCGGCATAGCCCGAAGTCATGTTCTGTCCATAGTAGGTCACCTTCACGTTCTGCACGTTGTAGGGAATGAGGTTCGAGAGTGCCTTGTAGTAGGCTTCGGCAGTGAACTTGAAGGGGCGGTCCATCATGCGGAAACGGTAGTCCATGGCCGCTATGAACTGTAGCGAACGCTGACTTTTTATCTTCGAGTTGAGCGTGGCCACGGTGATGTTATTGGCCAATGTGGTCGTGTCGCGCAGTTCCTTGTAGAAAGGTGCCTGATAGTAGAGTCCCGTGGCAAAGCGCAGGGTGACATCGTTGTTCCATGCCGGAACGATAGCCAACGACACACGGGGCGAGACGGTGGTCTCCTTATTGAACGACCAGTTGCTGAAGCGCACGCCGTAGGTCAGCGTGTAGAATGTCTGGTAGCTGTCCTCATCGTCGGCATCGCCCGTGCTCCAACGCCACACGTCCTGAACATAGCCTTCCAAGCGGCGCGAGTTCATGTCGTTTTTCGAAGCCAGTGTGTAGATCAGGTCCAATCGGTTGCTGGTGTGGGGAACGGAATAGCCACTCGAATCCCTCATCTCCCATTCGCGGTTCTGCTCCTTGATGCGCTCCCATTTCATGGTGATGCCGCTCTCAATGTCATGCCTGCGCAGCTTCTTCTCGAGCATGAGCTTCACGCTCTGCACGTTGGCCGTCAGATAGTTACGCGCATGCTCCATATAGGTGCCCACACCCAGATTCTCGGACGACTCCGTGTCGTCGAGCCAGTACTGTCCCTGAATGTCGTAGCATTCCTGTTCCTTGGTGTGGAAAGCCGACCACAGGAGCCGCACATGGGTGGAGTCGCCCAAGTGACGGGTGATGCTGGCCGTTCCGAAAAGGGTACGGAAGATGTCCTTCTCCTGTCCGTCGAAATACACCTTGAACGACTTCACATCCTCCATCGTTCCGAACGAAGTCTCGCGATCGGTAGGACTGAAATTATAGTGGTTCTCCGAGATGTTGCCCAGCAAACTGAATGTCCATCGGCGGTTCGGTTCGTAGGTGATATGTGTCTGATAGTCAAAGAAATTCGGATTGTATTCGCCTTTCGTATCGAGCGATCCCAACAGATAGCGGTTGGTCTTATAGCGCAAGCCGTGCTTCATGGAGAACTTCTTGTTGCTCATGCCCAAATAGGCCGAGCCACCGAGCAGGGAAGCCATAGCCGTTGCCTCGAAAGCCTTGGGCCGCTTGTAGGTGATGTCGAGGGCCGACGACATCTTATCGCCGTACTTGGCCGAGAAGCCGCCGCTGGAGAAGCCCACGCTCTCCACCATGTCGGCATTGATCACCGAAAGTCCCTCCTGTTGGCCACTGCGGATGAGCAACGGACGATAGACCTCCACATTATTAATATATACGGAGTTTTCGTCGAACGAGCCGCCGCGCACATTGTATTGGGAAGAGAGTTCGTTGTGGGTGGACACACCGGCCTGCTGCTGTATCAGCTCTTCCACGGCATTGCCGCTGGCCGACGGGGCCGCCTTGATGTCCTTGATGTCGAGCTGTTCGGTCTGTGAGGTCTGGCGGCGCTTTTCCGACACCACCACCTCGCCCAGCTCGTCCATGGGCTGCAACGAGATCTGAAGGGTCTGCGTCGTCCGGGGATTGCGCAGCACGCGGGTACGTGGCTTGTAGCCCACCATCGAAAACCTGACGACGACCGAGTCGGCACTGTTGAGCTTGAAGGAAAATTCCCCTTTCAGGTTTGTCATCGTCACCTTGCCCTGCTCCATGCAGCTCACGGTGGCCAGTTCGAGGGCATTGCCCTCACCGTCCTTCACCGTCCCCCTCACCGTGAACGACTGTGCAAACGCAGCAATGCCCGTCAGAAACCAGACGAGCACCAGCATGGGTAAACGATGCGAAGAATGTTGATTCATCTCAATTTAAACGCTCGTTGATGTCTTTTTATTATGGCTAAATGTCTTCTTTTTAGGCTAAAATTTGGCTAAAATGTAAATAATGCGTAATTTTGCAGGCTGAACAATGACATCATATACATGTGATATTGTTTCTGATAAGGTAAAATTAAGGATATTTTTTGATAACAGCAATGAAAGAAAAAGTTGGAAAGGTCTGGATGGCTCTGGTAGCTAGAGGGACAGGTATGATGTTCGGACAGTGGATGGCAGTGATGCTACTCACACTGGTCTCATGGATTGCGGTGCCCCAACAGGCCAGGGCCATCGACGGATCGGGTGATGAGGCAACACCCTATCAGATCGGGTCTGAGCAGGACTGGAAAGATTTTGTGGAGATGGTCAACGCCGAGCGTGCCGATGGAAAATTCTTCCAGATGACAGGAGACGTAACACTGACGGCAAATTCTGGAAACAACACCAACATCCGTGCCTTTCTCGTAGGCTATAGCAAGCCTTTCAAGGGTACTTTCGATGGCGGTAACCATAAGCTGACACTTGACTTCTCGTCGAACTACTTCAATGCCGCGCCTTTCTATTCGGTGGATGGTGCCACCATCAAGAACCTGCATTTGGCTGGCTCCGTTTCGTCGATGGCTGAAGAAGTGTCGGGCTTGGTAGGTCAGGTAAACAGTGGTGGCTGTACCGTGGAGAATTGCCGCAACAGTTTGATCGTCAGCTATGTGGGAACCGATGTCGGCAGTCGCATGGGCGGCTACTTCGCCCATGTGGATGCAGGTACCGTTACCATTACGAACAGTGTATTCGATGGTATTTTGGAGGGAAAGGGATCCAATTATGGCGGCTTTGTAGCCAAATTGGCTGGAAACGGTGCTTTAAGCATCAGCAACAGTGTCTTCGCCCCTTTGCTCATGGGTGGCATGTTGGGCACGGGCTCAAATGCAGACTTTGCGAATTTGGTAGGAAAAGATTTTACAGTCTTTACGGACAACTATTCTACGGCCTATACACTTTCAGAGCACGTAACCCAGCAAGGCAGACCCGCATATCGTGTGTTTACCACTGGGACTGTCCTGTTCGGCAATGTGACGGAGACTGTGGGTCCCACCACTGGTGTCAATGAAGTTAGCGAGGTGTTCTATACAAACGGTGTGTCAACCTTCGAGCTGACCGGTGCAGGCAGCTATCTTGCATACAACGGAACGCTGAACAGTCCCGTTGACGGTGTCTATACGCTGACACCCAATTACCAAGGTGATATCATCATTATGCCCAGCTTGCTGCAAGGCGAGGGAACGCAGGCAAATCCCTACAAGGTGGGCAGCTATGAGGACTGGGTTGCCCTTGTCCTCATGACAGCTTTGGATGATACGAATGGCAAGTATTATAGTATGACCAACGACATCACCGTAGAGGGGAATGTCATGGTGGGAACTCCAGAGCATCCTTTCAAGGGCCATTTCTTAGGCAATGGCCACACGCTGACCATCAATTATGAGGCAACCGAGGATTACTGCGCTCCGTTCCGCTATACTGGCGCACCGATGATTCAGAACCTTATCGTGACCGGTACTATCCATGTGGCTGCAGGGAAGAAATGGGCAGCAGGCCTGGTTGCAAGTGCTGGAAACGGTGAAGCAAACGGAGGCACGATCATCGACTGTATCTCGAATGTGAGCATTGACACAGACAACGAACTGGATTTCGACGGCTATCATGGCGGTTTCGTTGGAAAAGTCAATGGCAACACGGAATCCGGGCAATATCTGCATTTCCAGGGATGTCTGTTCAATGGAGCTATCAGCAATACCAACACAAAATGTGTCGGTGGCTTTGTGGGCGACAACTGTGTCGAGGCAAACACAGCCTATTCTAAGGTAAGGTTCACCAACTGTCTGTTTGCCACTCCGAATCTTTCGGCTGAAGGAAATGCGTTTGTCTACAAATACGAATACGATGATGTGAATCATAAGTATAACACAGATGACTGTGTGTTTGAGAACTGCTATTTTAAGGGAAAAGAACAGGATGGTACAAACGAAGGCATGCAGGCATACGAAGTGACGACGAAGGAATCTGATAAGATCCAGCTGGATTTCGGCATTCTCAATAACTATTATTTTGTCACGGGCATCAAGACCTATCAGGACAATCGTGGTATGTCGTCAGCCGTGAGCTTCTATGCCGGTGAAAAAGAAGTCGTCACCTTCACTGACATTGCTGAAGACGGCAATGCGCTTCAGGCAGACTTTGGCACCCTTGTCCGTAATGCTGCTACGGGAGTCTATACCCTGACAATGCCTGCGGGAAATAATGTGGAGATTTCGAGATCGGCCACCCCCATCACATACAATATTGAATACAACCTGGATGAAGGAACCGTTTCTGCCCCGAACCCGGCTACGTACACCGTCAACACAGAAACCTTCACGCTGAACAATCCCACCAAGGACGGCTTTGATTTCGTAGGATGGACTGGCACCGATCTTGTATCCGCTACAACGACTGTGACGATAGAGAAAGGCTCCAAGGGTAACCGCAGCTATAAGGCTGTATGGAAGAGCTCCGAGTATGTGTATCATGAGGCCGTTCAGCCAAGTCTTGACAATGCGACAGGTATCTATACTACGGGAACCAAGGCATACTACTCTCGTACAGTGGATGCCGTCACTACCTACTATAAGGCAAATGACGACGGTACTCGTAGCGAGATTACGATTGACAGTCCCGAAGTGCTCAGCGAATTTGACTTCGATGGCTCCAAAGTGACTAAATACCACAGTCTGATGCCGTCTATTCCCGGTTTCTCAATGTCAGACTATATCGTCATACCGAAGGCGTACAAAGCTCTTGGTGCAGACGATGCAACTGCCACTACGCTTACCAAAATCGGCACTGACGAATATGGAGATGAAGGCAAATTCTATGATGGGTCTAATGACTTTATTGTCATGCTGTTGGGGGGTAACGAAATTGAGAGAATCGGCCAGTACGCTTTCTGGGGTTCCAGACTGCAAAGCTTCACTGGCAACACTGCCCACCTCACCCAGATTGGCAGGGCAGCCTTCTCATGGTCGAGTCTGAAATCTCTGGATCTCCAGGCAAAAGAGATGATCTCTGTTGCCATGTTGGCTTTCAACAGCAACAGGGACACCGTGGCGGTTACGTGTAAGCATGCTTCGAGGCAGACAGAAGGCATCCACTATAGTGGTACAGGGTACTACAATGTGACCTACACTGACTACGAAGTGACAGTCGATAATGCTCATGTCACGCTGGTCACCGGCAAGTCCTACTATGAAGCAGGCGAGACAGTGACATTCAGTGTCTACGCTGACGACGACTATACTGTCAATAGCGTGCATTCAGTCGATGCAGACATTACGGAAGAAGGGGAACACTATACTTTCACGATGCCTGCCAAGAATGTGAAGATCGACGTGGAACTGTCCTACAGTCTGATACTGGCCAACGATGCTGACAACGGCGAAAAGATCAATCAGGCAGAGTCGTTCGATGATGTCGACGTGACACTGGATAATCGCTCGTTCAAGAAAAACGACAGCTGGAACACCATCTGCCTGCCGTTCAGTCTTGATCTTACTGAGGAAGGCAATCCTTTCTATGGTGCCGTAGCCCGCGAACTTGACCGTTCTACCTGTGAGGGCAACGACGTGAAAATCTACTTCAAGCCTGCCACGACAACGTTGAAGGCTGGAACTCCTTACATTATCAAGTGGCATACCGAAGACTCTGGCGAAACAAAGTATGACACGAATGGCAACTATATCATCAATGATCAAGCAGACTGGAATGCTTTCGCCACTCTTGTCAACAATGGCTCGACCAACCTCTGTGCCATGCTGTATAGCGACGTGACCTTGGATGCTGATGCCACTGCCATCGGTACTGCCCTCAGCAATTTCAGAGGGACATTCGACGGAAACAACCACACACTGACACTCAACTGGAACACTGACAGCCATCCCGCCGCTCCGTTTGCCTATATCCATAGTGCCACCATCCAGAACCTGAAGGTTGGCGGTACCATCAAGGTGAAGGAGCACTACACATCGAGCCTTGTTCATGTAGTCTTTGATGGTTACTATACGCCTAACACGATCAGGAATTGTCAGAGTGATGTCGCCTTCGACCTCACTGGTATGAGCACAGCAGTCTGTGGTGCCTTTGTGGGCAAGATCCGTATCGTTCCTTCTTTATGGGATCCAGACCCAAGAGTCAATATATATCATTGCAGTTTCGATGGCTCCATGAATTTGATTGGAGAGAGCCACGGATACGTGACCATCACGGAGGGTGATCCCTCGTTTACATCTATATTGTTGGATGGCACCCTTTCCACAAGTATCTCGAACCCGACCTTCATGGATGCCAATGTGTTGAAGGAGACAAAGCCAGCCACGACAGACTATGTTGACTTTATCGGCTCGTTCTCGCCTGTACACTTCGACGGTGAGGATCAGACGGTGCGCTATGTAGGCAGTAACAATGGCCTCTACTATCCGAGCAAGGCCATGAATGTCAACTCATGCCGTGCCTACTTCCAAATGAAGAACCTCCCTGCCGGTGTACGTGTCATGATGGTGCTTGATGACGAGGAATCGAATGCGGTCAGCAACGTCATGAACGACAGTCAGGCCGACGACAGCTGGTACATGCTCGACGGTCGTCAGCTGGACGGAAAACCCACCCGTGCCGGTGTCTACGTAAAAGGCAACAAGAAGGTAATCGTCAATAAATAAAAGAAGGAGGAAAAAGTTTATGAAAACAATGAAACAAGCATATCAGAAGCCTGAAATCCAGATTGTCCGTCTTGCCGAGCCGTTGATGCAGACGTTGAACGGCACCAGCGTAGGCTTGGTGGATCGTGGCGCAGGTGGCGACGAGGGTGCAAACTCTCGTGGCTTCGACTGGGAGGAGGACGACTATTAATTTTATCTGATGATGATGACAATCAACGAACGTCAAGACGAAATAATCGAGGAGTTCCAGGGTTTTGACGACTGGATGGACAAATACCAACTGCTCATCGACTTAGGCAACGAGCAGGAGCCCTTGGACGAGAAGTACAAGACGGAGAGCAACCTCATAGAGGGTTGCCAAAGCCGTGTGTGGTTGCAGGCCGACTATTCAGATGGCCGCATCCACTTCTCGGCCGAGAGCGACGCGCTCATCGTGAAGGGCATCGTGGCTCTGCTAATCCGAGTGCTCAGCGACAGTACCCCACAAGAGATTCTCGATGCCGATCTTTATTTCATTGAACAGATCGGCCTGAAGGAACACTTGTCGCCCACGCGCTCCAACGGCCTCATGGCCATGGTGAAGCAGATGCGCATGTACGCCTTGGCCTGGAGCAGCCGGTGACGGCAAAAAGGGACGATTACCTCCCCCTCTTCGGTGTGAAAGACGTGGAAGAGTGGCACAGCGACGGCGACACCGCACAGCTCATGCCCACCATAAACCGAGGGGATGGAAACCGAATGGTTGTCACAACCAGACAACACGTATGGCTGTTGGGCTGCACTGAAGCGGCTCGGCAAGGCACAAGAAGTGACAGGCTGTGAAACCTATGAACTACTGATGCCAATACCAAGTTCGGAATTGCACCTCAATCCTAACTTGACGCAGAATCCGGGATATTGAATGGTGCTGTTATTTGCCCCCTCCCAACAGCCATAGGGCGAAAAACTTGTCGTAGACCTCATAGGTGCCGAGGGCGACAGTGACGAAGTTTTTCTCCAACAGACCCTTGATGGCTGACTGGACACTGCTGCTGCTCGTCAGGCGGTATTTCTTGACAAAAGCCGATGAAGTGAGGTTCTTGGCCTTTCCCTCTTTCGCAATAGCGACAAGCAGTTCCTTTTGTTTCGGGGGCAACTGGAAGAGCATGGACTGGTAGTTGAACTCATTGGCCCGCAGGATGTTCGTGATGGCAGGCTCTAACATCTCCATGTCACAGGTGGCTTGCGGTGGGGTCAGCGAGAAAAACTCGTTCATCACTCGTTGTACGTACCAAGTCACCCCCTCGAAACGCTGGTAAACCTCAGTGATGACAATCGGTGAAATACTCTTGCCTGCATCCTTGAAATGTACCTGTGCGAACTTGCTGTATTTCTCTATTGGAATACTGCTAATACTCATCATCGAGGTGCTCTGATAGAATGGACGTGACGGACTGAGGAAGATTTCGGCCATCATGGAACGCTGTGACCCTGAGAAAATGAATTGTGCGTTACGGCAACGCTGAATGTAGGTGCGCAACAATGCCTCGACGCGATTGTCCTGATAGTTGGCCACGGTCTGAAATTCGTCAATGGCCACTAAACAGGGCTTGTCGGCAGAATTGATGTATTCGAATATCTCGTCTAAGGTGGTCTGTGGCAGGCGGATGTCACCGATTTCCACATTCCATGAAGGATTACCCGTGGGGTCGAAGGTGACACCTGTGCGCAGGGATGAAAGGAAACTGACGAAACGCTGCATGACCTTGGTTCCTTTTGGCCGTAGCGAGGCCAGCATCGATGCCCCCATGGCCATAATCATCTCTTCAAGACTTTTGGTGGCATAGATGTCTATCAGAAAGGTGTAATATTGCTGTCTGATGTCTTTCTGATGGAACAGGTTCTCTATGAGTCCTGTCTTGCCTATACGACGTGGGGCAATCAGAGCCACATTATTACCATTAGTCACCAGTCGTTTCAGTTCTTCCGTCTCTTTTTTGCGGTCGCAGAAATACTTCTCCGATTCATAACCATAGAGTATAAAAGGATTGTTTACCATACCTTTTCGCTTTTATTGGCACAAAGGTAATTATTATAGTTCAATTATCATACTATAATAATTATCTTATAATAATCTTTAACAACCTTACCCATTGGGATATAGAAAGACTGTTTTTGGGTATCGAAATCAAGATGAAAAAGCCCGATATTGAATGGTGCTGTCATTCAAGTCAAATGGTGCTGCCATTGAACTTTAATGACAGCACCATTGATTATCAATGATGAGATGATTTGACTTTGATTGTGACACGATTTATATTGAATCGTCGGGAAGGGCAAAAAACGTGTGTTATCGAAGGACTTTCCTGACGGTTCCGTCGGTGCCGCGCATCAGGTAGAGACCGTGATTTTGGGGCTGACTGACGGGCTTTCCGTCGAGCGTGAACCAGGCAGGGCTTGTGGCCTTCCGCTGGAGGTCGAAAGCGCGGATGCCCATCTCCCACTGCTCCTGCATACTGATGTCCTGGGTACGGGCATACTTGTCGCCCCAAGGGCCGTAGATGGACTCCGTGACCGACACGAAGCCGTTGCCCGTGCCAGAGTCGTGGGTGCCGGGAATGGAAGTAGTTCATTCTTTTGGGTATTTACTGAGGACTTTCAGCATGTAGGCCCGCACGTCGCTCCATCGGTAGTAGGGGGGCTGTGTCGTCGGGACAGGCAGGGTGGCTTCCTCCTCGTTGAGCAGCACCTTCAGCCATACGTCTCGGTCCTTGGCGTTCCTACGGTAAAACACCAACTGGAGATTGGCGGCCATAGGGAAGACACGGTAGTCAATCCATCCGCTGGGTGCCAGCATCTCAAGGTCGTCTACGGAGACATTATAGCCGTTGACCCCCATGAGGCAGACGAGTGGCAGCAGCATGGTGTCGTGGCCGAAGCGCAGTTGCACGTTGGGACGGTCGAGGGCGATGCACGAGTCGGCATCGGCAATGAGCTGCCGGAGCAGAAAACGCTGGGTGAACGGCTGGGTGGCACCGTTGAGGGGTGTGAAGCCATAGCCCAAATACCACCAGGCATTGGCCGTCAGCCAGTTATTGTAGATTTCCTCGGGGGTATAGATGTCGAAAAGGGTGAGAGAGTCGCGCAGTTCGGTGTTCTGGATGCTGCCGGCCATGCGGAACATGTAGACCTGTAGCTTCTCCAATTCGATGTTCTGGCGGATGTAGGCCGTGTCGTTGATGAGCGAGGTCATCAGAGGCTGCAGGTTCCAGTGGCGGTTACAAAAGTCTTTATAGACCGCCTCAAGGGTGTCGGGGCGCGTGATGGAACGGAGGTAACGGTCCTGGTGGTTCATGTAGTGAAGGTCGTGCGAACTGGCTTCGATCTCCACTTGCAGACGGGGGTTGATGGCCGTCAGCTGTTGCGTGGCATTGGCCATCGACAGTACGCAGCGGGGCACCAGCGTACTGCGTGCCACGACATGGGTCTTTCCTTTGAACAGTTCGGGGAAGTGTTTCGTCATGCGGCGGGCTATATCTTTGTGTTGCTGTGCGCCCAGATCGGTCAGGTCGCCCCACCGGGCCTCGCAGAAACGGGCCAGCAACTCGGTACGCCTCAGCACGTCCTTGCCCAACGGGGTCAGCTTACCGGCCTCGTCGGCTTCCTTCAGCACGCGCGGCACGTAACTGTAGTCCTCGTTCTTGGTCAGATAGCGCGAACCGTGACGGCCATAGTGGCTCAAGTAGAACGGCTTCATTCCCTTGGGCGAAGGGGTGAGCTTCTTGTGGGGAGTGGGATAGACCACACTATTGCTGGCTGAAAGCTCAGGGGTTTTCAGGATTTCTTCTTTATAAGAGATTTGCGCCGACAAAGACACGCAAACCACAATGTTGATGATAGTAGTTAAAAACTTTTTCATGATGGTATAAGGAACTGTAAAGCCCCGTATTTCTGGCAAAGATAGCAAAAGATTGTTATGAAAAAGGTAATTTCTGCCGATTTGTATTCTTTTTTTATCTTTGTTAACCTTTCGACACCGACATGGAAAACATTTCAACAAAAACAAAAAAAATAATCGGGCAATGGATGGCGAATCAAGAAAAATGATGTACCTTTGCACTATTATCCAATATTGGAAGCAGCAATATGGCAAAAAACACGGTTTGGCAAGACGACTACTGGCTTCCGGTGATGCAATTGTATCTGCGTCGCCCCGTGGGTGTGAAACCCACTTACAGTCGAGACGTGGTGGAACTCAGCCTGGAACTGCACATCGCTCCGCCAGTGCTGGCCGAACGCATGCGGCAGGTAGCCATGCTCAGCACGCCGAGAGTGGAACACTTCTGGCAGAACTACTCCGACAGTCCGCGACGGTTGGCACGTGCCGTGAAGCTCTGGCGCAGCATGAGGGGATTCGGACAGGCCGACACCTTCTATGACGGGGTGGAGGTGAACGAATCGTTTGAACGCGACTTCCAGCCACTCGACGAAGAGCCAACCCTGACACCCGTGGCCCTTATTCTGATTCTCGATCTCTATTTCCGCCTGACACCCATCACAATGGTGGCAGAGACCCCCGAAGTGGCAGAGATGGCACAACTGTTGAAAGTGCCGGTCTCGATGGTGGTGAACATATTGGACCTTTTCCAACTGTGCGACCCCTATCTGAACCGGAATGCCATGACCCTCAGTGCATTGTTGCTGCCTTGCCATGAGGTGTGGCAGCGTTTTGGCAACGGCGACACAGAGAAGCTGGCCGCCTTTGCCGAAGAACTGAAAGCATACTATCATTCATAATTACACGGTGGCTCAGAGTCAGATACAAGAACAAAAGCTCGAACAGAAACTGCAACAGAGCATTTCGGCCCAGCAGTTGCTACAGGCACAGCTTGTGGAACTGCCCATCACGCAGCTCATGGAGCGCGTGGAGACGGAAATGCACGACAATCCCGCTTTGGAGACTGCGCAAGACGAGGAGTGGCCCATGGACGACCGCTTGGGTGGAAGCGACGACGACAGCCCGTACAATGAGGCTGACGACGACTTCGACACACAGCGTGAGCGCGAAGAGCGGAACGACGCCCTCGACGCCGCCCTCGAAGGCATCGGGCGCGACGACGAGGACCTGCCCGTCTACCACGGAGGACAGTCGGGCAGCGAGGAGCGCGAGGAGATGGTCTATGGCGACTCGCTCTCGTTCTACGACCAGATTCTGCAACAGATGAACGAACTGCCGCTCACCAGCCATGAGCACGACATCATGGAGTATCTCATCGGTTCGCTCGACGACGACGGACTTCTACGCAAAGACTTGGACACCATCGGCGAAGAGCTGGCCATCTATCATGGAGTGGATGCCACAACGGGCGAAATAGAGCAGGTGCTCACAAAACTGCAAGAGCTCGATCCGGCTGGCATCGGCGCCCGTACACTGCAGGAATGCCTGCTGTTGCAGATTGCCCGAAGAGCCGAGGACGAGCAAGTCGACTTGAAAGCAAAGCCTACAGGCACACTTGCGCTGATGGACAAGGTGATCCGCGAACATTTCAATGAGTTTACGAAGAAACACTGGGACCGCATACAGTCGGCCATGAATCTCAGCGACATGCAGGTGGAGACCTTGCAGCGCGAACTGCGAAGGCTGAACCCGAAGCCGGGGGCTTCGATGGGTGAGGCCGTGGGGCGCTCCATGCAGCAAATCACACCCGACTTCATCGTCGACACGCAGGACGACGGCACCATCACCTTCACACTCAACAACGGCGAACTACCCCAGTTGCAGGTGTCGCAGTCGTTTGCCGACCTTCTGAAAGACTATCAGCAGAACAAGGAGGGACTTTCGCGGCAGATGAAGGAGGCACTGCTCTATACGAAACAGAAAGTGGATGCCGCACAGAGTTTCATCGAGGCAGTCCGCACCCGCCGGCACACGCTATCGGTCACGATGAAGGCCATCATCCAATTGCAGCACCGCTTTTTTGAAGACGGCGACGAAGCATCGCTACGCCCCATGATCCTCAAGGATGTGGCAGCAAAGACAGGCCTCGACCTGTCGACCATCTCGCGTGTCAGCAACTCGAAATTCGTTCTCACACGGTGGGGCATGTTCCCCCTGAAATATTTCTTCAGCGACGGATTCACCACAGAGAGCGGCGAAGAGCTTTCCACCCGCGAAATCAAGGCCGCCCTGCGCGAACTCATCGAGGCTGAAGACAAGAAACATCCGCTCAGCGACGACTTGCTGAGCGAGAAACTGAAAGAACAAGGCTACCCGGTGGCCCGTCGCACGGTGGCCAAGTATCGCGACCAGATGGGCATTCCCGTAGCACGACTGAGAAAATGAATATGAAGAGAATAGTACGAATGGGAAAGGTGAGCCGCGAGAGGGACATCATCTACGGAGCCCGGTTACTGAGCGCGTTGTTCACACCTTTCTATCTGCCACTCTTAGGACTGATTCTGCTTTTCACACTGAGCTATCTGGCACTTCTGCCGATTGCCTACCGTCTGGAAATCCTCATCGTCGTCTATCTGTTCACCATCCTCATACCCACCTATCTCATCCGTCTGTACCGCCACTATCAGGGATGGACACTCATAGAGCTGGGCCATCGCGAGCGACGCATGGTGCCCTACGTCATATCGATTGCATGCTATCTGACCTGTGTCACCGTGCTCATGCACCTCAACGTGTTCCGCTTTGTGAGCAGCATCATCATGTCGGCATTGTTGGTGCAGATGGTCTGCGCCCTCATCAATATCAAATGGAAAATCTCCACCCACATGTCGGCCATCGGAGGCGTGACGGGAGCCTTGTTTGCCTTCTCCATGATCTTCGGGTTCAATCCCGTCTGGTGGTTCTGTGTGGTGTTCATCGTGGCCGGACTGTTGGGAACGGCCCGTATGATTCTGCGCCAGCACTCCCTCTCGCAGGTCATCGGTGGCTTCGCCGTCGGCTTCGTCTGCGCCTCGGTAGGTATCCTGTATTTTTAAAAAGCAACAATAATGACTCCCCAAGTTAGCATCATCATGGGCAGCACCAGCGACCTGCCCGTCATGGAAAAAGCCTGCAAGC
>CAMYVQ010000026.1 GCA_947302435.1 uncultured Prevotella sp. | reverse complement strand
CGGGCCTTGGCGTGCTCCAGCTCCTCCAGAATGAGACAGCCGGCACCCTCGGCCATGATGAATCCGTCGCGACTGGCACTGAAGGGGCGCGAGGCCTTCTCAGGCTCGTCGTTGCGGGTCGACAGTGCCTTCATGGCGTTGAATCCGCCTACACCCGTCTCGCAAATGGCAGCCTCGGCTCCACCGGCAACGATGGCATTGGCCTTTCCCAGACGAATCAGGTTGAAGGCATCGGCCAGGGCATTGCTCGAAGAGGCGCATGCCGAAGCGGTGATATAGTTGGGGCCGTGCAGGCCATACATAATCGAAATCTGTCCGGCAGCGATGTCGGCAATCATCTTCGGGATGAAAAAAGGATTGAATTTCGGACCCTGGTCATGATGGGCACCATAATACATTACCTCTTCCTCGAAAGTCTTGATGCCACCGATACCCACACCGAACACAACACCGATACGGTTCTTGTCTTCCTTCTCCAAGTCCCAACCGCAGTCCTCTACAGCCTGCTTGGCAGCGATGAGTGCCAGCTGCGTATAGCGGTCCATCTTACGGGCCTCCTTGCGGTCAAGATACTGGTTGACATCCAGGTTCTTCACTTCGCAAGCGAAGGTAGTCTTAAAATTCGTTGTATCGAAATGCGTAATAGGAGCGGCTCCACTGACACCTGCCAGCATGTTTTTCCACGTTTCCTCAGGCGTATTGCCCAATGGGGTGACGGCACCCAGTCCTGTTACGACGACTCTTTTTAGTTCCATTTGTACTGAATTTTTAGTTACTGAATCTGATTAGCCCCCTAAGTTAGGGGGTTGGGGGTCTGAACGAGCATAAAGTTCAATTTACTATGAGCCTGTTCAGACCCCCAACCCCCTAATTTAGGGGGCTAACAAATGTTCAGACCCCCAACCCCCTCGCTCGGCTTCGCCGCTTGGCTCGTCCAAGAACTTAGGGGGCTTGTTTTTACTTTGAATTCTCCTCAATATAGGCAATAGCGTCGGCAACGGTGCCAATCTTCTCAGCCTTATCATCAGGAATGCTGATGCCAAACTCTTTCTCAAATTCCATGATGAGCTCTACGGTATCCAGAGAGTCTGCACCCAGATCGTTTGTGAAACTCGACTCGGGCTGTACGACAGCCTCATCAACACCAAGTTTATCTACGATAATTGCCTTTACTTTGCTTTCAATTTCTGACATGTTTTTTCTAATTTAAAATGTTAATAATTATATTCTTATTCTTGAAAAACGGTGCAAAGTAACACATTTTCTTTCAGTTACGCAAATTTTTCGGACAAAAACTGCCCTTTGCTTGCACACCGAATAGTACATTGTGCAAAAAAAGAGCAGTTTTCTTGTAATTTTGACACTTAAAGCTGTCAAATCTTATCATTTACATGTTCCAAAGGGCTGTGGCTTCAGCCCCTCCAATTGCACCCAGAATGGCCGATGCGATGGCGATCACGATCTTGATCAGGATGCTCAGTGTTGTCTTGTTTGTGTTTTTCATGGTAAAGAGGGGTTAATAAAGGGCGGCGGAACCGCCCTCATGGGTGAGAACTTTAAAGGGCGGCTGAACCGCCCTTCGCACTACTATTAAGGCTGATCCTCTATGAAGCCGTCGTCGGGATTGCCGCTGTCATCATTGTCGGTGATGGCGGTGAGGTTCTTCGGCAGTTCGGCGATCTTCACGCCACGGGTCATCTCCTTCACGGCATGTCCCTGCTCGATGGTGTACTCCGGACGGAAGAGCACGCGGACACCGCGGATGTGCTGGCGGACATCATAGTCCTCGGGCTTTTCGACACCCTCCGACTTGACAGACATCTTGAAGGTTCCAAGATAGGGGATGCGCACCTTGAGCGACTTCTGAATCATCTTCGTCACAGTGGGTCCCAGCTCCGAGAGCACGGCGAGCACGTCAGCGCGCTTGGCGGTGCAGTTCTCCTGAATCTCGCTGGCCAGTTCCTCAATGCCCACCTCGTCGATGATGACGGCATGTCCGTAATACTTGCCATAGGCCTTTTCCATCTTGCGGTTGTTGTTCTGAATCTTCTTTACAAATACAGTCATAATTTCTTGTGTGTTTTTTAATTGGTTGTTAATACAAAGGTTGGTGTTTCTCATGGTGTCTTTCGCGATCGACATTTTTGATGCTCACGGTTGTTTCCCGATTGCAATGCAAAGGTACGACGATTTTTCCATACGTGCAATAGGTGACGGGGCGAGACTGTAGGCGAGAACCGTTATACTGGGGACGATTGGACTTTAAACCTTGGATGTTTAGGCAATGTGGAGGAAGAGGATGTTGTGGGTTCCCTTTTCCAGCATTCTCTGATAGCGTGTCAGGTAGTTGCTGTTCTTCACACCCTTGCGCTGCCGTCCACGGGTGGCCGTCTCGTAAGGGTTCGAGGGCATCTTCACGTGCAGCAGGCGGCAGCACTGCCTCACTATCTCCCTGAACGATGCCGGAATGCCGTCCTCGTCGGTGACCACCTCCTGTTCGAAGGCGCAATAGAGGGCTTCCATCAGGTCGGTCACCGATCCCGTCCATCTCAGCTGTTCTTCCTCAGTGTGTGTCATGAGTAGTCTCACCTCCTCTGCCAACTGCTCCCTGACCAGTCGCAGGCGCATCATCCGCTCACGAACAACGGCCAGATTCTGTTCTGTGTTTTTCTCCATAGTAAAATGATTAGTCTGTTCTATAATATATATAAGGTGTAAAATTAAAGTTTTTCTATTCAGGCTGCAAAATTAGCGTTCAAGTATGCACAAAAGGTTCACTCTCCCGACTTTTTGTGTTAAAATCCGGCAGATTTCATAACATTTAACATGAAGTTTCCTTTCGCAGAAAAAGTCGTAGACGGTTTTTTTGGCCGTATCAGATAATTACCGTATCTTTGCCGACATAAATATATCCGCAAAACTATGTGTACCATCACACTGTCTTACAACGCCAATGATGCAAGGGCTTGCGAACATCTGGCCGTCCTGCTCAACACCGGATTGTTCGTCCAACTGGAAGAGGAACAGCAGAAAAATCGTGTCTATGTCGATAACGGAAAAGTAATGATGAATACAGTGACAGATACAATGAGTATTGAAGAAGCAAAAGAACTGACGTTAAAAGCCATCGACTTGGAATATTCACTGCCATGAACAGAACATGCATGAGTGAGGGCGGAGGTCGAAGGGCGGAGGTAATAAAAAGAAGGATGCGCTTCGCGCAGAAATTGAACAAAATTTGAATCAAAATTAAAACAAAATCATTTTGAACAATTTTTGAAATCAATTTTGAATCATTTCCCACCGAAGGTGGTTCCATCATGATGAGGTGCTAAGCAGTTAGCCTATTATTCTTGGATGTTAAATAAATAAAAATAGATTATAATTTCTATAAATAATAATAACAAATAGTATTTTTAAACAATAATTACCACTATTTGTTATAACTTTGCAGAAAAATCAAACTACATCTTTTTCAAAAAGTAACTCTTTCATACTTTTTTCTACTGACTATCAGCTACTCGTTATCAAAAAAATTTAAACAATTGTACTAACTAAATATTTATTTATTAAACATGAGAAAAATTAAACTATTAATGGCTACCCTCGCTATGATTTTAGGGGGGTAAGTTCGGCGTGGGCTGGAACTGACGTGACGGCCAGTTACATTGGCAATTTCGACAGGTGTGTTGGAGAAAATGGTAAACCTAATGGCCATACTGAAGCTGATGGTATTGGCTGGTGGAACAATCAAACATTTGGTGATGGATGGCACGCTTTCGTTAAGAATGGAGATGCCATTGAAAGCTGGACATCAAGTTTTGGAAATGCCGGTGTCATGTTGGGTAGAACCATGGTACTTCCTTCTGGTAACTACACTTTAAGTTTCGATGCATTTGCTTGTAATGCAACAAACTCTGCTGAACCAACTACTCTTCCTTCAGCTGGCGATGCTGTTGCTTTCTTAACAGGTCAGAACAATGTTGATATTACAAATATTGCAGCAGCAGGTGATGGAACATTCCATACAGTTTCTTTTACATTTGACGTAACAACAGATAATACCGCATACGAATTTGGTATTAAGAAACTCACAGATGATAGTAAAATTGACTGGTGTCAGATTAAAAATGTCAGCCTTGTATTGAATTCTACGAATATCTTTCCTATTGACAACAATAGCACAGCTTCTTTTACTTATAGTGGCTCTCAAGATTGGCATACCAACACTTGGTCTACTGAAGGCCAAAGCGATGGTTCTCGTTTCCAAGTTCCTTTCCATGAGCTATGGGTAGCAAATGGCAGTCAATTAGCTGATGCTACTATCAAGGCTTCATATACTCCTACTGAGTCTGGTTTTTATAAAGTAAGTGCATGGGTACGAACCGTAAATGAAGCAGAAGCTAATAATGTGTCAGGCGTAAATTTTTTTGTAGGAAATTCAGAAACTGATGCCTGCACTGGTAACTCTGTCATTGATGACAAAGGACGTCTGAATACCCACACAGCACTAATTTATGGCGTAAGCGAAACTCCTTTCGAATATGGTCTCAAAGTAAAAAATGCAAATATAAACTGGCTTGCATTTAAAAACGTTACAGTAACTTATCTCGGAGCAGGTTCAGCAAGCAGTGGCATAGACATAACACAACTTATCACCAACCCTTCATTCTCTTCTGCATATACTACTGGCTGGACACTTGATGGTACCGCCCCCAATGCCTACAATAGCACATACGGTGCATACGAAAATTATCACCGCGTAGGCGGTCTGCACCAAGACTTGACAGACCTGCCTAACGGTGTGTATAAGGTTACCATGCAAGCAGCTGTACGTGTTGATGGCGGAGCAACTGGTACTTTCAACCTTTTTGCCACCACAAGTAATGGAACAACAAAATCTCCTGCAACTGTAGCTGCTCATACAGATTTTGCTACAATGGCCCAAACCATGACCAATGATCCATCATTTGCTCGCATAGAGACATACGCTATCGTTACCGATGGCAATCTCACCATTGGACATTATGAAAGCAATAACAGCACCTGGCCCGTATTCGACAACTACACCCTGACTTATTACGGTGAAGATTCAGATGCATACGCCCTTGCTATGGCAAGCGAAGCCGCCAAGGCAAACACAAGCATCAGCGCAATGGAAGATGGATCAATGAAAACAGCAATGAATGCTGCTTACTCTACAAAGAGTGCCAATCCAACATTAGCAAACATCCAATGGATGACTTTTATAGCTAATTCTAAGTCAGAGCTGGTTGAAGCAAGTAACCTCGGTATCGCCGCAGACGCAGTGGCAGCTGTAGCTTACACAGAGACTGTTTCTGGTAGCTATTCTACCTATACCGATGCCATCAGCGCATTCCAAAGCTCGGTAACAAGTGCAACTACTACCGATGCCGTCACTACGGCAATGACAACCCTTAAATCGGCCATCAAAACTTATATCGCTGGTGCCAAACCTGCCAACGAGGGTGAGTATTTCGACATCACCTGCTTGATGGCCAATCCTAATTTTGATGGTGACATCACAGATTGGACATACATCAGTGCTCCTGGCGTGAACTGGTCAAACTGTGAATACTATCAAAGTGAGTTTGACATCAACCAGACAGTGACTGGCCTACCTACTGGCAGCTATAGCCTGAATGTCCAAGCCTTCCAACGTCCAGGATGGGCTAACGATGTTTGGACTGCATATAATGGCGGCACTGACAATGCCACAAGTGTGCTCTATATCAACAGCATTACATCGAAAGTGAAAAACATTGCTGCTGATGCCCAGAGCACTGCAAAATTGGGTACAGACAATTGGGGAACTTGGCCTAACGATAGCCGCGTGGGCAGCGAAGGCAGCTACAAATATCTGCCTAACTCTCAGCAGGGTGCTAAACTCTATTTTGATGCTGGCCTCTATGATGCCACTTGTGCTGCTGTTGTGACTGAAGAGGATGGCGGAAGCCTGAAGCTTGGTTTCAAGAGCACTGCTAATCATGTTGATGGCGACTGGACCATCTTTGACAACTTCCGTCTGCATTATTATGGTAGCAGCCTGCTTGTTTACTATAAACAGTATCTGCCCCAGTTGAGAGAAGAGGCCAATGCTGACCTCAGCAACGGTGCTTATACAAATGTTCTGGGTGGTAAAGAAGAAGCTGACTTCCGCACGGCTCTTGATGCTACTCCCACTTCTGAAACTGAAGAAGCCTACAAAGCCGTTATCGACGATATTCTTGAAAAACAGACTGCCTTCCGCGCCGCTAAAAGTTCATACGATGCACTGGTAGCAGCCAAGGCAAGTAATCTCACTAAGATTACTGAGAATATCGGTTCAGGCATCTTCCAATATAATGAGACTACAAATAACTCATTGTACAGTGAATACGAAACAGCAAAGAGTAATGTAGACGACTACACAGTTAGTGAAACTTCTACTGCTGTTGCTGTCCAGACACTTGTTGATGCTCTTGACGATGCCATCGATGCCTATAACAACCAACAACTGAATGCTCCTGCTGCCAACAATCACTACAATATCATCGTAGCCACTGCCAATCATGCAAAGGAGAACAATGCTATTGTTATTAGCCGTGAAAGCGTGTATCCTGTTTATTCTTATGATTATGTTTCAAACAACACCGGCTTCACCCTCAATGCTTCCGCAGTTCCTAATGTCAACCTGGCACAGGCTTGCGCCTTCATTCCTGTTGATGGTAAGAACAACACCTACTACATCAGCATGGAGCGTGAAGAGGGAACAGTCTATCTTACCTACGGTACACTGAACGACAGCAAGGTGAACTGGAAGGATGCCCAAATTCAGGCTACTACCGATGCTTCGAAGAAGGGTGAGTTCAGAATTTTTGCAACAGAGACCGACAACGTATTCAATATCTACAACACTCTTACCAATTCGACTATCGCCTGCCAGACGGGTGGTAACATCTATACTGAGGCAGGAAACGCCGACTTCACCATCGCCGAGGCCTCACAGGCTACCGTGAATGTTACCATCAGTGCAGATCTGAAGTACGTAACGCGAATCTTCCCCTTCAATCCGGAACTGCCAAGCGGAGTCACGGCTTACTCATGCGAAGAGACAGATGGCAACATACTCACACTCGTGGAAGTGACCACACCGCAGGCCAATGTGCCTTATATTCTCAAAGCTGAGGAAGGTTGCACAAGCACCGACCTGCAAGGATGGGGAACTGCAAGCACTACTGAATATACCGCTGGATGGCTGACAGGTGTGTACACAGACACTTCTGCCAAAGATGGATGGTACGTGCTACAGAACAATAACAACAAGTTCGGATTCTATAAAGTGAACACCGCAGAAGCCACTCCAACAGTAGGTGCATACAGATGCTATCTCACAGTGCCCGATGGCAACGCCCGTGCAGCATTCTTCTTTGACGACGAATTGTCAGGAATCGAGGCCGTCAATGCACTCACACAGGGAAAGAGCACCATCTACGATGCTAACGGAAGACAACTCACAACACTGCAGAAGGGAATGAACATTGTCAAAGCCAATGGAAAGACCTACAAGGTGATCGTGAAATAATTGCTTTACACAAATGATTATTAACAAAAAAAATACAAGACAATGAAAAAGATATATTGCAAGCCTGAAACTCAGTTCATCGCAGTGCAGCTGACCAACATGGTTGCCCTCTCAACTTTTAATGAAGCTGCAAGCAGTGGCGAAGTCTACTCTCGTGAGTCTTCTTGGGACGACGAGGACGACGACTATTAAGAAATAGCGCAATACTGACTGAAAAAGAGCGGGCGGCTGTTCCTAAGAGAAAGGGGGCAGCCGCCTGGTTTTTTGGTTGCGACTGAGTCGCAACATACGGGACGGAAAGAGGGCAAAGGGGGAACAAAAAACTAAAGTTTTTTAATTATTAAATAATTATAAATTCAGTTTTTATTCTTTTAAAATAATATAATTTGTCAGTATGTTTCAATATCTTGTATATAAATACGCTTAACTTTGCATGTTCAAACATTATTTCGTTACCTCTCGTTCGCAACGAAGAGGCCTTATCATCTTACGGCTGACTATCAGCTACTTATGATGGAACTGACAACCATACAAAATAGGATCTGCGAAATCAGAGGTCAGCGTGTCATGCTCGACTTCGATTTGGCTTCGCTCTATGGTGTGAATACCGCCCCATCGGGTTTATCCAGCATACTGAAAACAAATAAACAATGAGATAAATTATTTTACACTAACTATAATTATTTACAAAAAAAATGAGAAAACTAAAACTATTATTCACTGGCCTCGCCTTAATGGGGGGGGTAATTTCTGCTAATGCGCAGACGGTTCCTGTTTTCCAAGAATCGAATTCCTTTAGTGGAACAGCTGTTTCTGAACTTTCGACTTTTTATTCAACTGCAACTACATACACCCTTGAATTAACTGGGTGTGTTGCTGATCAGGCAATTTCAGTACTTGGTGGTTCTATTTCCTACACGCCAACAGAAAGCGGTACTGTTCGCTTCGTAAGATTCGGTAGCACCGTTTATGTTTATGAGAATGCAAAGTATAAAGAAGCGATAGAAAATGTTTCGGAACCTTCAACTCCAACATATCCCACAGACCTGACTTCAGCTTCCACAGAAAACTTGATTCAGAATGGTGGCTTTGAAAATACAGATGATGGAACATATTCTTCTGGCAGATATAAACCGACTCATTGGACTCCTTATAAAAGTGACAAAGGCACCCCTGGTGATGGAACATCTGTACGATCAGGTTCAGAATTAACGGGCAAATATAATATGTTGATGCACTATGATGGCTATTATCTCACCCAACAGTTAGCTTCTGGTGTGATGAAAAATTTCACTCCTTACCAGATATCATTCAAATTTAAAGCAAATAACGATAGCCAAAAGGGGACTAAGTATCGTTTCGATGTTGGCAGCGCTGAATTTAGTTCAGATTACTTTAAGTCAGCTGAAAGCAGTGCGTCAACAACGAGTGTCCAGAACTTTTCAAAAACATTCACAACCCCTGCAGTCATAGTAGATCAGCCTTATGTCCAATTATATAGTACGACCAATAAGGGTAGTGGCAGTTCACAGAAGCTCGACCGTTTCGATGAGTTTATCCTTGTCGCAGCAAATGGTGGTGGTATTGGTATTACAGGTGCCACGGGCGCAACGTTCCTTTCTGGTTCTGCTTATGCTCCTGAAGGAGTACTTGCTGCTGAGGTGGAAGCTGAGCGATATGGCGATGCAACCATGCGCATTACAAATCCGACTTTTGACAGCAACATCAACGGTTGGAACACTCCAATAGGCAATGGAAAGCAGGCAGACAATAAGCAAGACTATACGCGTTATTTCTATGAATCCTGGAACGCTACTCCTAAAGAGGGCCGTATGTATCAGGTGATAGAGAATCTCCCCACTGGAACATACGAATTGGAAATGATTGCTTTTGCAGATCAAGCTGGTACAATGACCCCGGCAAATACCACCGTTGCCGTTTATGCGCAAGGTCAGGAAGTCGGAACTACCGGCTCTTCATATGTACGTCCTAATTACGTAAATAGTGTCAATTTCACTTCTTATAAGGCCTATGCGTATGTGGATGGTACAGGTAAAATAGAAATCGGTATGCGCCAATATACCCCTGCGGAATTCCGCTGGTTGGGTATGGACAATGTGACACTAAAGTACATCGCCACAGACAATCAAGAGGAAGCAAAGATGCTTGCACTCTATCAGGAAAAGTGGACGGCTGTAAAAGATGCATGCAACCTCCTTTCAGATGAAGGCTATACCAATGTGAAAGGTAAGGAGCGTGCCGATCTGACGACAGCACTTGCGGCCTCTGTATCAGAAATTGGTGATTATGCCACTAACGCTGCTACCTTGAAGACGGCATATCTTGCATTCAAGGCAGGAAAGACCAATTGGGATTTGTTAGCTACTGAAATTTCTAAGGCTACTGCATTAGGTGCTTCTACGACTGATGCTATTGCAATAGGTAATAACAACGAAAAGACTGCTACAGATGCTCTTCAGGCCGTAAAGGATTTGAAAGTGACTGAATATAATTATGTAGCTAGTGACTATGGTTATGCCGTTAGTCTTGGCTCTTGGAACTCTACCGGCCCAACTGGCTCATTAACAGCGCAACACTGGAGTGGAGAATCGAGGGAGTATCTGGAGCAATCCGCCGCTGCATACGGCCAAGATTCATGGGATATCGTATATGATCAGGATTTAGCTCTACCAGCAGGTAATTATGTATTTAAAGTTGCTGGTCGTCAAGCAAATAGTGATAAAGTTACACTTTCTCTTACAGTAAAGAAAGGTGAAAGTGTCATTGGAACTGTTGCAGACTTCCCGAAGGGTGATACAGGACTTGGCATCAACAAAAGTGGTGCTACGAGCTTTAACTCAGAAGATGTTGCTGGATTCGCCAATAGCAATAATGGTCGCGGCTGGGAATGGCGTTATGTGAAGTTCACACTTGCATCCGCTGCTACTGTAAAAGTTTCTGTTGAGGCCCATGCTACTGCTAAATCAATGTGGGTAAGTTTCTGCGATGCTACGGTGCAGACCGATGATGAAACCAATCTTTCAATAATTGCATACAATATTGCATTAGGAAGTGCACAGACGACTATTGCAGACGGAACTTATTCCAATGTGACAGGTGATGAGAAGACTGCACTCCAGGCAGCTATTGATGCTGATAAGGATTTGGATAAGTCAGATAAGGATGCGATTGATGCAGCAAAGACTCTTCTTGAAACAAGAACTACTGCCTTCACAAGCGCAAAAAGCAACTACGATGCTTATGTAGCAGCAAAGGCTGTTGTATATGAGGATAACAAGCCATACGCTGCTGCTGCAAAGTTCACAGCTATTGGTACAGCACAGGCTGCTGCCGATGCAACTTCCGCAAGCGATGCTGACAACAAAACTGCTGCCATCATAAGCGCATATCGCAAGTATCTGGAGAGCCATGCTTTAGCTGAGGGCGTAACTGGCGCTGAAGAGATTACTGTAGCAGACTATCGCTTTGAAGATGTTACAGAATGTACAGACAAAGCTAACTGGAAGGTTACTGATAATTGGTTGCTTGACGGACAGAATAATGGTGAAATCTCGTTTAGCACCGATAATTCTCTTACTGATGGAGATGGCAATGCCGATTACAACTATATTCGCATTCAGAAGAGCGATAACAATGCAGGTATCCATCAAGTTATCAATCTTGAACCCGGTAAGTATATGATGACAGTTGCTGCACGTTGTCAGAGTGGACAGGGTGCTAAATTTGAGGCATTCGCTGGTGGTGTATATGTTAACATCACTCAAGACAATAATACAAACGGTCAATTCGGTAATGGTTGGAATGATGTGAATGTAGAGTTCTATGTTACAGAAACATCTGATGTAAATATTGGTGTTAAATCAGACTGGGGTAAGAATATTTGGTGGACAGCTACTCGCTTCCGTCTTGTCCGCTTAAGTGAAAAAGTCGAAGTTTCTGCTGCTGGCTTTGCTACCTACGTTCCCTCTTTCGACCTAAACTTCTCTTCTACCTCTATCAAGGCCTATAAGGTGAAGGTAAACGAACAGGGCGTTGCCAAGCTGACAAAGGTTGATGAGGTTCCTGCCGGTACTCCCGTGCTGCTCTATGCAGAGGGTGGTGCTACGGAGAATATCCCCATGATGACAGATGCTGCTGAATTCGAAGATGGAACAAACGACCTCGTAGCTGGTACGGGTGCTGCTGTAGCTACCGATGGCGGTACTGTTGATGATGTGGCTTACACCAACATGATCCTGAACAATATCGATAACAAGATTGGCTTCTACTTCGCTAACAACCAGACCGTGGCTGCCAATCGTGCTTACCTGCACATCCCAACAACGTTGGCTCCCGATGCACAAAGCGGTGCCCGTATGGTGATGGTCTTCGAAAATGAGGAAACAGGCATCTCTACAATGCATAATGCACAAAGGGTAATGCATAATGAAGTGTACAACCTCAACGGTCAGCGCGTACAGAACCCTGCCAAGGGATTGTACATCGTGAATGGCCGCAAAGTGGTGGTGAAGTAAGTATTATTTTAATAATTCATTTCTAAAAAAACAAAGATAATGAAAAAGATATATATGAGCCCGACAACTAAGGTTGTCAAGATTCAGACAGAAAAGATGATTGCCGTATCAACAGTTGATATGTACGCAACAGATGCCACAAGTGCAGGCATGAGTCGCGAATCTAACTCCGACTGGGACGACGAGGACGACGACTATTAAGAAATAGCGCAATACTGACTGAAAAAGAGCGGGCGGCTGTTCCTAAGAGAAAGGGGGCAGCCGCCTGGTTTTTTGTTTGGTTTATTGCGACTGAGTCGCAATATACGGGACGGAAAAGGGGGACGGGAGGGGGACGGGAGGAAGGGGGGGAACTACGAAACGGGAGGGGCGCAGAGCTGGCGAGCCATTTCGTTAAGGGCAAGGCACTGGGCGCGGGTGATGGTGATGCGCTCGTTATGGTGCGGCCAGGGGGCCAACAGAAGGAGGCGGCCTTCGGCACAGGCATCTACGAGCAAGGCTCCCTTGGGCTTATCGAGATCGGTGAAGCCGTTTTCCTGAAGGACGATGAGGGGGAGGCGTTCTTTGAAAGCGGCATTGAGGACAGCTTTTTCGGCCTTGGAGATCTTTGGCGATACAAGGACAGCACCTTGACGGGCTGCATCCAGGAAAAAGGCTACACGCTCGGCAATCTGGTCGTCGGTGAGGCTTCGGGACAGTTGTACCTGCAACAGGTCGGGGTAAGAGAGCAACTCTATGTTGCCAATGGCGGAGAAGCTGATGCCAGCAGCCACAATATCGCGACGCACGCGCAACAGGTCGGGATGCTCGCGCTTCAACAGAAGGCGACGGGGGTTGTCGCGGAGATAAGCCTTCCAGCGGTCGAGCTGGCCACGACGGAAAAGGATGCGGTCGTTAAAGCCAGGAGAGAAGAGCTGGCCGTGGGAGGGGTGGGAGGACTTTTCGTTTCGTTGCGACTGAGTCGCAACATACGGGACGGGAGGGACGGAAAGGGGGACGGGAGGGACGGGAGGCCTTCCTATTTGGGAACGGAGGGCGCGGTTGCAGCCAGTCTTGAAGCCGGAGAGGACGCGGCTGAGATGACAGGGAAGAGGGGCACGAACGTAAAGAATGCCATGAAGATGGTCGGGCATCAGCTGAAAGGCTACGACCTCGATCTGAGGATAATAAGAGGAAATGCCCCACCACTCGTCGGTGACAGCCTGGCCCAAGGCATTAGGGACAATATGAGGGTAGTCGGGACTGTCTGTCGGAGCATCGGGACGACCTTCTATCACACCGAAAAGGGGCTCGCGGTTCTCAGTGGTCATCGTGATGAGGTATATGCAGGACTGGGTGTAGTCATGGTCTACACAACGACGATGCATGGACTCCTTCTTCTCGCCAGCAAAAGAGCGCTGATTGGCAAAGGTATTTCTTTCCATTTTTGGGGATGGGGGGTTTTTATTAATATATGGTTGCGACTGAGTCGCAACATACGGGACATGATTGTGGGTGCAAAGATAGTTAAAACATTTTAAAATCGGGGGAATTTAACAAAAAAAGTCGGGGGAATGAACTTTTTGTGCATGGTAAGGGGCTAATTTTGCAGCCGTCTAACAAAAAATACTTTTACCATGAACAAACACAACGACGAGAAGGGTTTCTACAAACCCTCATTCAATGAGGACGAGCATCTCACCGAACATTTCACGCTTCGGGAGATGCTCTACTCGTACACCTGCGAGAAACTCGGTATGGTGAACCGCGTAGACGAACCGGAAGTGATCATTCCCCGCTTGAGAACCCTCTGCGAACGGGTGCTGGAGCCCCTGCGACGGGAGTTCGGACCCATCCGCATCAACAGCGGTTACCGTTCGGAATGCCTGAACTACGTGGTGGGCGGCGTGACACACTCACAGCACATCCTCGGCGAGGCGGCTGACATCAACACGCCCGACATGAAGACGGCCAAACGCTACATGGACTTCATCGAGAAGAACCTGGAGTTCGACCAGCTGCTGTTGGAACAGCAGAAGAGGACGGGCATCGTGTGGGTGCATGTGAGCTACACGGAGCGCAAGCCGAACCGGAAGATGGTGAACTGCATCATCTGACAACGTTTCTTCACGGGTGGCATCATTGATGATCGATGATGCAGCTATCTTACTTTGTTTAGGGTGTCATTGAAGTTCAATGGCACCCTTATTCATGTTCAGAAGCGAGACCATCGATGTTCAACAACAAGAGCAAACAATAGGGGGAAAAGCGGTGGATAACTTGGTGGATAAGTGTGTGGAAAAACGGGGGATAACGAACGAAGGCCGGAAGGCAAGTGGATATTCACCGAGTTATCACGAGTTTTTTCAGCACTTTTCCACTGTTTTTTGCAAGAAAAAGATATAAACTTATTAATTTTGCACCTGAATAGCGAAATGGTGGATAAATGATGCATCGTGCTCATTATCAAAAAGAAAGAATAAACACGGTGTGTGCAGAAACCGAAGGCCACAAGTGGATAACGATTTGTGCAAGAAAAGAGGCGGAAAGTTATCAACTTATGAACGGACTATCATTTCTACCATTCTATTTTTAAAAAGAAAAAGAAAAACAATAAAAAAAAATGAGATGTTGAAAACGGTGAAAAAAGAGTGGAAGGAGCAGGGGTTCATTGATGAAGCCTTTGTGGTTGCGACAGAGTCGCAACAAACGGGACAACAAACGGGACAACAAACGGGACAACAAACGGGACAACTGAAGGGACAACAAACGGAGGAGCTGAAGGCGGCTATCAGGGAGCTTTGCCGGGAGAAGGAGGCTGTGGTGCTGGCTCACTATTATACGGTGGGGGAAGTGCAGGAGGTGGCCGACTTTATCGGCGACTCGTTGGCACTGGCTCGGAAGGCGGCACAGACGGACGCGAAAGTCATTGTGATGTGCGGCGTACACTTTATGGCAGAGACCTGCAAGCTGTTGAGCCCGGAGAAATTGGTGCTGTGTCCTGACCTCAATGCCGGATGCTCGTTGGCTGACAGTTGTCGGGCAGAGGACTTGAAGAAGTTCAAGGACGAGCATCCCGGCTATCAGGTGGTGAGCTACGTGAACACGACGGCGGCAGTGAAGGCACTGACGGACGTGGTGGTGACCTCTGGCAATGCGAAGAAGGTCATCGACTCGCTGCCACAGGACGCGAAGATCATCTTCGGCCCAGACTACAACCTCGGCAACTACATCAACTCAGTGACAGGCCGTGAGATGCTGTTATGGCAGGGCGGCTGTCATGTGCATGAGCGGTTCTCGGTGGAAGGTATTTTGGCGTTGAAGAAGAAGTACCCTGAAGCCGTTGTGATGGCTCATTTGGAGTGCAAGGGGCCGGTGCTGGCGTTGGCCGATGTGAAAGGGTCTACGGCTGATATGCTGAAATTTGCGCAGCAGAACTGCGCAACACAGTACATCGTGGCGACAGAGGCCGGGATTCTGCATGAGCTGAAGCGGCAGTGCCCGGAGAAGGAATTCATCCCTGTGCCGCCGGAGATGTCGTTAGTGGAGAGTGGAGAGAGGAGAGAGGAGAGAACTCTGACTTCTTGCCACTGCAATGAGTGCCAGTATATGAAGATGAATACACTGCTGAAGATCTACAACTGCCTGAAGTACGAATGGCCCAGCGTGGAGGTGGAGCCGGAAGTGGCAAAACTGGCCGTGAAGCCTATTGAGAGAATGCTGGAGCTGAGCTAAGATATAAAATATAGATAATTGACCCTGTTGGTAGTGTTCATGAGCAGTATCATCAGTGGTTTAGCCGTGACCAGTCACAGAAAGAAGGATGTCCACGGTATATTGTCAATGGCAGAAAATGTGTTTATTTTTTTAAAATATTCTGTATGAGTATAACAAAAACAAGAGATTTAAATATTGAATTGTTAAGAATTATTTCTATTATTTTGATATTAGTTTTGCATACTGATTTGATATTTTTCGATGATAGAGATATTGTTAATACATCAGCAGAACCTATTAGTTCATTTATAAGAATATTTATTGAGTTGATTTCATTTGGAGCAGTAAATATTTTTGTATTTATCTCTGGATGGTATGGAATTAGATTTAGACTTAATCGATTGTTTGAGCTATGCTTTCAAGTATTTTTCTTTTTAATTATTTCTTATCTAATTCATTTAATTTTTAATAGTCAAGTTTATTTTTCTTGGAAGTTCTTAGTTCATTTATTTTTGTTAAATGGGTATTGGTTTTTTACATGTTATTTGATGTTATATATCTTTTCACCAGTTTTGAATAAATATATTGAGAATACCTCTGAAAAAGAATTTAGAATTTTATTAATATTATTCTATTTATTCCAAACGGTTTATGGGTGGATTGAGTATTCTATTAAATGGTTTGCGGATGGGTCATCTCCAATATCTTTTATTGGTCTCTATTTGTTAGCAAGCTATATTCGTCTTTATTGTAATCGATTGTATGAACAAAGCAACAAATGGATATTTCTAATTTTTTTTCTAATAATTATGTTATTAATGTCAGGAATAGTTTTCTATGGGATTGATAATGATAAACCTTTTATTATTCAACGAGTTTTATTAAATTTGTCACCTTTTTATGTATTAATGGCAGTGAGTGTTTTTTTATTTTTTAAACAATTAAAAATTAAATGGAATGGAATATTATTCTTTTCAAGTTCATGTTTTGCTGCTTATTTATTTCATACGGCACCTAATACATTTAATTTTTATGTTGAAAAAATAATTTATTTTCATTTAAAATATCCAAAAGAAATTTTTATTTTTATCTATATTGGTTATATTTTTGGATTCTTTTTGATAAGTATCATATTTGATAAATGTCGTATTCTTGTTTGGAAATTGATTGAACAAAGATTTTATAAAACCTAAAGAAGGAGTTCATTTCTGTGTTGCTGGGGGTGTCTTTATAGGTGAGTGGAGAGAGTGCTGGAGCTAAGCTAATGTCTTGCGATCTGCCTATACATCCAGATGCGGAACTGATCGGCCAATATGCTGCCCAGGAAGAGAACGATTAGGAAAAGCATGATGGTGGGGATGGCAAAACAGACAGGGAGGGCATTGTAGAGTCCTCTCACTGTGGGTCTGAAGACATTATTATAAAAGAAGGGAAAACAGTGGATGAGGAATACGGCAAAGCTGGAGGCTGCCACCCAGTTGATAGTTTTGCTGTAGCCTATGTTGATTTTGCTGAATAGCAACAGGAGACAGCACGACGCGATGATGATGAAGGGCGAAGCATACTTCCATGTCATGTCGATGAGATAGTCGCTGTTGCTGCTCTTTGCAAAGAGAGCCAGCAACCAATGGGCAGTGATGAGAAGCAGGTAGAGAAGGATGAGACTCTTTCGTGACAGATTTTTCAGCCAGTTGGGGAACCTGCGCAGATAGCCGCCTATGAGATAGAGAATGAGGAAGGAAATGGGCGAACAACCGCTTAAATAGCCTGCCTCGTGTTTGTTGAGCCACCCAAAGACACACTGCATGGCGAATACAGAGCCCAGCACCATGACATACTCATGCTGAGAAGCCTGACGGATGAAGGGATTGAGTGCGCCCGAACAGAGATAGAGCATGAGGTAGACGGGTATGAACCAATAGATGTCGGTGGTGAGGATTCGGATGAAGATGCCAGGTGTCACCTCTACATCGTCGAACAAGACGTAGGTGACGGCATAGACGATGAACGAATAGAAAAGCACTTGGAAAATGAAAGCCTGCAATTTGGATCGGCGCGCATGGATGCCGTACCATCCTGACAGGAGAATGAACATGTCGACACAGACGTAGGTAGCTCCTGTAAACCATAGGATAACGGAGTTTTCGATAGTTACCATACCAGTGTCCGTATTTTTGTCGAGCTCGCCGAATGCATGAAAGAGCATGACGAAGACCATGGCCATGATGCGGTAAAGCTCCATGTTGGAGTCGCGTGTGAGTGTTTTCTGTATCATTTCACGAATACTTTCTTACCGTTCTTGATGATGATGCCACGATAGGTCTGCGGATTGACAGGCTGTCCGAGGAGATTGACAGGCTGGCGAGTGGCAGCAGGCTGTTGTGACTGTAAGGCAATGGAGGAAGTGGGAACGGAGCTGATGGCATTGTTGACCCACTGCTCGCGATTGGAGAGCCATTGGCGTATTTCGAGAATCTTTTCGTCCAAGGAGCCGTCATCATAGCCCCAGCGCGCATATTCGTGGGGATAGGAGGCTTTTAAGCCCTTGGCGGTATCACTATCCTCGAACTCGTCAAAGAAACGCTCCAAGGCCGTGAAAATGCCTGGTAGCAGTTCGTGCCAGCGACGGATGTAGGCATCGTTGAAGGCGAGGTTGTCCTGATTGAAGAGCAGGGGATAATAATAGAACCCTTCGTCGTGGATCTGTGACCAGCTTGTCTTCTGCTTCATGATGGAACCGAAGTCCCAGAGAGTAGTCATGTGGAGCAGACTGTCGTCCTCGTTGTTGAACTTTGAAAGATAAATATTGGCACCGCCGGCATCCCAAGTGCCGAGCAGGTCGTGGGCAATGAGCCACGAAGCCCATGATTCCACATCGATGTAGTCGGTATAGCGGCCATCGGCAATCGACTGCTCGAAACGGTTGAGATAGTCGGTGATATAGGCCATCTGTTCGTCGGTGATGTCTTCGGGATCAGGATATTTGAAGGTAAATTCCTTGTTGTAGAGGTCGGTATTGAAATAGACATCCTCATTCCACCAATAAGCATCGCGCTCAATGACGTAGCCCGTCTGCTTGTCCACATTCAGACGGCAGTCGGCATTGCGCCTCACCTGTTCGATTAGCATGTAGAGGCCCCGGTAGTCGTCGTTGATGATAAGGTTGACGAAGATGGCGGCAGGTGTCCAAGGCATGCCCACCAGTTCGTTGACCTTGTTGCCAAAGAGGGTGTAGAGGCAGTCGCCTGTGCTCAGCAGCACCCAGTTCTTGTCGTAATAGCTGGAGTCGCCACGGGCCAGCAGGTCGTTCTTCTTCTCTAATTTCAGTTTGAAGGGTTTCTTTGCTGAATAGTAGGCCGAGGTGTTGCCACGGATTCTGAGGGTCATGCCGCTCTTGTCCTTCAGGTATTCGCCACTGTCGAAGAGGGTGTCGGTATGACTTACGAGCAGGCAGCGGCCTTTCACCTTGGTATGGTTGACGGTGGTGATACCCCAGGCTCCTTCGGGCGCAAAGGCATAGTCGCAGGTGGGTTCCTCGGCATCGATGGTGGTGATGCTAAGCACCGGCAGACCCAGCTTGGCAATGGAATCGACGGTGACAGCCTGGGCTTGAAAAACTGAATATTGCAGTAGGATAAGCAGTAGTGATGTAAATAACTTTTTGTTCATATCTTTTGATTTCGGTTGCCTGTCAGGAAAGAGGTGAGGGTCTTGCAGTAGCGGTCTGAAAAGGTGAAAATGAGCACACATACGACGATGGCAAGGACGGTTCCTAACAGATAGTAGGTGATAGCGGAAAATTCGGTACGAGTAGGTACCAGTTCTGTCTTTGCTATGAAAGTAATGGAACATGTGACGAATATGTGGACAGCATAGATGAAAAACGACGAATTGGTGAGCAGTTTAGGGATTGTTAGATTTCTTCTTATGGCTATCGAGGCTATATCGAATAGGATGAGGATCAGCATGATGTTTTTGATGTCATCAACGAGATAGAAAAGAACGGATACGGTGGAATATTGAAGGACGATAAGTGCCATGAGGAACAGCGAATAGATAATCGGACGGAATCGGACAGCGAACTGGGTGGGCGAAACGGTTTGAATGGCGAAGAAAGCACCCAAAACGAAATATACATAGGTGTTGACGATGATACCTGGAAAGGCTGGTATGACATTAGTTATGTCGGCTACGAGAATTATCAGTGGAAAAAGTATGTGCAGATATCGGTTGCCGAGCCATACGAGTGGCGACAGGACAATGAGCACCATGAGACACTGCAGAAACCAAAACTGCGTAGCCAAGGGTCCAATAGGGTCAGTGGAGAGATGGGTTATGTCTTGCAGGTTCCAGAATAGGAGAAAGAAGTCTTGAGGAGAAAAGTTGGCTATAGGCTTGTGGAGTAGCAGATTGAAGTTCTTGGAGACAGACTGAAGGAGAAACACAACGGCAAAATATATTATATTCCACAGCACATACGGGACGAGAATGGTGTGCAGTCGGCTATTCAGTTTCCTGAAGTAGATCTTTCTGCCAAACTGCTTTCCTTCGCGAAAGAAAAGAAATCCTGAGATGAACATGAAAGCTGGCACTGCGACACCACAGAACATGTCGATGAACAGGAACATGGATTGGGAAAAAATAGGCAGACTGGCTGTCCACGGGCAGTAGTAATCCCTGATATCAATGTGTGCAGCAATGACAAGACACATCAATGGAAACCTGAGAAACTCGAAAACTTTAGAATCGGTGGTATTCATTTTTTCTTTTCATGTTGCTATATGTTATTGTTTTAGGAAAGGCAGGCAGCAGTAGCAGAGCCATGTGATGGCGATAGAGATGATGTAAACCCTGCAGCAGCCAGCATGAAGATGAAGGGCATGAGCGGAGTCTTGAAACGTGTCTCACCATGCATGACGAGGGTGAGCATGAGGGTTCCAAGAATGATGACAGAGAGGGGTAGCAGTAGGGCCTGATACTGGCCTCTGCGTACGAAAACGACCGAGCCGGTGACGGCACCCAACAGCAACAACCCATAGAACAGCATGGTGAGGAGGGCGAGCCACTGTACGGCAGTGAGCGACGAGGCTTCGGAGAGCAGATGACGGAAGGGGATGATGATGAAATTGTCTTCGGCATGATCCTTGTCGGGAAGGAAGACGGTCAGAAAGTCGTAGTCGCTCTGGTACATGTAATAGATGCGACCGGGAATTTTCTTCAGGTACTCCAGCTTGTGATCCTTCAGCCAACTGATGCTGCGCTCCTTCCAGATGCGTTCGCACTCAAAGCAGTCCAACTGTTCGTGGTGCTCGATGTAGCGCGGATAGCCTTCGGGCCAGGTGGGCTGATCCCAGTGAGGCGCCACTGCGGCACCGTCGTAGCATTCGTCGACCATGGAGAACCAGAGCGAACGCGCCTGATAGACGAAATGGCCGGTGCGGACGTAGGTGCTGGTGCCTACGACGACGATGAAGCAGGCATAGCCGGCTATCATAAGTAACAGCGGTCGCCACGACTGAAGGCGAAGCACACAGACCAACCAGAGGCCGACGGCGACGAGAAAGATAGGTGCCGTGGGGCGGAACCAGTTGCTGACCGCCAAGAGGAGGCCTGAGACGAATAGGAGTTTCTTGTTTTCAGGTAATCTGACGATGAGGAACACGGCGGCCATGGTGAGAAAGTCGGCTGGAATCTCACTGCTGATCATCGTAGACTGTCCCCAGTTGTTGGGATAGAGAACGTAGAGCAGAAGGGCAATGAGGGCGATGCGCTCCGAAAAGAGCTTTTTCGCCGTCTTTGCCATCATCCAGGCTGTGAGTGCCTTCATCAGGCAGAGCAGGGGGAAGAGCGGAAAGATGTCGTCGAAGAGGGCGATGGAGAGGGCTGTCAGGTTGATGATGCCTATGTTCCAGATGAAGGGCAGCGAATCGTAGTGCATGGCGGACAGCGTGGGATAGGGCTGCCCTTCAGCCAAGCACATTTCAGCCAGCTCAATATAGCCTACACCGTCGTTGGTGGGCGTATAGTCGAAGAGAAGCCATATCAGCAACAGCCAGCAGAAATAGAGGCCGGAAATGAACGATATGTTGCTGAGGTTCCTCATTGTCTTGTATCAAGCTGTTACCGGACGACGGCCACTTTCGACACCACGCCTGCCTTGCCGTCGCGTGTGGCGGTGGCTATCATGTAGACACCCGATGCCACGCGTCGGCCCTGACTGTCGCGTCCGTTCCAAGTGAACGTGCCGCCGTTGGATCGGCCTTGTGCCACCAAGCGGCCACTGATGGTGAGAATCTTCACGTCGGCATCGAAACTGAGGCCGCGAATGGTGATCAGTCCGTTGTAGCCCGACGGTACGGGATTCGGGAAGGCATAGACGTTTTCTTTCTTCATTTCGGTCACGGCAGAGGTGGCATCGCTAATGTACGAGCAGAGGCCGACGCTGGTGCCGAAGAACACTTCGCCCGTCAGTGGGTCGAGGGCCAGGCTCTCAATCGAGTTGGAAAGGATGTCGGAGTTGCTTGTGGTGAAGTGGTGGATCTCTTCCATGTTATCGGCAGAGATGAGGTAGACACCCTGGGTCTGCGATCCGATCCACTTGCGGCCGGCATCGTCTATCGCCATGCAGGCTATGACTTCGCTGCCCATGAGATAGTCGGCAAAGTCGCTGCCATCGTTGCGTGGCACTTTCACCTGTGTCAGCGTGTGGTCGTCGTTGCCTGGGACAATCTTCTCCTTTTCAATCATGAAAAGACCCATGTTCGTTCCCACCCAGATATTGTTGTCCAAGTCCTCTAACAGACAAGAGGGGGTGAAGTTGTAGGCCACGCCATCCTGATTGACCATTTCGTTGACGTATTTCTTGATGAATTCGCCGCTCACGGGGTCGAAGCAGTAGAACGATGGCACCTCCCAGTGGTAGTTGACGAACCAGATGTAGCCACGGCTGTCACACAGCACTTTCTGCATGCCTTTCAGGGCTTTCTTGCCGTTGAAGAGTTCGGTGGGGCTCCATGTGTTCCATTCCCCTTCCTTGGTCAGTTCGAGGATGTACTTGTCGCGCGAACCGGCATTCACGAGCCACAGGTTTCCATCGTTGTCGAAAGAAAGGCCTTCCACGAGGTTGTAGTCCTTGGCCTGTGCATGAGTGTTGCCAAGGGTGGAGGTCAGCGGACTGTTGTCGATGGTGTATTCGCGCACGAACTCACCGTCGCGGAACTCGTAGAGACCGGTCTTGCCGCTTGCAAAGATGTGGTTGGGGTCGGTGGGGTCGACATCAATGTCGTCGACATCCTCAAACCAGTGGCCTGTCTTTGCGGCCACGTCCTCGCCGAGGAACGACCATTCGCCGTTTTGCAGCATCTGGATGCGGCCCGGTCTTTTCAGCTCGGCCATACAGTTGTAGCCGGCTCCCACGGTGTAGAGTGTGCCGTTCTTGAAGCGCATGGCTCCGAAATTGTTGAACTGTGGACCGCCGGGCTGAAGGGTGGCCACAAGGTCGTGGTACTCTTCCCAATCGGCATTGGAGGAAGTGAAGATGTCGGCGGGATAGTCGATTGCGTCCGACCAGTTGTGAGGGTCGATCAGGTTGTCGGCGAGCGAGCCGCTGATGACACCCGTGGCGGTCTTGGCATAGAGTTGTCCGTTGCTGACACCGACAGCCTCGATGTTCTGGTTCAGGATGTAGCTTTCGGCAATCTCCTCGCGCTGCATGTTGACCTTGATGATGCCGAAGGTCGTACAGAGGTAGATGTACTGGTCGTAGACGTAGATATTGTTCACCGTCTTTTCCTGCGTCATGGTTTTCAGGTAGTAGGAACCGAGATTGAAAACCTCGTCGTCGGGAAAGAGCAGGTCGATGTTGTAGTTGTCGTAGAGGATGAGCAGGTTTTTCGCCGTGGGATTCCACGCAATGCGACTGATGCCGGCATCGCTCAACTGGCGGATCTTGTCGTAGGTGGTGATGGTCTGGTCGTTCAGGTTATAACTATAGAGATCGTTGGAGGCCCGGATATAGAGGCGGTCGCCGCCCTTCACAATCTGCTGAACGTCGTAATAGGCCATATAGGCATGCCAGCTGCCTGTCTGGGCAATGGAGAAAACAGGCACAAGACAGAGCATGGCCCCTATCAGGAATCTCATGGAAAAACGGTTGTTTTCTTTTTTATGGAAATTTTTCATCATCATCTTTTATATGGATAATAGGAAATTACAGAGTTTTTTGGTGGCACGGGCGCGGTGGCTGATCTGGTTCTTGATGTCAGCTCCTAATTCGGCGAAAGTCTTGTCGTAGCCGTCGGGACGGAAGATGGGGTCATAGCCGAACCCCCCTACCCCACTGCGTTCATGGGTAATCTCGCCTTCCACAATGCCCTCGAAGAGATGCTCCTGCTTGATGGAAGTGCAGCCGCAGGGGCATACGTCTTTCTTTATTATTAACGCGATAACGGTGCGGAATCGTGCCTTGCGATTGTTATTTTCTCCTAAATCTCTTAGGAGTTGTTCCATATTGGCCTCGCTGTCGTGGCTGGCGGGGGAGGGTTTTGCTTGTTCTGTTTGTTGCGACTCAGTCGCAACATACTGGACGGCAGCTTGCTGGACGGCGGCTTGCTGGACGGCGGCTTGCTGGACAGCGGCGAAACGGACGGCGGCATAGCGGGCACTGAAGACACCGGGCGCACCATCGAGGGCATCGACTTCGAGGCCGGTGTCGTCGGCGAAGCAGGACAGGTGGTAGTGCTCCCACACGTAGCGGGCTTTCTGAAGGGCGTTCTCCTCAAGGGTCTGGCCCGTTTCGGGAATATCCACGTCGCAGCCGATGTCCTTCAGTGACAGCACTTCTATCTTCTCGCCCAGAATGGCGCGGATTTCCTCCAGCTTATGGGCGTTGTTGGTGGCGAAAACTATTTGCATACTTACTCTAGTAAGCCCCCTAAGTTAGGGGGCTAAAGTCACTTGATCTTGTCGAAACCTTCACCGAAGACACCGATGACGGCACTCTGCGAGACGAAGGCTTGCGGATCGATGGACTTGATGATACGGAAGATGATCGAACTCTCGTTCTTCTTGGCCAGAATACAGAGCACCTTGCGCTCATGGCCCGTGTACCAGCCGTGGCCGTCGAGGATGGTCACGCCATGGTCGAGCTGTGTGCCGATGGCGTTGGCAATCTCCTGCCATTTCTTCGAGAAGATCATGAACTGCACACTGCTTCGCTGACGGTTGTAGATATAGTCGAGCATGAAGTTCTCAATGACCATCGTGCACAGGCCGAAGACCACCATGTAGGAACGGTCGAGCATCGTGCCGAACTGCGGAATGAAGAGACAGGAGCCGATGATGACGAAGTCGACGAACACGAGCACTGTGCCGAGCGACATGTTGTAGTACTTGTTGACCGAGGCGGCAATGATGTCGGTACCGCCTGTGGAGCCGTTGTTCAGGAACACGATGCCCAAGGCCGAGCCGGTCATCATACAGCCTACGATGAGCGACATGAAGTTCTGGTTCTCGCCAAGGATCTTCACCATCTGTCCGGCCTCGTCGCGCGGCACCAGTTCTTTCATGAGTCCAAGGAGGAAGGTGAGCACCAGGATGGCATAGATGGTCTTCATCAGGAATTTCCAGCCCAGTATCTTCAGTGCCATCAGGAGCAGGGCGGCATTGACCAGGAAATAGGTGTACTGGTTCTGGAAACCGCTGGCATATTCCACGATGGCAGCCACACCTGCCACGCCGCCCGTCACAATCTCGTAGGGCATGAGGAAGAAGGTGAATCCGAAGGAATATAATATGAGGCCAAGGGTTATGAAGACATAATCCTCGACCTCGTTTAGGATAAGTTTATTGTTTATTTTCATTTCAGTACCAGGTTCACCATACGCTTCGGCACGATGATGACCTTCATAATTTGTTTACCCTCGACATACTTGGCGGTACGCTCGTCGGCACGAACGGCAGCCTCGATGGTCTGGTTGTCGGCATCGGCGGCAAAAGCCATGTCGAAACGTGTCTTGCCATTGAAGGCCACGCCCATCTTCACCTGGCTCTCCACGAGGTATTCCTCGTTCCATTCCGGCCACTGGGCATCGCAGACCGACTGCGGCTGTCCTTCCATCAGAGCAGGAGCATTGTTGCGCAGCATTTCCCACAGTTCTTCGGCGATATGGGGAGCAAAGGGTGCAATGAGAATGACGAGGTTCTTGATGACTTCGGCATTCTTGCACTTCAGGCCAGAGAGCTCGTTGGTGCAGATCATGAAGGCCGAGATGGAGGTGTTGTAGCTGAACTGCTCGATATCCTGCGACACCTTCTTGATGAGCTTGTGCAGGGACTTCAGCTCTTCGGGGGTGGCAGTTTGGTTTATTGCTGTGTCACAGCAATTTACTGAACTGCAGAGGTTCCAGAATTTTTTCAGGAAGCGGTGGCAGCCATCGATGCCGGCCACATCCCAAGGCTTCGACTGCTCGATGGGGCCGAGGAACATTTCGTAGAGGCGCAGCGTGTCGGCACCGAAGTTATTGCAGATGTCGTCGGGGTTCACCACGTTGTATTTCGACTTCGACATCTTTTCGATGGCCTGGTTCACGATATACTTGCCATCGGCATTCGTGACAAATTCCGCATCTGCGAAGTCAGGCATCCACTGACGGATTTTCTCGATGTCGAGTTCCTTTCCATTCACGGTGCTGATGTCGGTATAGATGGGGTCGGCCTCGCTGCCATTGTAGAAATAGCGATACTTCTTGGCCTCGTTGTCGTACTTCACGTCAAGAAGGTCGAAGCTGACATATTTGTTGGTGTCCTTGAGGCGGAACACAAAGCTCGACCATCCCTGAATCATGCCCTGGTTGACGAGCTTCTTGAACGGCTCGTCCTCGCAGGAATAGCCAGAGTCGTAGAGGAACTTGTTCCAGAAGCGCGAGTAGATCAGGTGACCGGTGGCATGCTCAGAACCGCCCACGTAGAGGTCGACATTGCGCCAGTATTCGTTCTTGTCCTTGTCGGTGAGGGCTTTGTCGTTGTGGGGGTCCATATAGCGCAGGTAGTAGGCCGAGGATCCGGCAAAGCCCGGCATGGTGTTCAGTTCGAGGGGGAAGACCGATTTATTGTCGATCATGGAACGATCGACCACACTGTCGGTCTTGGTGTCCCAGGCCCACATCTGGGCATGGCCGAGGGGCGGCTCGCCCGTTTCAGTGGGCTTGTAGTCGTCGATTTCGGGGAGCTGCAGGGGCAGGCACTCCTTCGGAATCATATAGGGCATGCCGTCCTTATAATAGACGGGGAACGGCTCGCCCCAGTAGCGCTGACGCGAGAAGATGGCATCACGCAGGCGGTAGTTCACCTTCACGCGACCGATGCCGGTCTCAGTAACATACTTCTTGGTCTTGGCAATAGCCTCCTTCACAGTCAGCCCATTGAGTGAGAAGGCCCCACCCCCTTCCGAGGGGAGTGGAGTTTGGTTACTATTCAGACTCCCCTCACCTTGGGAGGGGTTGGGGGTGGGTTTCGGACTGTTCATCACAATACCTTCCTTGGCATCGAAGCTCTCCTCGGAGACATCGGCACCCTCAATGAGGGGGATGATGGGCAGGTTGAAATGCTTGGCGAAGGCATAGTCGCGGCTGTCGTGGGCAGGCACGGCCATGATGGCACCCGTGCCGTAGCCGGCCAGCACATATTCGGAAATCCAGATGGGGATGCGGTCGCCTGTGAAGGGGTTGATGGCGTAGGAGCCTGAGAAGACACCCGTCACCTTATGATCCATCTGGCGTTCGCGCTCGGTGCGCTTCTTCACGTAGGCCAAGTATTCGTCGACGGCCTGCTGCTGTTCGGGCGTGGTGAGTTTGGCCACTAATTCCGACTCAGGAGCCAAGACCATGAAGGTGACACCGAAGATGGTGTCGGCGCGGGTGGTGAAGATGGTAAACCCACCCCCAGCCCCTCCCGAGGGGAGGGGAGTTTGGTTTGCCCCCCCCTGGGGGGTATGGGGGGCTATCTTGAACTCCATTTCTGTTCCTTCTGAGCGGCCTATCCAGTTGCGCTGGGCTTCCTTGATGCTGTCGCTCCAGTCTATCTCGTCGAGACCGTCGAGGAGGCGCTGGGCATAGGCTGACACGCGGAGGCACCACTGGCGCATCTTCTTCTGCTCCACGGGATAGCCGCCGCGCTCAGAGACACCGTTGACCACTTCGTCGTTGGCCAATACCGTACCCAAGGCCGGGCACCAGTTCACCATCGTCTCGGCCAAGTAGGCGATGCGGTAGTTCATCAGCACCTCCTGCTTCTTCCTCTCCGAGAAGTTGTGCCAGTCGGTGGCGGTGAAGTGCAGCTCCTCCGTGCCGAGGGCATGACAGTCCTCCGTACCCATCAGCTCGAAGTGCTCAATGAGCTTGATGGTGGGCTGTGCTTTCATGGAAGAGAGCGAGAAATAGCTCTTGAACATGCGCTGGAAAGCCCACTGCGTCCACTTGTAGTAGCCGGGATCGCAGGTACGCACTTCCCTGTCCCAGTCGAACGAGAAGCCTATCTTGTCCAACTGCTCGCGGTAGCGGTTGATGTTCTGCTCGGTGGTGATGGCCGGATGCTGTCCCGTCTGTATGGCATATTGCTCGGCAGGCAGTCCGTAGGCATCGTAGCCCATGGGGTTCAGCACGTTGAAGCCCTTCAGCCGTTTGTAGCGGGCGTAGATGTCGCTGGCAATATAGCCTAAGGGATGACCCACGTGCAAGCCTGCTCCCGAAGGATAGGGGAACATGTTGAGCACATAGAATTTCTTCTTCTTCTCGTCTTCGACCACGCGGTAGGTTCCGTTTTCCACCCATCGGCGTTGCCATTTCTTCTCAATGTCTCTGAAATTATATTCCATAAAAGTATAATTGTATTTTCTAAAAAAGTGAGATTATCAGCTTGCAAAGATAGTCAATTTATCATTAATTTCAAAAAAAAAGAGATAATTCTTATATAAATGAAAATAAAACAGGCTTCTATTTTGAAATTAGGAATATATTGTATAATTTTGCAGCATAGTTTTATTAACAATTTTAAAAACCAAACATTATGATTAAAAATTTACGTTATCTGATGATTGCTGTATTGGCATGCCTCGGTATGGGCAATGCCTTTGCAGGTGTAATTACTTTTGGTGACCTGGGCTTGGAGAACGGTGTTCAGTATGCTGATCCGTTCGACGGCGGCGACTTCACCGTTACTTTTGCCGGTGGTGCCAATGACGGTAAGTACTACAACACAGGTGCCGGCATCCGTGTGTATGGTGGTGGCACCATGACCATCGCTGCCAAGGAAGGAACACTGAAGAAGATCGTGATTACCTTCGACGGCACCAACAAGCCTACTGATAACAATGTTGTGGATGGAGGCTCCTACGACGCAGCTTCTGGCACATGGACAGGCGATGCCGCTTCTGTTGTGTTCACCCGTCCTTCCGGCTCTGGCCACTGGCGTGTGAAGCAGATCAGCGTTGGCGACGATGCCGTGACACCCGAAAAGCCCACTGAGGGACAGAAGCCCGAGGAGGCTCTCACCGTGGCCCGTGCCCTTGAGATTATCGCTGACCTGGAAAATGGCAAGACGACAAACGATGCCTATTATGTAAAGGGCAAGGTGGTTGAGGTTACGTATGTGTCGACGACCATCAGCTTCACCATGAGCGACAACGGTTCTGCCGAGAACACCATTACGGTCTACAGTGCCAAGGGTCTTGAGAACAAGAATGTCACTGACCAGAACTTCCTGAAGGCTGGCGACGATGTGATCGTGGTAGGTGTGCTTCAGAAGTATGTGAAGAACGAAACCGTCACTCCTGAGGTGAGCAGCGGCTATGTCTACAGTGTGAATGGCGACACCACGCCCGAGGAAATTCCCGAGCCTGTGGTCGAAGGTGGCAAGACTCCCGAAACGGCTATCACCGTGGCAGCTGCCATTGCAGCCATCAACACGATGAGGGATAATCAGGTGTCGAAGGACAGCTTCTATGTGAAGGGTATCGTGACTGCCGTTACTGAGATTTCGGTGGCCAATGGCAATGCTACCTTCAATATTGCCGACAATGCCGAGGCTGAGGCATTCCTCATTGCCTACAGAATGCATGGCCTGCAGAAGAAGAACATCACCGACGAGAATCTGCTGAAGGTGGGCGACGAGGTGATTATTTGCGCCCAATTGCAGAAGTATGTGAAGAATGAGACGGCTACACCTGAGCTGACCAAGGGTTACATCTACTCTCTCAACGGTGTGACCGAGGAAGAGGTACCGCCCATTGAACTGACAGGCGACGGCTCACAGGAGAATCCCTACACCGTGGCTGATTTGCAGGCTATGCCTGTTCCTGCCAACACTGCCGCCGAGGAAGGCCAGGAGATGGTATGGGTGAAGGGCTTCATCGCCGGTTCGCTGAACAGCTCTGGCTCTGCCATTCTCGAAGAGGCTGTTGCCAGCAACATTGGCCTGGCTGCCACTGCCGGTGAGACGGATGCCACGAAGATGATTCCCGTTCAGCTGCCTGCCAACACAGAAGTCCGCACTGCCCTCAATGTGCTCGACAATCCTGTCAACGTGGGTAAGGAGGTGCTTGTCTATGGCTACATCCTGAAGTACATGAGCAAGACGGGTCTGAAGAATGTTGCCAACGCCGTTCTCGATGGTCAGGAAGTCACTGGCATCACCGAGGTGAAGGCTGGCAGCGAGCAGAATATCATCTTCAACCTCGCCGGCCAGCGCATGATGAACGCCCAGAAGGGTCTCTACATCATCAACGGCAAGAAGGTGATGAAGTAAAATTGAAGCATTAAAAAGTTGACAAAAAAGGGCATCGCAGCGGAACCTCTGTTGCGATGCTTTTTTCTAAAGCACTAACCTCTCTCCACTCTCCTCTAATCTCTCTCCTCTCTCCACTCTCCTCTCTCCTCTAATTATGCGTAAGCTTCGTACCATAGAAATGAACCGCCTCACGGTCGACGAGTTCCGCGAGGCCGAGAAGATGCCGTTGGTGGTCGTCCTCGACGATGTGCGGTCGATGTACAACGTGGGCTCGGTGTTCCGCACCAGCGATGCCTTCCGTGTAGAGAAAATACTTCTCTGCGGCATCACCGCCACCCCACCCCACCCCGAAATCCACAAGACCGCCCTCGGTGCCGAGGATAGCGTCGTTTGGGAACAGTGTGCGACTGCTTTCCACGCCGTCGAATCCCTCCGTAAAAGCGGCTACACGGTGCTTTCGGTGGAGCAGGCGGAAGGTAGCACCCCCCTACCCTCTTTTCGCGCTGAGCGTGGCCGCAAATACGCCGTAGTGCTTGGCAACGAGGTGAAGGGTGTGCATCAGGAGGTCGTCGATGCCAGTGACGGCTGCTTGGAGATTCCCCAATTAGGCACCAAGCACTCCATGAACGTCTCGGTCACGGCAGGCATCATCATCTACCAGTTTGCCCGCGACCTGATGCTGTAGCCCTCTCCCCTCTTGGGACGAGGCAAATAAAAAAGCCACAGATTAATCCGCTTAATCTGTGGCTTTTTTATATTCAGGGTGATGCTTACTGATACACCTGGCTTTCGTTGGGATTCTCGTACCAGTTGGTAGAGTTGATGGGGTTCTGGCCCCAGTTGTTGAACTCCGAATAGGCGTTCTTGATGCAGACCTGCTCCTTCGGGTACAGGAAGTCGTTGGGAATCATGATGCCGTGAGGATCCTCCCCTGCTTTGGCAATGCGCACCTCCAAGTCCTTTGTCTTGTTATAGAGGTAAGGCTGTGAGTTGGGATCGGTGAAGCTGAAGGTCTTCGAAACGGTCTTCTTCACGGTGATGGGCTTGTAGGTTCCAGCACCCACTACGGTGTTGACGAAGGTGTTCTGGTCTACCTTGAAGAGGCTGTGTACCTCGGCATTGTCATTGATGGCACCCTGGTTGATGTTCTTCACATAGATCTCGTCGTGGGCACCGCAGGCCACTATCGAATACTCTATGGTAGTCTGGCTCAGACGCTTTGCCTTGATCACCACGTCGTTCATGTCGTAGTCGCCCAGCTGTGTGTCCTCGAAGCAGTAGCTGTAGCTGTTGGCTTCCACCACGGGCATGTCAACGAAAGGCTCCACGGCACCTTCGATTTCAAACACCACGTCGTTGAAGTCGCGGTCGGTACCCGACTCGCAGCAGACGAACATCTTATTGTTGGCAGCCAACCATGCGATACGGGGCTCTGTGTCGCCTAATTTGGCACTGGCCAGGTCGCCGTAATGGTTCACTTCCTTGTTCAAACGACCGTCGCAGTACATTTCGCCCCAGTGCTTTTTGTAGGCGTCGTGGTTGCGCAGCATGAAGCCGATGTAGTAGCCTGCGGGGAAGACGAAAGTGCCTTCTGTGCCTACTGTGGGAATCCCTTCACCCCAGTAGATCAGGGCGTAGGCGGTCTCCTTCTTCAGCTCCTTGTCGGCCATGCCGGTGCTCTTCTCGTTCTTGCCCACTGAGTTCATCAGGTCGATGGCCTTGTACTTGGGCAGGCTCTTGAAGTAGGCCACCTGTTCTGCTTCGGTCATCCAGTCGATGTCTTCCTTCTTGAAGTAGTAGTAGTAGAGATCGCATCCCTCCACTTCCTTCCAGCCGCCGTCGTCCTTGTAGATGGGCGACAACACGATGGGATCCTCGCCACCGGTGGTGATGGGATAGCTTTTTTCGTTGTAGTAGGCTGAACCGCGGATCTTCTCGATGTTCGACACCTTGTTGGGCAGATAGGTCAGGATGATGTCCTTCAGCAGGGTTTTGTTGGCTTCGTCGTAGTCGTCCAGGTTCATGATGTAGTCCTTGTAGGTCTCCCGGTCGCCAATCTGATAGAGCAGGCAGTTATCGAAGCCTTCCCAGTTTCTGTCCTTGGCAAACGAGTTTTCAATGAGACCGATGGTGGGTGTGGGCAGGGCGTTCACCTTTTCTGCAACCCCTTCGGGCAAGGCTCTTCTGCGAGCCTGCTTATTGGTGCTATTGAACGAAACCTTGCTGTCGCCAAGGGCGAAGTTCTTGATGAAATATTGTCCGTCCTTTGTCACGCAGGCGGCGTAGAAGGTCTTCTGCGACAGGGGTGCGTCGTAGACCAGCTCTACGGTCTGGCCTTTCGTCACCTCAGCCTCGTTGAGCACGGTGGCACCGTTGCCGTCGCCGTTGCCAAAGGGCGAAAGGGTGAGAATCTGCACCTTGACGATGTCTGTCAGATCGGCATCAGCCGTAATGCTGATCGAGCTTTTCACAGCGGTCGACCAGTCCTGGTTGTCAGCGAACTTCACGCCGAAGACGTTCTGCACGTTTTCTTTGATTTGTTCATCCGAAACCTGGCTACCCTGATACAGGTCCTTTTCCTTGGAACAACTTGCAAAAAACAAGATGCTTGCGGCACCTAATACGAAAATTTTTCTCATCTCTCTAATTTTTTTTGATATGGTTGACTATACTTTGCGACAAAAGTATACATTATCTTTCTAACATTATTAAATAAAGGGTACTTTTTACCATATTTAACATATTTTCAGTTAAAATACGATTTTGTAACTCAAAAAATCAGATAACACACCATTGGACTTCAATCATGTCACAGTTGATGTGGAATGACCTCGTCATTGATATGGAATGACGGGATGATTGAAGTCAAATGGCAACACAAATGAAGTCAAACAACAGCACGGTTTGACTTTGATGGCAGGGTGGGGGAGCGGAAAGCCGCAAAACAGACCTGAAGACTACTCTTCAGAGAAGTCGCTCTTTCCAACGCCACAGATGGGGCATACCCAGTCTTCGGGAATGTCTTCGAAGGCGGTGCCAGGCTCGATGCCGCTGTCGGGATCGCC
>CAMYVQ010000025.1 GCA_947302435.1 uncultured Prevotella sp. | reverse complement strand
TTTATATGCCCCAGCCACATATAAATATCTCTTTCTTCCACATCTTTTCCTTCTCTGACGGTCCATAGAATGACACGATGATGATCTTTGATTAACATTTTCAGAGTATCGGTGGCGAAGGGAATCTCCGCCCCGATCTCTGGAAATTTATCTTCTACAATGGTACCATCAAAATCAACTCCAATAATCATTATTTCTTGATTGATTCGTCGTCTTTGTTACCATAATGGCTGTCAGCATAGTTACCATAGCTGCCATAGTTGCCGTAGTTTCCATAACCATAGCGACCGTATCCATAACGTCCGTAACCGTATCCATATCCATAGCGTCCGTACTTGCCATACTTGCCGTAGCCGTAGTAGTAGCCGTACTTCTTCTTAGACATGTCGATACCATTGAGGACCACGCACATATTATTCATCTTCTTCTCCTTGGCAAGCGAGTTAATCAAGCCAAAGCTTGATTTCGGCGTGTAGTCGGCACGGCAGACGAAGATGGTGACATCGGCATATCTTCCAATCTGTAGCGTATCAGTTACCAGACCAACAGGTGCGGTGTCAAGGATAATGTAGTCGTATTCGCTGCGAAGGATGTCAATGATTTCACCAAGCGTTTCGCGTGCCAGCAACTCAGTGGGGTTAGGAGGTGTAGGACCGGCAAGGAGCAGGTCAAGGTTCTTGTTGGCACCTGAGTTCATAATCTGGCTGTTCAGATCGCTCTTTGTGATATTCTCTTTCACCAACAGTGTCGTTATACCTTTCTGGCGGTCGGTAATATCGAACAGACGACCCAACGCAGGCTTACGGATATCAAGGCCAAGCAGAATGGTCTTCTTGCCGAGCAGCGCACAGCTCACGGCAAGGTTGGCTGCATTGAAGGTCTTACCCTCACCTGATGTACTTGAAGTGAAAAGGATCACTTTCTGGTCGCCTTGCAGCATGAATTGGATATTTGTTCGCATGCTGCGGAATATCTCATCCGTCTGGTTGTTCTTGTTCTCATGAACCACGATACCTGCTGCGGTCTTCACCTTATCGCTGGCCACGGCCACATCGGCAATGATGGGCAGGTTAGTCAGACGTACCACATCCTCATGTCCTTCAATCTTGTAGCGAAGGAATGTCAGGATATAGGTGATGAGCAAGGGCAAGGCGAAACCGAGAACGACGGCTGCAAGCATAATAATTGAACTCTTGGGGCTTACCTTACCACCATAGATGGGATCGTCAATCAGACGACCTTTATCGGCAGTGGCGGCCAACGAAATGGAGTTCTCCTCACGTTTCTGCAACAACATCAGGTAAAGGCCTGATTTCACCTCCTGCTGGCGACCGATCTGGGTCAGGATGCGCTCCTGCTCAGGAGTATTGGCAACCTTGCTCTGATAGACGTTGTACTGCTGCTGGATACCCTGTCGCTGAATGTCGGCAGCCTTGCGGGCCTGCATCAGTGCGTCGTTGATACTGATCTGCAGGCGGTCGAGTGTCTTGGTCAGGGTCATCACCTGAGGTGAATATTCAGATGCGCCTTCTAGCATGCGGTTACGATCCTGCACGTTCTGGTTGTAGGTGCCAATCAGCGATGAAGATACAGGGTCGGTCAGACCAACGTTTGAGGGAATCAGCTGATACTTGTTCTCGGGCTTCATCACGTATTCACGCAGATAGTCGAGCAGCTGCATCTGGGTGTTGGCCTTTGACAACTGTTCAGAATACTGGCTCGACTGAGACATCACCTGACTTGCATCCAACCTGATCTGGACGATATTGTTACGTCTCTTGTAAGCCTCCAATTCGCCTTCAGTAATGCCCAGCTCAGCATTGATCTTCTCCAGACGGCTGTTGATGAACTCCTCCGTCTTGTAGGCAATCTCGTTCTTGTCGGCATTGGCTTGACGGTTGTAGCAAAGAGCCAGTTGTTTCAGATAGTCGGCAGCTCTTGTGGGGTTCTGGTTGCTGATAGTAAGACGGGCAATCGACGTAACCTTCGATGTAGGCTCAACAGTAAGGGAACCTGTGTATGATGATGCTACGTTTTCTGGAGACATGATGTTGGCATACATGACTTCACCTTCTTCTAAGCCTTTGGTTTTGAGCGGGTTTGTCGTGAAAGTCAGTGTGCCAAGTGGCGTCTTTACTGTTGCAGGCAATGAAGAGAAGGTGGCCTGATAAGGCTTGTTCTTGTCGCGACTGCTGAGTAAATATTTGCCTTTTTTCCGCTCCAATTGGATGCGAATGGATGGGGACTGGTTGCTCTTGCCAAGATTCTCTAAACTTTCAGGATCCAAATCCACGTTTACTGGCTGTGTCTTATACACCAGCATTTCCTTAATACGTCCTTTTGAATAGTATTCGGTATAGAGCTTGAGGTCTTTGACGGCCTCGATTGCCAGTCGTCTTGATTTGAGAATCTCTATCTCATTGTCAATACCCGTAGAGTTGGTCATAAAACCAAGATCCTGCATATTGGCAATTGCGTTTCCACGACGGTTGTTGGTGGCTTCGTCTTTGATCAGCATCTTCACCGACATTTGGTAGGTAGGTGAAGTATAGCGCAAATAAATCAAAGCACCAAAGACGAAGATAAGCATCGACAATAAAAACCATTGCCAATTGAGCACAATCAGCGTGAATATGGTTCTAATGTCGAACGATGACTCTTCTTCCTCTAATAGGGGTGTCGAACCGAAATTTTCTAACGATTCCGTCTTCTTGTTTTCTTCCATAATATAAATATGCGTATATTGTTATTTTTTTGTTTATTTCTTTGACTCTTCGCTTGCTAACTGTGCAAGATACTGTCCATAGCCGTTTTTCAGCATGGGCTTGGCCAGTTCGGCAAGTTGCTCGCGGCTAATCCATCCCTGTTTGTAGGCAATCTCTTCCAAGCAGGCCACTTTCAAGCCTTGGCGTTTCTCAATGACCTCAATGAAAGTACTGGCTTCCGACAGCGAGTCGTGGGTGCCTGTGTCAAGCCATGCAAAACCTCTCTGAAGAGTTTTCACTTTCAATGATTTGCGGGTTAAGTACTCTTGGTTGACAGTGGTAATCTCCAGTTCCCCTCGCGCACTGGGCTTGATGTTCTTGGCGATCTCCACTACACTGTTGGGGTAGAAATAGAGGCCAACAACAGCATAGTTGGATTTCGGATGCTCCGGCTTCTCCTCGATACTCAGACAATTGCCATCTTTGTCGAACTCGGCCACACCATAGCGTTCCGGGTCGTTCACATAGTAACCGAAGACAGTAGCCTGATTGCGTTTCTCTGCGTTTTCCACACTTTCGCGTAGCAGTCCTGTGAAGCCCGAACCATAGAAAATGTTGTCGCCCAAAACAAGGCAGGCGCAATCATCTCCAATAAATTTTTCGCCGATGATAAAAGCCTGTGCCAAACCGTCGGGTGAAGGTTGCTCTGCATATTCAAATCTAACACCCAAATCGCTGCCATCGCCAAGTAGTCTCTTGAAACCAGGCAGATCGTGTGGGGTCGAGATAATCAGAATCTCTCGAATCCCTGACAGCATCAGTGCCGATACAGGATAATAAATCATCGGCTTGTCAAAAATCGGGATAAGTTGCTTGCTTATACCTTTTGTGATAGGGTAGAGGCGTGTGCCGCTTCCACCTGCTAAAACAATACCTTTCATTTCTTCTATTATAACGTTATAATTGGACTGCAAAGTTAGCGAAAAGTTGGGAGTTAAGAGTTAGTCATTAGAACTAAAACGGCATATTTAACTTTTTTTTACCGTATTTGTTTTAAAAACTCATAACTCGTTATTACAAACTTCCAACTTTTCCTTACCTTTGCACAAATTTTTGTAATACAATATGGGAATTTTTTCAAAATGGTTCGGCCGTAAAGATGCCGACGAAGAAACACAGAAAACGGGTGGAATGGAAGATTTCATGACACTCATCCGCGTATATTTTCAGGCAGTTTTGGCTTCTGAGTTGAATATCTCGAATCTGGCTTCTTTGCCAGACTTGCGAGTGTTCAAGACGACACTTCGTGTTCCTACGCAGAATGGAAAACTCGGTGTAGGTGAAAAGATTCGTTGCAAGAAGATGCTGAAGGAAATGTATGAAATGGATGATGACTTCTTCAAGGAGATTGATTCAAGTATTCGTCGCCGTTGCAAGAAGTTGCAGGACGTTCAGCCCTATCTTTATCAGTTCCAAGGATTTGTACAAGACCTCATGATGCTGACGGGCAATCTGATGAAGTTCAAGCTTCGTATTCCCGGCTTTTTCAAGAAAGCTCTCTATCAGATGACTGAAAAGACGGTCAATGATATTTTCAACAAGAACGATTTCACGGATGCTGGTGTGCTCAAGACCGTTATTGCTGTTCGTGAGTTTAACAAACGTCTGGGCTTTTCTCAGAAATGGGTGACCGATTTTGTCTATCGCGTGGTGATGCTGGCCAAAAAGGAGAAGCAACCGCAGCAAAACTAAAGAGTCATTGTACTACGTCGTTAGACGTTAAGAAGTCGTAATTTGGGCTGCACAACGGTTAAAACCCGTTAACCGTTGTGCGTTTTCGGTGCATAATTATCTGATTTTGACAGAAAAAGGTTACCTTTGTAACACAAAAAATGTAGTCATGACCGAAAGCGAGAAGGCTTTAGCAACTTTTCAAACCCGAGTGCGGCAAATGATTCTCCGTTTTCAAGAATTGAAGAAGGAGAATTTGGAGTTGTATTCCATGGTTGAGAAAGATGAGGAAGACATCAAGCAGCTCAAGGCAAAACTGGAGCAAAGTGAGCGTGACTACCAGTCGCTGAAGATGGCGAAGATGATCGAGATTACCGATGGCGACCTGCAAGGAGCCAAGGATCGGTTGAACCGCCTGATTCGCGATGTTAATAAGTGCATTGCTATCCTAAGTGATGAAAAATAAGGAGAACAAGCGATGTCAGAAGAAAAGAATACGGAGAAACTAAATATCAGGCTGCATGTCTATGATGAAGACATCATGACGGTTCTTCACAATCGTGAAGACGAGCAATATTTTCGCTCTGCAGCCAAGTTCATCTCTGAGCGTTATGGTGCATACGCACAGGTCTACAAAGGCAGGAAGAGCGATCACACCATAGCTTTGATGACGCTCATTGAGATAGCTTTCCGCTATGAGCGAGAGCGGGCCAAGAACGATACGGCTCCATACGATAATATTCTCTCAAGACTTACTTCTGAAATCGAGGATGCACTGAAAGAGTAAGAGAGAATATTAACATATATAATTTATTTTTATGGTAGATCTTATCATTGTAATACTAATTGCCGTCGCAGCCCTTGTGTTAGGTGGTGTGGGCGGATATTTTGTATTTCTCAAGTTTGTCAACGGGAAATACAAAGAGCGAATAGAAGCTGCCGAGAAAGAGGCAGAAGTGATTAAAGAGAAAAAGCTCCTTGAGGTGAAAGAGAAGTTCATCAACAAGAAGAGCGAGCTGGAAAAGGAAGTGCAGCAGCGCAACCAGCACATCCAGCAGAGCGAGAATCGCCTGAAGCAGCGCGAACTCTCCCTCAATCAGCGACAAGACGAACTGGGCCGTCGCAAGAATGAGCTTGACAACCAGCAGCAGCGTATCGACAACGAGAAGAAAGCCCTTGCCTTGAAGCAGGAAGAGCTGGGCAAGATGCAGCAGAAGGAGCGCGAGAAGCTTGAAGAACTTTCGGGACTCAGTGCAGAGGAAGCGCGTAACCGTTTGGTGGAGTCGCTGAAGGACGAGGCCAAGACTCAGGCTGCCAGCTATATCAATGAAATCATGGACGAGGCCAAGCTCAATGCGAATGCCCAGGCCAAGAAGATTGTTATCCAGACCATCCAGCGCGTGGCTACCGAGACGGCTGTAGAGAACAGCGTGTCGGTGTTCCACATCGACAACGATGAAGTGAAGGGTCGCATCATCGGTCGTGAAGGACGCAATATCCGTGCGTTGGAAGCTGCCTGTGGTGTTGAGATCGTTGTTGACGACACCCCCGAGGCTATCGTCATTTCCGCTTTCGATCCCGTTCGTCGTGAGGTCTGCCGTTTGGCTCTCCATCAGTTGGTGAGCGATGGCCGCATCCATCCTGCCCGTATCGAGGAAGTGGTGACCAAGGTGAAGAAACAGCTTGAGAACGAGATCATTGAGACGGGTAAGCGCACCACAATCGACCTTGGTGTTCATGGTTTGCATCCTGAGCTGGTGCGTATCATCGGTAAGATGAAGTACCGTAGCAGCTATGGTCAGAACCTGTTGCAGCATGCTCGTGAGACGGCCAATCTCTGTGCTGTCATGGCTTCCGAACTTGGATTGAATCCTAAGAAGGCTAAGCGTGCTGGTCTGCTCCATGACATTGGTAAGGTGCCCGACGAGGAGAGTGAACTGCCCCACGCACTCTATGGCGCAAAGATTGCCGAGAAATACAAGGAGAAGCCCGATATCTGCAATGCCATCGGTGCCCACCACGATGAAATGGAGATGCAGACCCTCTTGGCTCCCATCGTTCAGGTGTGCGATGCCATCAGCGGTGCCCGTCCTGGCGCCCGTCGTGAGATTGTTGAGGCCTACATCAAGCGACTCAACGATTTGGAGGCCATTGCCATGAGCTATCCTGGAGTCACCAAGACTTACGCTATTCAGGCAGGCCGCGAACTTCGTGTCATTGTCGGTGCCGACAAGATGGACGATGCCGAGACCGAGGCACTCAGCGGTGAGATCGCAACGAAGATCCAGAATGAGATGACCTATCCCGGACAAGTGAAGATCACCGTCATCCGTGAGACCCGTTCCGTGGCTTACGCCAAGTAAGAAACAGTCAGATCTCTATAAACGAAGCGGCCTACTACGTCTTTGCAGTAGGCCGCTTCGCTATTTTTCATTATTCATTATTCGTGTCGGATGGCTTCTATCGGATCCATGCGTGCTGCTTTCAGTGCAGGTATATAGCCAAAGGCTACTCCGATGAATACACACACTAAGAACGAGACGATGATAGACCATGCAGGAACGCTTGACGGCATGCCCAGCATCGGCACGACGAACTCACTCACGGCGCATCCGAACAGAATGCCTATCAGTCCGCCGGTGATACTGATAAGCACGGACTCTATAAGGAACTGGAAAGAAATGATGGAGCCTGTAGCACCTACAGCCATGCGCAGGCCAATCTCTTTTGTGCGTTCCGTTACACTCACAAGCATGATGTTCATGATGCCTATGCCTGCAACAAGCAGTGAGAAGGCCGCAGCCACCACCAAAATCAGTGTCACCATGTCCATCGTACTTGACATCGTTTCCATGAATTCCGCCTGTGAGCGTATGGTGAAGTCGTCCTCGGCTTCTCCTTTGAGCTTGTGGTTGTCGCGCAGCATCTGTGTCAGTTCCTCGATGGCGGCATCAGAGAGTTCCTCGGTTACTGCTGAGCAGTTGATGGAAGAGAACCATGTCTGTGCAGCGATACGCTTCATCACCGTGGTGTAGGGGGCGATGATCACGTTGTCCTGATCCATGCCCCAGTTGTTGTAGCCCTTGGACTTCAGCACGCCGACGATGGTCATGGGTATCGACTTGAAGCGTATGGTTTTGCCTATCGGGTCAGTATGCTCGCCGAACAGCTCTTTCACGATGGTCGCTCCCACCACGACTCTCTTTGATGCTTTCTTCACGTCTTCTTCGGTGAAGCATGTGCCTTCCTCCACATCCCAGAGCTTAATGTCAAGGTAGTCGGTGCTCTCGCCATAAACTGTGGTGTTCGTATTGTTGTTGCCGTAGATTACCTGTCCGCTGGCAGTGACTTCAGGTGACACCTTCGTCACAAACTTCTTTTCACGCATGATGCGCTCGTAGTCTGCCATCTTCAGGGTCTGCATGGACGACGGGTCTTGTCTCACGCCGCCTCTCATGTCGGCACCCGGACGTATCGTGAGGAGGTTTGTACCCATGGTTGACAGTTCTTGCCTGATGCTTTCCTTCGAGCCTTGGCCGATAGACATCATGATGATGACGGCGGAAACGCCGATGATGATGCCCAGCATGGAGAGGAACGAGCGCATCTTGTTGTTTGCCACTGCCTTTATGCTCACCTTGAACAGGTTGGTAGCGGTGTTGCTTCCTATCTTCCTGAATAAAAAGACGATAAGTAGCAGTAGGATGGCTATGCATATTATACTTACGATGTTCATTGCTTTTTCACTCCTAATTCTTCATTTTTTTCACTCTTCATCTCTCGGTCAGTCGTCTTGTGGGATGGGCAGTGCGGCGAGTGCCTCGGCAGCCGACTTGATGTTGGTGTTGATTGTGTCTTCGCGGATCTTTCCGTCTCGCAGGTTGATGTTGCGACTGGAGTATTCGGCTATCTCAGGGTTGTGGGTCACGAAGATGATGGTGTGTCCCTGACGGTGCAGTTCCTGAAACAGCACCAACATCTCAAACGACGTGCGCGTGTCCAGATTACCCGTCGCCTCGTCGGCAAGCAGCACGGCAGGGTCGTTGACAAGTGCCCTGGCTATTGCCACACGCTGCATCTGTCCACCCGACATCTGGTTCGACTTGTGCTCCAGCCGGTCGCCCAGTCCCACTGCCTGCAGTGCCTTGATAGCTGCCTCTCGCCGTTGCTTTGCATTGTACTTTGAGTTGTACATCAGTGGCAGCTCCACGTTCTCGACAGCGGTTGTCTTCGCCAACAGGTTATAGTTCTGGAACACGAAGCCGATCTTCTGGTTTCTCAGATGGGCGCGTTGCGACCTTGACATGGTGCGTACCGATATGCCGTCGAGGAAATACTCACCGCTGGTAGGCGTGTCCAAGCAGCCTAACTGGTTCAGCAGTGTAGACTTACCGGAACCCGACGTACCCTGTATGGTGACGAATTCTCCCTCATAAATCTTGAACGATACGCCGCGTAGTGCCTTCACCGTTTCCGAACCCACTTGGAAGTAGCGCTTCACGTTCTGAAGCTCTATGACTACTTTGCCTTGCATCTTACTTCTTTTTATTGTTATTGTTCTTTGGCTTCGGCATGAACGGATTGCTTGTCTGCGGCTCCTCTTCGGGTTCGCCGTTGTTGATGCGGAAGTCTGTGAGCACTTCAGCGCCTTCGCCGATACCACTGACAATCTCTGTCATGAGACCGTTGGTAACGCCTGTCTCTACCTTGTGGGCCTTGAAGACATTGCCTTCCATCGTCCACACCTTTTGTGCGGCCTCTACATCCTCGATTTTCTGGTTTTCTGAAATAAGGGCTTCGTTGGGCATGAAGCGCAGGGCTTTTGTCGGCACCACTAACACGCCGTTCTTCTCCAGGGTGAAGATGGTCACGTTGGCCGTCAGGCCGGGTTTCAACTTCAGGTCTTTGTTGGGAGCTGAGATCACCACCTCGTATGTCACCACGTTGCTCTCCGTAGTGGCCTGCTGTCTCACCTGTGTCACCTGTCCCTCAAACTGTTCGTCGGGGAAGGCATCGACTGTGAAGCTGACGCGTTGTCCCTCTTTCACACCGCCGATGTCAGCCTCGTCGATGTCAGCAATCACGCGCATGTTCGTCAGATCCTGTGCGATGGTGAACAGTTCTGGCGTGTTGAACGAAGCGGCCACGGTCTGGCCTTCCTCCACTGCTTTCGAGAGTACCACGCCGTCAATGGGGCTGGTGATGGTGGCATAGCCTAAGTTGGTTTGGGCTTTCTGGACACTCTGTGAGGCCGTCGTCACTTGGTCTTCTGCCTTCAGGTATTGCAGACGGGCGCTCTCGTATTCGTCAGTGCTCACTAACCCTTTGTCATACAGGGTCTTGTAGCGGTTGTAGTTGGCCTTTTCGTAGTTCCGTGTGCTTTGGGCACTGTTCAGGTTTGCTTTGGCCGTGTTCAGCTCACTGATCAGGTTCGTCTTGTCTAATTCAGCAATCACCTGTCCTTTCTTCACCACCGAGTTGTAGTCAACGTAGAGCTTGTTCACAATGCCGCTCACCTGCGTACCCACGGTGACACTTGTCACAGGTTCGATGGTTCCCGTTGCGGTGATGGAGGTCTGGATGTTTCCCATCTCAACCTTGGCCGTCGAGAACTCCGTTGTTTGTTTCTTCTCGCAGCTGCTCAGTACCGTGACAACTGCCAGGGCTATCAGCCCCGTTTTCATGAATTTTTTCATATCTTTGGTAATGTTGTTACTTGGGGTTAGGGGAGTAGTGTTCCTTCTTGATAGAATTTCAGCATCTTCAGGGCCAATAGGGTCTGATATTTGCTTTCCAAACGGTCTTGCTGTGCGCTGATCAGTTTGTCCTTGCCTTGTAGCAGTTCGACGATGTTCTTCAGTCCTAAGTTGAACTGCTCTTGCAGAAGGTCGAAGCTTGTCTTCTCGCTCTCTTCCGATACGATGGCGGCGCGTAGCTTCTGTTGGCTTGTCTCAGCATCCAACCAATAGTTTTCTATGGTTTCGTATAGCTCTTCCTGTTCGTCCTCCAGATCCAGTATGGCTTGTTGCTGCTGTATGCGTGCCTTGCGGATGGATGTCTTTGTCTGCCGTTGGTCGAAGATGGGGATGCTGACACTCAGACCTGCCGACATGTCGAAGTCCAGCTTCATCTGCTCGCCCCATCCGTCGTCCGACCGTGAGTTGGTGCTGGTGCCCAGTCCTCCCGTGAGGTTCAGGGTGGGGGAGTAGCCTGCCTTGGCCTGCTTCACGCCCAGTTCGCTGCTTTTTACAGCTATCTCATGGCTTTTGATTTCCGGACGTAGGGTCAATGCCTGTTCGTAAACCGTTTGCAGTGCCGGGATGTCAGACAGTGCCTGTTCGTCAGTAGTCTCGGGAATGGCCATACTGAACGGGATGGAATGGTCCAATTCCAGCAAATGCTTCAACTGCTGTGTATATTTGAAAATATTCGCGCGTGCCTGTACTATATTATATTCGTCTGTAGCACGCTGGGCTGTCAATTGGGCTACGTCGGCCTTCGACAGTTTGCCCACCTCCAGCATCTGCTGTCCGCGCTCCTCATTCTTACGGCTTGTCTCCAAACTCTGCTCGTTTACCTTTACGGCCTCTGTCAGATACAGAATCTGTACGTATAGCTGGGTGATCTGTTCCTGTATACTGTTGGCTGCCACTTGTGCCTCCAGCTCGTTTTGTTCAGCCGTCAGTTTGTTCTTGCGCAGTGTGTAGCGGTTGCGGTTGCCGTTCCAGAGGGTCCATTGCGCATTGATGCCGTAGGAGCCGCTATAATAGGTCTTGCTCTCTTTCGTGTCGACTTGTCCGTTTGTCACGGTCATGACATTGGTGTTTTGCCAAGGGCGGTATCCCACACTTTGGTTCGTCGATGCCGACAATGAAGGCAGCAGGCCCGCCCGTGCCTCTTTCACGTCTTCTTCGGCTGACTGTACCGACAGGCGTGCTTTCTTCAGTGTGATGTTGTTTTCCATGGCGTAGCCGATACAATCCTCTAATGTCCATTGCTTTTCTTGGGCTGTCATGCCTGTCACGGCCATCCATCCCATCGCAATTAGTAGAATTTTTCTTTTCATTTGATAGATTTGTTTTGTCGGTGCAAAAATATAAAATAATCTTTGTTCTCCCAAAAAAATAACTGTTTTTAGATTTCCTTAAAGTTGAAAAAGGAACAAATCTGTCCCTTTTGTGTATTTGCAATAAATAAATATACAAATCTTTCGTGACTTTGTCGAATGTACAATTTTTTTTCTTACCTTTGCGCCTTGTTTAAAAAAATGTTGTCATTATGTATAAGTTTTGTCATTTGCGATGGTGCGTTTTTTTCGTTGTGTCACTCCTGTTTGGCGGAGTCCATACCGCATGGGCTGAATACAGGTGGATAAAGATAAATGCTTCCGATTTAAGCAGTGGCGATGTTGTTGCTATTGTTGATCTCACTTCATCGAGGGCAATGAGTAATAACAATGGTTCTTCCAACGTTCCTACAGCCATATCTGTAAAATTGAGTGCCGACCAATCGGAAATCACAGGCACAGTGAGAGAAACCATACAGTGGGTAGTGAATAAATATTCTGATGGTAATCTGCAATTCAAGATTTCCGGGACTTCCAATTATTTGTATTGTTTGGATAAAAACGATGGTCTCCGTGTGGGCACTAACACAAACCATCAATTTGTCATCGCTGATGGTTTTTTGAAGGAAACAAAAACAAAGAGGTTTTTGGGTGTCTATTATGGAACGAGTTGGAAGGCTTACTCTACCATAGATGGCGATATTGCAAGTACCGTTACGGCATTCTATAAGAGATTTTCTGTCCCGGTAATCACTGTCAGCGACCAGACACTTGCTTGTGGGGAAACCTATACGCCTTCGGTTACGGGTGGTGATGTGACCATCACAGCGGTCCCGAATATCATTACGGTAGAGAATGGTGTCCTGACTGCCACTGCCGTGGGTACGGCTACGGTGACAGTCTCTACAACTGCCAATCAACTCTATGCAGCCGGTGAGGAGAGCTTCGCGCTCACCGTTACAGCGCCAATGGCGTACAATGAGAAACCTCTTGATGCACCCGGCACTGTGTCTGTCACGGTTCCGGCAGGCCGTTTCGCCACTTACTGTTGCCTTTATCCGCTGAACCTTGATGAACTGGATACGGACGTAAAAGCCTACAAAGTGGGTGTAGTCACAGCGGAAGAAGCCAAGCTTCAGCGGCTGAAGGGTACTGTCAGAGGCGGTGTGCCTTTCATCCTTTATGGAGAGCCTGGCGACTATACGCTGACACTCGCATCGTCGAGTGCTGTTGTTCCTGACGGCAATCAGTTGGTCGGCACATTGGCCCCCACTTTTGTCTGCCAGACGGAAGGCGATAACACCCATTTCGGTTTGAGTGCCGCGAATGGCGACTTCCGCAAGATCAAGGATGCAGGCATGATTGTCCCTTCCAACAAGGCTTATCTTCCGATTCCAACAAGGTTGCTTACCGACGAAGCCCGATTTGTCATCGTTTTTGAGGAAATGGATTCTCCCTCAATGGTTCAGGATGTGACAGTTTGCAACGATACTGATATGAGTGTTTACAATCTGAATGGCCAGCGCGTGTCCCATCCTTGCAAGGGCCTCTTCGTCAAGAATGGCAGAAAAGTACACATAAGATAAAATGCCTTTAACCTACTATAATCACAAAATGAAAAAGACATACACAATTCCTCTGACTGTTGAAATAAGAATGACAGCCAAGGAATCTCTTTTGGTAAATTCGCCCAGTGTGACCGTCAATCGCAGTGAAGTCATGGAAGACGACGATTTCGCTTCTCGTGAACTTTTCTGGTTCGATGAAGGATAAAATGGTGCAAAATTATTCTGATTAGCTCGAAAAACAGTTCGTTCCGCCGTCCATATTCAATGAATTTACAAAGTCGTCGACTTTGTGACACAAACTCGTCGACTTTGTAAGACAAACTCGACGACTTTGTAAAATGGTTTTTCATGGATGCTTTTTCCATACATGAGAAACGGTTTCGTAATGTCTGTTAAATGGTCTGCTGTTTTTGTAAAATTTCTTAATATCTAATGTTAAATGTTATAATGCATTCATTTTTTTTGTAAATTTGACCACATTATTGACTACTACCTAAAAAAATTGTGAACTATTCTAAAGACACTATAAACGTAAATACCAATCATCATTTTAAAATCTATATGAGTATGAAAAAATTAATGTTAACAACGGTGTGCCTGTTAATGGGATTAATGAGCACATGGGCATCAATTTGGACACCTAAGACCGTGGAAAACGGTGACTTCTATGAAGAGAAGCCCTATTGGGTGAATCTGACGGTATCAGGAACGCCTACGATGGCTCCTACGGTGGAATTGGCTGCCTTTATCGATGGCGATTGCCGTGCTTTGGCTGTTATGCCTGACGAGTATGGGCGTTACGTGTTGCGTGTCGCTGGTGATTTTTCTGAAGGCAAGGACTTGGGCAAGGATATTGTGTTCAAGGCTTTTGTTGCGGATGAAAATGAGTATAGTCTACCGCGTACTTTGGTCTACGAGTTTACGAAAAAAGGAAAGTTTGACAATCCGGATGGTGTCTTTTCTTTTAACCTGACACTCGACCTGTTGAAGAGAATCGTGGTTGACACCTCCATCACGATTGAGGCAACACTTCCTACGACGTATGACCTTAGTCAACATATTCATTTCCAATATGGTGACAGCGAAAGCCCAACGAGCAGCAATGTAACGCTGGATACTGAGCTGACGTATCAATGGACTGTTGACGAGATGACGACGGCAGAAAACAGTTGCGTTGAAAGCATCAATGGTAATATCCTAACCACGAAAAACAAGGAAACGACAGAAAAGGCAGAGTCTTTGACGGTGCATATCGAAGGACTGCCATATCACGATGTTTGGTCGGGAATGGACTATCAAAAGTTTGAGTTTATGGCAAGTGTCGAACTTTACATCTATAGGGTAAAGACTCCTGTCACTTCTATTTCGATTCCCGCTGAAGTAGAAGCCTATGTTGGCGATAACATCAAGGACATATTAACTGGGATAAAGGGGAAAGCAACTGTTCTGCCTGCTGACGCAAGCAACAAGGAATTGATTTGGGGTTTCAACGACAATACAAGCTGGTTTACCCCAGACAGCATTATTTCCGAGCGTGGCGAGTACACAGTGACATTCAGCTCAGTCAGTGATCCCGGTGTTACAGCCGATATTAAAGTGATCGTGAAGCAGCATCCTTCCTTCACCATTCCTTCTGTGGTCAAGCTCTCTCTGCTGGGCGACTCCACAATGACATTTACCAATTTCTCTGACCCTGACGGGCTGTTCGATCCTTCATTGGTCGAAATTGATGATAAAGATCCCATGTTCAAGGCAACGTTGGCTGCCGACGGTAAGAGCTGCACCATGCGCGGACTCTATACTGGTGTCACACGCTTCCGGGTGTTCTATGATGGTCGTCCAATGCAGACTGACTCGCCGACCGAATCGAGCAGCGTTTGTCAGGTCGACATTGAGGCAATGATGGCCCTGCCCACAAACGGATGGGGATGGGTGAGCGCTTGCTATCTTCCGATGAACGAGGAAGACCAGTGGATTCCGTTAAAGAATATGGACGGCTCGCTTGCCGACTTCATGAACAATGTCATTGAAATGCGTACGCAGGTGGGACTACTCTATAACGACAATGGCACTCTCTATGGCAACATCTCATATATGGATGGTAAGGAAGGCATGTATAAGGTAAGAGGCACTAATGTGGCCAGCAACATCGTCAACCTTGGCACTGGCGTTGCCCCCTTGGCAAAGCCTGACGGAAACGTGTATGCTCTGCCACTCAGAAAAGGCTATACTTGGCTTACTTATCCATACGAGTTCGATCTGGAGCTGACAGAGCTTCCTGGATTGGCTACTGCCCATGAGGGCGACCTGATTATCGGACAGACGTCAGCAGCCACATATTCTGGCTCACAGTGGGTCACCAACGGTTTCAAGTTCGAGGCAGGCAAGGGCTATGTCTATTACAGCAGTAGCGACGAAACCAACAGCGTGACCTTCCAGTTTGAGGGTACTCCCAACTGCTATCAGGAAGCTCCTGCCGGTGCCAGAATGATGGCTTTCCATCCTTGGAAGCTCCAGAATCAGGGCTTTGCCGACAATATGGTGGGTCTCGTTCGCATTAAGGGTCTTGCCCATCCTGAAAACTACATGATCGGTGCTTTCGTTGGCGACGAGTGCCGTGGCGAAGGCTCGGTGGTCAAGGGCGATGTCATGATGCTTTGCGTGGCAGGCAAGGGTGGTGAGAAAGTCAGCTTCCGCTTGTTCGACAAGGAAACTGAAGAAGAGATTGAGCTTAATGAGACCGTCAGCTACACACAGATGATGGGTAGCATCAAGATGCCAAGGGAGTTCACGCCGACTGTTGTCACGGGTATCACAAACCGTACAGCTGTCAAGGCCGACAACAATGCCGTCTATACCATTTCCGGTCAGAAACTGGCATCCCCACGCAAGGGCATCAATATCATTGATGGAAAGAAGGTTATCCGGTAATCCCCTATAACTTCCCTCTCTCTGCCATTCCCTTATATATATAATAAGGTGTACTCACCAAAAGCAAAAACAACATGATTCGACGAACAAAACATATTTTCGTTTTTTTACTCGCTTGTCTCTCAGTGCTCCCTTCAGCACTGAGAGCACAAGGGTATAAGATAGCCGACGGAGGTAGCTATCACGCATCTTCCGTCTACTACGTCACGCTGAAAAATGCTGCTGGTGAGGACATAAACAGCCAGTATGCCGCCGTCGACGGAGCCATCGGGGCTTTCGTCGGCGACGAGCTACGTGGTGCCAGCGAGTGGCAACCCATCGGTAAAACCGAAGGACAGGGTGTGTTCCTCATCCGTGTCTGGGGCGACAAGAACGATGAGGCCACTGCCACTTTCCGTCTGCGCGACAAGATCGGATTGGAATATCAGATTGGCTCGCAGGCCTTTTCACAGGATCAGGAAGGCACCTACGGTTCCCCTTCCAAGCCTGTTGCGTTTACAGTCAGTTCCGTGACGGGCATCAGTCTGCCCTTCGCGGAAATCACATTGAAGGTGGGTGAGACCTATAGCGTTCAGCCTGAGTTCCTGCCTGCCAACCACTCTGCGCTGCTGACGACCATGAAATATGAGTACAGTAGCGACAATGCCGCCTTTACGGTCAGTGAGGGCGGAATGCTCTCCGCCGTTGCGGTAGGGCAGGGGACACTCACCGTAAAGGTGACTCCCGGCAACTTCACGGCAAAGGCCACCGTGAAGGTCGAGAAAGCTCCGGACAAAGTTCCCGTTACGGAAATCCGGAACAACATGGCCTCCGACAAGATTGAGATGGAGGAAGGCGACCAGTTGCTGCTCGACTTCTCCGTTCTCCCCGAGAATGCCACGAACAAGGCCGTGAAATTCACGAACGACTACGACATCGTGGATATTAAGCAAGAAACTGAAACGTCGCCTGTCACCATTGTCGCCAAGAAAGCCGGTGAGGATGTGCTCACCGTCATCTCGGTTGACAACGAGCAGGCCACGCTTACCTATACGATCACCGTGAAGAAGAAGGTCGTCCCCGTGACGAAGATCGAGGTGAGTCCGTCTTCCCTGAATGCATATCTTGGCGAGAGCTACGACTTCACACTGACCGTTCTTCCCGAGAACGCCACGAACAATGAAGTGGAGGCCACGGTTGAGAACACTTCTGTCATCAGTGTTGACATGGAAAACAAGAAGATTACGGCCAAGGCTGTCGGCACCTCGAAGATCGTGTTCCGTGCCAAGGACGGTTCCGGTGTTGAGGCCACGCTTAACGTGACTGTGTCTGCCGTTCCTGTGGTGACACTTTCTTTCGCTGACACTGAGCTGACAGCCTCCAAGCTGGGCGACTGCACGCTGTCGCTGAAGAAAGAGGGTAATGCCGATTTCCTGCCGTCGCGTGTGGAGCTGGTGTTCAGTAAGGCCACGAATGGCGAGCCTGCTGCCACTGCCACGATGGCCGATAAGACTGGATTGAAATGGACTGTCCGCGGTAAGTATGTGGGCAAGCATACTGTCAAGATCAAATATAACGGCAAGGAGCAGTCGGCCACCTGCCGTGTCAATGTCCCGGCCGAGTTCACCTTCATTCCCGGTTGGGACTGGATTTCATTCTATGCTGTTCCGTCTTCCGGCCCATTTGCGCTGCCTTCGGCCATCAGCGGCATGAACATTGACGATATGAACCGTATCTATGAGATACGTTCTCAGGAATCCATTCTTCGCTATGACGAAAAGCATGGCTATTTCGGCCAGCTCACCACCCTTGGTCATAGCGGCGGTACCTATAAGGTGCTCAGTTCTTGGGAAGATGACCAGGCCGACAAGATGGTGTTCAATGCTGGCTATGAGCTTTCTTTTGCCACGTTGAAACAGGTATTGCAGCCGGGCTACAATTGGATTACCTATCCTTACGAGCACGACCATGCCCTCTCCGTGCTCAATGCCGAGCTCTCCAAGGTGGCCGAAGATGGCGACATGATTATCGGGCGCACAGCCTTTGCCGAGTTCAATGCCGACGAATGGACTTCCGACGGCAATTTTGCTTTTCAGGCCGGCAAGGGCTATATCTATTATAATGCCGGCAACAGTGCCAAGACACTGCAATGGCAGTCGCGCGAATTGCCCCCCGATGACAAAGTGGTTGCCGCCAGTCCGCAGAAGAGGGCTATGATGTGCCGCTATCCCGAGACAATGGCCATGGTGGCCTCATTGTCAGGCGAGACCCTGTCCGACAACTGCACCGTCAGGGCCTATGTCGATGGTGATTTGCGCGGCGAGGGCAGTGCAGTGGGTAGCGGTCTCTTTCATATTACCGCGACGGGCGTTTCGGGTGAGAAGGTCGCTTTCAGCATCGTGAATGGTGCCACCTCTGAGGAGACACCTCTTCCTCTTGTCCTTCCTTTCGTCCAGAAGGCGGGCTCCAGCCGCGAGCCTGTGATGCTCGATGTCGCCTTTGTCGATAATGGTAGCCAGGTGTCCTCCTCGGCCTATTATGACCTGCAGGGGCGCAGGCTCTCTGCTGCTCCACAGAAGGGTCTCTATATCAAGACGACCACCGTGGGTGGACTGACAGTCAAGAAAATCATTAAGAAATAAACTATGGCATCCATGAAGAAGAATTATATACTGCTTTGCATTCTTGCGGCTTCATGTCTTACGACACGAGCACAGGACATCAGCCAGATAGCCCAGAGCGATCCGCTGATCATTACCGGAGCCATAGGCACGAACAACACCTATAATTACTCCTCAGCCGGCATGGGCTATTCCTCGCCCCTGAGCAATTCGTTCTACGCCAATCTGAATATCAGCGTCTTTGGCATCAGCATGCCGTTCTCGTTCTACTACACCAACGATAACATGGAGTTCACCCATCCGCACTTCTCGTTCAACCTGAATCCGCGCTACAAGAACTGGACGGGCTATATCGGACAGTCGTCGATGGAGTTTAGCGACTACGTGATGTCAATGTCGTTCAACGGCGTGGGTCTGGAGTACAATGACAACAAGCGCATCCGTGTCGGAGCCTTCTACGGTGTGTTGCGCAAGGCCGTCAATGACGACCCTAACGATCCGATGGCCCGCACCCCAGAGTACAAGCGTCTGGGCTGGGGATTCAAGGTGGGTTACGGTTCGAACGACACCTATCTGGACCTCTATTTCCTGCGTGCCTACGACCGTCTGAAGTCGCTTAGCGACTACTGGCAGTCGCGTGTGTCGCCACAGGAGAATATCGTGGTGGGTCTGAAGGGTGCCGCCCATCCCCTGAAGTTCCTCACCCTGCAGGCCAATCTTGCCGTGTCGGCCTTCTCCACTGACACACGTGTGGAGGAAGTGCCTACCGAAGTCTACGACTCGAAGTGGGGCAGTGTCTTCGACGTGCGCTATTCGTCGCTGGCACGAATGGCCGGCGATGTGTCGGCAGGCTTTACCTTCAACAAGGTTTCGGCACAGCTTTTCTATCGTCTCATACAGCCCGACTACACGTCGCTTGGACTCTATTACGTGTCGAACAACTATCATGCTCTGGGCCTGAACGTATCGACTTCCCTTATCCCGATGGTCACATTGGCGGCCTCGTTCTCAGGTCAGGCAGACAACCTCTCCAACCGTCAGCTCTATACCACCAAGGGCTATGTCTATGCCGCGAATGCCTCGACACGCATTGGCAAGGGACTTAGCCTGATGGCTGGCTATAATGGCTACACGCAGGCACAGAGCGACGGTACGGCACCCGTCAACGACACCACGCGTGTCGACCGCATCACGCAGAGCCTCACGTTCACGCCGTCCTACTCGTTCGAGACCAACAGCCTCAGTCACGGTATCGCGCTTTCAACGGCATGGACGCAGAACAAGGACCGCAACAAGTTTGCCACGGGCGAGAGCGATGTCACCTCATTGGCCACAAACTTGAGCTATAGTGTCAACGTGAAGCCTTGGGAAACCGACTTCACCGTCAGTCTCTGCCATCAGGAATCGAAGGGCTACAAGACGAAATACATCAGTAACATCGGTTCGCTCACCGTGGGGCGCAGCTTCTTGGAAGACCAGGCACTCAACGTCTCGCTCACGGGCAACCTTATATATAACGAAGTGAAGGACGTGTCGAAGAGCCTCTCCATGGGCTTCGACTGCTCCATGAGCTACACGCTCAAGAAGGTGCATAGCTTCACGCTGATGGCTGGTATGAACCGCTATGGCGATGTGAACGTGAACCGCCGTCGCTCCAGTCTCGACAACTACGACATCACGGCCACGCTAAACTATGCCTATACCTTCAGTCTGTTGGAAATCAAGCGCAAGAACGCTGCTAAAAAGTAACAAAAGAAGAATCAAGATATGGGAACAAAGGTTTTTCAAGGAAATAGTCGATGGATGCAGATGATATGGACACTTGTCATCTACTGTTCATTACTTGCCACGCCGGCAGCAGCCCAGGATGTCATCGTTACGGTGACACCCGTGCAGCAGATACTGCCGCCTCAGGTCATGCTCTACATGAGCAACCCTGAACGCTATTTCACCATTACGCTGATCAACAACGGAAAGTCGGCCCAGAACGTTTATCTGGGACTGTCCGTAGAACAGACCATGCCTGCCAGCGGACTGTCGCTCTCGACACCGCCGCGCCGTCAGCCGCAGAAGCCCATCGTGCTGCAGCCCAGTCAGCCTTTGACACTCGATATGGTGGCCATGAAGAACCTGTTCAACCATATCCCCAAGAATGAGATACGGGCCACACAGGGACTCATCTCCGACTACGAGAACGGCGCTTTCGGCTTGTTGCCCGAAGGCCAGTACAAGGCACATATCACTGCCTACAAGTGGGATCCCATGCTTCAGAACCCCGTGCTCCTCAGTTCCAACACGGGTGGTATATGCAATTTCACCGTGTGCTATAAGGGGCAGGCCCCTGAGTTCCTCACTCCCTCTACGGGTGGCGTGGGTGCCCTGAACGACCTCTCGGTGGCCAAGGTTGACAAGACGATTCCGCAGTTCACGTGGCGGCAGCCTGTCGTGTCGTGCAATGCCACTGCCCTGCAGTTCTCCTACGAGTTCCGTGTGGTGGAGCTGCTGCCTGGACAGACCCCCGACGATGCCATGGATCGCAATGCCAACTTCTACATTGCACGCAACCTCACGGTGCCTATGGTGACGATTCCTGTCACCTACGTCAACCGCATGGATCTCTCCAAGACCTACGTGGCACAGGTGAAGGCCACCCAGTCGGGTGTGGGCAGCAAGATGCTCAACTACGTCATGTTGGAGAACGGCGGCAAGAGTCCTTTCCGCCAGTTCCGCATCTACGAGCCGGAGGTGAAGGAAGAACAAGGTGACAACAAGAAGACTGACGAAGACGACAAGAAAGACGATAAGAAAGACGACAAGGACGACGACTCTGATGACGAAAATGGGAATGAGGCCAAAGTAGAAGATGACTCGGAGGACGACACGCCCGACTTTGGTGCAAGTGGCGATGACAGCAACAAGGAGAGTGAGACAGACTCCCTCTATGTATTCAAGAATCCGAAGATTACGGCTCCCTCTTTTGAAGAGGGCTACACCCGTAAACTCTTCCTTGAAGATGATATCTTTGTAGAGTGGAACCGTGCCAGGTTCGCCTCTGGCAAGGGAGAGAAGGAAGACGAGCTGAAGTTTGAGTATGAGGTTGAAATCTACACTGGTGACCGTGACAAGGGCAAGGAGGCTGTGCTGAAGGGCAAGCCCATCTACTCGAAGACGGTGAAGGACGAGAAGTTGGATCTCCTTATCGACTGGGATGAAGAGCTGGCCAGTAAGAAACTGGCTCACAACCAGTACATCGTGCTCCGTATCAATCCCAAATGTACCAACGAGAAATCCATTCGCTATACAGGTGATGACAATGTGATGGACTTGGTGCTCTCCGAGCGTTTGTCGCAGAGCTACTTCCAGTGTGCCAGCACCGTTGAGATAGACAATCAGGATCCCACTCAGAAAAAGGAGTCTGAACTGAAAGGCTCGAAGGTGGCCATCGGCGAGTATACGCTGACCATCGACGAGATCAAGAAAGTCAAAAACAAGGACTGCTACGAGGGCAAGGGCCATGTGGAATGGAACCCAATGGGCTTCAAGGTGATGATTGCCGTGAAGTTCGACGACCTGAAGATCAACACTGCCAATCAGGTTTTTGCTGGCAAGGCTGTCACCTATCCCGAAGAGTCGCAGCAGCAGCTCAGTGATGCTCAAGTGGTTGACAAACTGTTCTCCGACTGGGGCATCGACAATCTTATTGGCGACACGAAGATACCTTACGCCAGCGAGTTGCAGAGTTCAGCCACGGGCGAGATTAAGAATATTGCGCAGAAGCTGAACATCTCGAAATACTACTCCTATATTAAGAAGGGACAGTCCGTTTGGGATCAGTTCCTCAAGGGCGAGATCAAAGACCTGCACCTGCCGTTGCAGTTGCCCAAGAGCATCAACTCCACGCCCGTCGACATTCAGATTGTGTCGATGAAGTTTGGTTACAACTATGCCACGATGGATGTTTTGGGCGAGTTTACCCTGCCCGACAGTAAGTACTATAAGAACGACATACTTATCCTTGGCGCCCCGCGCCTTTGTATCAGTCCCAACCGGGTGCTGCCTGAAGGAGGCACGATTGCGTTGCTCGGCGACTTCACCGTGAACGACCCCGAATCGTCGTTCGACTTTACCTTCAAGGCACCTGAAAATGTGCTCGAACCCACCGACGGCTGTTTCATCAGCTGGTCACAGGGCAAGCTGGAACTGTTTGAGGTCGATGTAGACATGTCGATTCCGGGACTTCACAAGGTCGATGCCAAGGGTGATGCCACCACTGAGCTGCCCAAGCTCAGATTCCATGCTTCCATCGGCTCATGGGACGACTGGTTTGCCGAGGCCTCGATGGACATGTTCGAGCCCGACGACCTCAAAGGCTGGGCCTTTGCCCCGGGCGACAAGATTGTCTATGACCACTCCAAGAAACGCAATGCCGAAGGCGTGGTGCTGCCCACCAACTATGACCGACAGAAAGCCGGACTGACCAAGGATACTGACTGGGAGGGCCTCTATATCAAGCGCATGGGTGTCATCTTCCCGAAGATGCTCTCCATCAGTGACAAGAAGAAAAACTTCGAGGGCCGTCTGCGCCTCGATGCCGAGACGATGTTCTTCGACGGTTCGGGTGCCACGTTCACCTTCGGCATGAACAACGTGTTCGACTTCAACACGGCGAAGGTCGGTGGCTGGGGCATCTCCATGGACGAGATCAAGTTGGAGGTGATGCAGAACTCGTTCGTGAAGGCCTATTTCAACGGAAAGATACAGACACCGCTCGAAGGAAAGATCGGCTATCGTTGCGACATGTACGCCCAGGGTAAGGACGAGAAGGGAAAGAACGACCCCAACCGTTCGGCCTACATCTTCAAGACTCAGCAGCTCGATGGCTTGAAGTTCGACTTCTGGCTCGGCGACATGAAGTTCAACAAGGATCAGACCTATTTCCTCGTAGAGCATGAGACCTTCAAGAACAAGGAAGCGGAGACCCGTGTCGAACTCTGTATGGGCGGCGACCTGTCGATTACTGTGGGGCGTGCCAAGCTGAAGAGCATGGGCAAGGTGGGGGCCTTCGTCGACTCGAAGATTCCCGGCATCCATGTGGCCGGCATGCGTATCGCCAACTGCGAGCGCTGGAAGAGCAAATACACGCAGAACCAGTATGAGGCACCTTCAGGAAAGGGAAAGAACGACCTGAACGAGTTCTTTGGCTGGAAGACCGAGAACAACATTGCCACGGGCAAGTTCTACTTCTCGCTTGGCCGATGGTCGTTGGCATCCGACAAGAAGTCGTTGGGATGCTTCGACTTCAACATCAAGGACTTCGGCTTCAACTATGCCAACAAACAGGCCACCCTCGATATTACGGGACAGGTTTCCATCATGAGTGGACAGCTGACCGCATCATGTGGACTGAGCATTGTGGCCGATGTCGACTTGGACAAGTACAACTTCAAGTTCAACACCGTCAAGTTTAAGAAAGCTGCCTTCGACAGCAGCTTTGGCGGTGTCACCCTGAAAGGATCGCTTGAGGCTGCCGACGGCAACGACGACGGCTATAAGGGCGAGCTGGAGTTCGCCATGCCCGGCGGCTTCCTCGGCTTCAAGGCTAAGGGCGGCTACTTCAAGCGCAACAGCGGAAACAGCCAGTTCACGTGGGGTTACTTCATTGCCACCGTGCAGTCGTCGGTGGGTCTGCGCTTCGACCCCATCGTGGTCACCAAGCTCGAAGGCGGCTTCTACTTCAACTGCACTGCCCCCACCACCATCGGTGACACGCCCACCAGCAGCAATGCCAAGGACGGTGTCATCGGTGCATACCTCGGCGTGGGACTGGCCACTTCGGGCGGCGACAACCTGCTCTCGGCCGACATGAAGCTGCAGGTGTGCTACGACACCAGCCGCAAGAAGCTCTCCTCTATCATCATGGACGGCCAGCTCGATGCCTTCAAGTCGTCGCCCACCGACAAGGGCCTGGTGAGTGCCGAGTGCCAGCTGGCCTACGTCAATGATACCGAGAAATACATCGAGCTGAACATCACGGCCTCCGGCGGTGCGTCGCTCGACAACATCATGAAGGAGAAACTGAAGGCCCTGACCGGTGCTGACGTGAAGCTGCCGAAGGACGTGAAGCAAGGTCTGGGCGACCTCACCAAGGAAGAGCAGAGCGGTGACAACAAGACTTCTGGTGCCGACAAGAGCAAGACCGAAAGCGGCATGAAGGCCAGCTGCGGCTTCGAGGTGAGCCTGAACTTCAAGGTGACGATGACCAAGGGCTCGAAGTCGAAGTGGCACGTCTACATCGGCGAGCCTGAATATGAGAAGCGCTGCAAGCTGACGCTCATCGACTTCCAGCTCGGCAAGAAGAGCGACCTCTTTGCTGCCTGGGCCTATCTTGGTGCCACGATGTATTTCTGCATCGGCAACGAGCTGCCCAACGGCGGCATGCTGCCCGATCCTCCCCCCGCCGTCATGGAGTTCCTCAACGGCAAGTCGCTTGACGGCAATAGCGTGGGTGGAAAAGCGAAGAATACCCAGGCCAAGAATGCTACGCTCAACAAGATCAAGAACATTATCTCTGAAGGGGCTGTGTCTGGCGGTGTGATGCTCGGTGCCTGTGCCGAGGGCGACTTCGGTGTCAATGCCGGTATCGTCTATGCCAGCGGTGCTTTCTGCTTCGGCTTCGACCTTGTGCTCGAGCATTTCGGTGCCGGTGCCAAGTGTCAGGGCGGCAAGTCGATGGGCTACAAGGGCTGGTATGCCATGGGTCAGGCCTATGCCATGCTGAAGGGCGACCTCGGCGTGCGTGTCAAGCTGTGGTTCATCGACAAGAAAGTGTCGCTCATCGACGTCGGTCTCGGTGCCATGCTGCAGGCTGGTCTGCCCAACCCGACATGGGTCTACGGCAAGGTGCGTGCGAAGTGTTCGCTCCTTGGTGGCCTGTTCAAGTTCAACCATGCCATCGAGTTCAAGGCCGGCGACGTGTGTATGCCTGACTATGGTAACCCGCTCGACAACCTCGAGATGTTTGCCTCGGCAACACCTGGCTATAAGAACGACCAGACCAACGGATGGAAGGATGCCAACAAGGTGAGTGTCTATGCTCTGCCGAAGTTTGTCACTAACTACGTGATGGATCAGAACATCCGTCTCGTCGACGAAAATGCTGCCCATAAGCAGATGGACAAGGGCGCCAGCGAAAGCGAGGCACGCGCCAACTGCGAGCGCATCTACAAGTTCGAACTCGGCACACTGACGCTGCTCAACTACGATACGGGCAACTCGAAGACTTTCTCAGCCGGCACCAGCAACCACACCGACTTCGATGCCTATGTGGGAACGCTGGACCCCAACACGCGCTACATGATGACGCTCACGGGCTATGCCAAGGAGTGGAATGCCAAGTATTCACGTTGGGAGAATCCGGAAATCGACGGCAAGCGTCAGGAAAAGAAGGAGACGGCTACGTTCTACTTCAAGACAGGTCCGCTGGAGCCTACCATCGATAGGGATATTGCTATCACTTCACCTATAGACCATAGTAGTGGCGATGTGCGCTATGAGGATGCTATCTTCCCCAAGATATCGTTGAGGCGTCACCGCACTGACCTTTCTAATTCGTCGAAGTACGACATTAAATGGGAAGTGTGGAAGGCAGGGAAGAAGCTCTATTCATGCGACAACTGGGTACAGACGGGAGGCAATGGCGGATATGAATGCTGGACACCAAAATACAATTTCAGCAACTTCATCAAGCCCGGCGTGCGCGGCGGCTATAGGGACAATGGTGTCTGGATTGAACAGTTTGGCTATGAAATAAAATTGATGCGCATCGACAAGACTGTCAAGACGCTCAGCAAGTATTCTGATCAGAAGACAAATACCAATAAGTCAACGAAGCAGACTACAGGCACTCACTCATCAAAGATGAAGAGTGCCATCGGAGTGACACAGCCCAGCGGTGTGGCATCGAGCAACGTGGCCGCTCGCATGAACGACTATTTTGCCAATCAGGAGAAAGAGGAGCAGGGCAGCGGCAAGAGCACGCTTGACGAAAAGAGCCAGCAGATGACCAATGAGGCTAAGAAGCAAGACGGACGTTATGAGCTTTACTGCATCTCGTTCGACCGTGCGGTTGACAAGAAATTTGCCGACATGACTTCTCCGACACAAAGTTTCAATGAACATCTGCAGATGGCTGTTTCAGGCTTCACACCCAGTACGACTGAGACTTGGACAAGTACCGACGAGAGTAGCCGCTTCTTGGGAGGCTTAACAGCTACACAGAGCGGCGGTTACACCAACCTGACTACGAAGTTCAACAATGCCTACTTTGCAGCGGCCTACTATGCCTGCTACTTAGGATTAGGTGGAAAAACTATCAACAAATTCGGCCTTTACGATTATGACCAGAACAACATCCAAGGCTTCGACTTTACCTTCTACGATGGCAAACGTAGCCGTCAGGGACAGTCGCTCGATGGTCTGCTGTCGGTCAACGGCAGCTCGAACAAGTTCATGAGCAATTTTTGGCGTCTGCTTCCATTCAAGCGTTACAATGGCACTCAGCTGACATCTTCCAACAACAATCAGGCGATGACTACCAGCGGACCGCTCTATGAACCGCATAATTACAATGACTTTGTCATTCCGTATAAGCAGATTTGGAATGAAGTGATTCTCAGAGACTCTGAAACCTTTGAGCAGAGTGATTTCTGGCGTCAGCGTTTTGGCGATATTCTGGCAGGCGATGCCGTCACGGTGGACATGTTCTCGCGTGAACTGTATAATTATGCCAGGGTTTTGTACAGTCTATGGCGTAAATACATAAAGCAAGTGAATGAGGACAAGAGTCAAAATGACAAAACAGCCGTTGCATCCTTATCAGCAGTCCTCAGAAACTCATACGGTGCTTTGAGGAATGTCGTGAAGACCGAGGCTCATGGCAAGTGGCACTTATCATACTCCATTTCAAAAGGTGCCAATGACAAGGGCTGGACGACCGGTCGTAGTTACGTGTTGGGCAGTTACAAGTTGCCGATACGTCAGGTGATGCTGGCTCTCTGGATGTCGGGTGACTTAGGAAAGATTCGCGGCACTGCTTTGAATAGCGACCCGGTGAGGGATTTCAATAAGAACAATTACCCACACCGCTACAACCACATGTACGATGCATGGAATTCAATGTACTTTAACTCCTTCGATGCGCAAGAGTTGCTGAAATATTTCAGTAAAATCTCGTTCCGTATGTACAAGGCTGATGCCTACTATATTCCTGAGGGTAATTTCTATTCCTGGTGGGGGATTCACCGCAATACGAATACCGTGAACTACACCTACGACCAACTGTTCAAGGACTGGAAGATTACCCGTACGTGCAAGAATGGTTACACAGACAATTCGTTGAAGAATTATTAATTTGCTGAACATGGAACAGCCATCATTCATAACTATGAACATGAAATTCATTTTCCGTATACTCCTGCTGGGCGGCCTGCTGATGGTCGCCGCAGGAGGGCAGGCTCAGACAAAACAAGCACTCGGTAGCAACAGTGCCAACTTTCCACCTACCGACCCAGACAAGTTGAATGCGAAAAAGCCGCGTATCATTGAGTATCTCGACTCGGCCACCTATAACGAGATAATGGCCGATGCCGCCCGTCTCGACTCGCTCGAGAGCATCGAGGACCGTCCGGTGGAATACAGTATCTTCCTTTTGGATCGTGCCTACGACGACCGTGTGGCTTTGCGATGGGCTCCGAGTGAGTATGTGCCTTGGTATGTGCTCAATTCGGCAGGCTATCATGTGATTCGTATAGCGACAGTCGACGGATGGTTCGAGGCCGATACCTTGGCACTTGTGAAGCCTTGGCCGTTGGAGAAGTTCAAGCAGCACTTCGCCCGTGAAGACTCGCTGGCCGGTGTGGCCGTGCAGCTCATCTATGGCGGTGCCGAGACACGGCTGGGGCAGACGGCTGCCACCGACCCCGGCCAGGCCATCCAGGAAGTCTACGACGAGCAGCAGAGCGTGGTGGGCATGGCGATGATGGTGGCCGAGATGCGCCCTGACCTGGCAGAGGCGATGGGTCTGATGTACATAGACCGCACGGCACAGAAAGACATAGACTACTCGTATGTGGTGGCACCCAACCTGTCCGACACTGTGATGATGATTCATGCCGATGCCACCTTCGGCACGCGTCTCGGCACGTGGAAGCCTCAGAAGTTCGACAAGCAGATTACCGACTCGCTGCAGCCCCCCTCGATAGCCATGCTCTACTGGGAGCGCGGCGATTATTTTGCCTACGACATTGAGCGACAGGACAAGCCGGGTGGAGCGTGGAAAAAGCTGAATGAACGCCCCTACGTGTCGCTGACGGCTGAGGGCGAGGGACAGCTGCCCGACAACGGACTGAACATGTTTCGCGACCAGTTGGACAATGAGGGTGTCTACAGCTACCGCATCAGTGGTTACGATGCGTTTGGCGACAAGTCGCTACCCTCAGAACCCTACGAGGTGACGGTGCCTGACATGGTGCCGCCCGTACCGCCTTCGTTGAGGCGTATCGTGGTCGACCATCCTGACAAGGAACATGCATACGCCACTATCTATTTCCATGTAGACACCATTGAGGCCGATCTTGAGGGCTATCTGCCCCTCTACCGCCACGGGCGCATCCAGAACGGTGAGTGGCATCCGCTGACCATGGACTTCACTGCCCCTGGCGACACAGTGATGAAGGTCGATGTGTCGGGACTGCCCACAGGCCAGCTCAGCATTGCCGCCTACGACAAGGCTGGCAACCAGGGCGCTTCGGTTGCGCAGATGATTCTGCTCGAAGACTATCTGCCTCCCTCGCCTCCTACGAACCTGCGTGCCAACGTGTTCCCTGACGGCTATCTCGAATTGCGATGGACTCCCTCGCCCGAACCTGACGTGGCCTTCTATGAAGTCTGGTTTGCCAACGATTCCACCCATGTGTTCATGAACCTGACGAACGACCAGCTGACGGATACCCTCTTCGTGGACTCGCTCGCCTTGGGCCTGAACCAGCCCTATATCTATTATAAGGTGCGTGCCGTGGACTATTCCGGCAACTCGTCGGAAGACTCCAAGATGCTGAGCGTGCCGCGTCCCAACTTCATCCCGCCTTCGGTGTGCCGTGCCGATTCGGTGTGGATGACCGACGACGACATCAACATCTGGTGGATACAGTCGAACGAGCAGGACTTGGACTATCACCGCTTGTTCCGCAAGATGGAGGGTGACGAGCTTTGGGAACTCATGGGCGTCTACAAGGCCGACTCACTGCGCCAGCAGGGCGACCTTATCCGTTTCAAGGACTCGCCCAAGCCCAACATGCGTAAGCGTTACGTCTATGCCGTGGAGACCTTCAACCTGACGGGTGTCACTTCGGGACTGAGCCTCACGCAGACCTTCCTTTTCCGTGGACCGCGCGTCATCGACATCAAGCTGAAGCTGTCGGGCGACTACACGGGCAAGGACAATGAGACCCGATTGGCCTGGGAAACGGGGAAGGTGCCTGACTACGGTGAGTGGCACTACTGTGTCTATCGCAAGGGAGCCGGCGACGAGGATTTCAAGTTCCTCATGGCCACGCAGCCCGACGAGCCGATGTTCAACGACTTCCTCATCCGTCCGGGAGAGTCGGCTGAATATTATGTCACCATCCGTTACGACGATGGTCGTCGTAGCAATCCCTCGAACATCGTGAAGGTGAGTGCCCCGGCACCTCGCCAATGAAGAGTGAAAAGTGAATCAAAAGAAATGTCATGAAGAGAATCTATTATTTTTCGATACTGACGAGCCTTCTGCTGGCACTCACGTCGTGTGGTGAACTCTACGAAGCCGACGAGGAAGAAGATGGAAACAAAGTGGAAGCTAAGCTGACACTTGGGCGTACTTCTGTCGACCTGATGGTGGGCGACAAGTTCAAGATACCTGTCACCATGGAGCCTGATTCACTGAAGGACTATGCTGTCTCATGGGTGTCGGACAATACTGGTGTGGTAAGCATCAGCACCGACACGTTGGTTGCCGAATCCTCTGGCGATGCCAAGGTTACCGTGACATGGGTCGGCCAGAAGCTCACTGCGAGTGCCAATGTACACGTGTTGCCCGTCTGGAAATGGGAGGACATGAAGTACAAGTACCCATACGACATGGCCATCTTCGCCAAGGTCACTGTGAACAATCGTCCTGCCGATGCCGACTGCGTGGTGGCAGCCTTCGATGCCGATGGCGACCTGCGCGGTGTGGGCCAGCTGATGAAGGAAAAAAACATCGACTACATGTTGCTGCGCATCTACAGTCCGAGTACCGACATCGAGGATATCTACCTGTCTTGCTACGACCGCAAGGCAGCGCTGCTCATCGAACTGAAGGATCCCATTTCCTTTGTAGCCAGCGGCACAGAGGGCAGTCTGTCGGATCTCTATGACATCACGTTCAAATGAACAATTCTCCCATCCCCAAACGACCATACGATATGAAGAAACATTGTTTATACCCCCATCTGCTGATTTGCCTGCTGGCCAGTGTCGCACTGACGGCCTGCACGCTCTATATGGACGAGCCGGAAGACACCTCCACCTATCTGCGTACCGATCAGGGCTACATGGGTGAGGAAACCGTGACGCTGGCCGACGGTACAGGCACCGTGTCGTACACCTACAACCAGAAGACCATTCCCATCAACGATGAGGTGGAGGAATACATCGTGAAGGTAGAGAGCGACACCATCGTCTATTTCGCTGGCAGCATGCCTGAGGATATTCTGCCCGATGTGGGTTCGATCATGACTTGCTCCTTCCGTCCGAATTTTCCCCATGCCTTCTGCCATAAGTGCATAGAGCGTACCGAGGAGAACGGCATCTACCGTTGCGTGTTCACCAAATGTTCCTACGACGAGGCGTTCGACTATCTGGCCGTGGAAGTGGAGGATGCCGATCTCTATACCACCGACCCTTCGAAGGCCATGAGTGATGAGGAGTTTGATGAAATCATGAATGGTAGCGGGAGTGCTGATACCGACAATGAGGATGACGACGAGGAGGAGGCTGCCTCCAGAGTCTTTGACACCCCATGGCGCAAAAGCAAGGGCGTTACCCGTGCCAATGTAGGCGACGGAAAGGAACATAAGTTCAAGCAGATTAACGACACAATATTTAAGGTGAATCTGACGGGATTAGGCTGGACGCCAGACCCTGTCTATGATATCATTGATACAGAATTAGGCGTAGGTGGCTATTTGGCCGGAAACGGCAGATGTTCCTTTACGTGCTACACTACGGTGAAGGGCAGTTACAGCATGAGTTTCGACACAAAGACGGGCAAGATGAAGACCACGGTGAAGACATCGGGGTTCCTGACTTTCGAACTCGATGTGACTGCGACGGGAGCCGTGACGTTCAAGAGTCCGGTACATGTCACTCCATTGGGCTTCCAGTTCGACCTGATTGTCGTTGGAATGGAGCTGGGCTTCACTCTCCAGCCATACGTCACCGTCAAGCAAACGCTTAAGGGGCGTGTGGCCCTTGTCTTCAACACCTCCAACAATGGCTTCACTTACATCCAGGAGAGTAAGAATAAGTTAGGCACTTTCACACCTATTAAGGGCAGTACCAGTAGTTCTAAGCTGGAGTTCGGCTGCACGGATCCCAAAGAAAGCAAGAAATTGGAGATTGAGGCGGGCATTGATTTCCGGTTTGGCGTTTCAGCCGATGTGCTGGGAACAGGTGCTACCGTTGCTATTGGGATAAAACGTTTTGCCTCATGCTGTATTCCCTTGGATACGAAAAAATACATGTCGGCCGAGAAGTTCAAGGCAGCCAACGGCAATTTCGACACCTACACTAAAGCATACGTGACGGGCTGTCTCACCTTGGCCGGAATCGGTCCTAACAAGACCTTTGAGTCAGAGCCTGAGAAATTTTCGGGAAAACAGATACCCCTATTCCCCGTGGTGGACAAGTGGACCCTGAAGAGCACCAGCCTTACGGAGAATACATTCTCGACGAAGTTCTCCTTGAAGTCGCGTGGCATCCTGACCAACTTCCTGAACTTCCGCCCCGAAGTGAGGTTCTATTCCATCTATGACCCAGATGATGAAGATGGGTCGATCATGGAAGGCTCCTATCCCCTGAAACTCCATGCAGATGTCAATGGCTTTGCCAATTACTGGGATGCCAGCTTCAAGGACAAGAACATCACGTACAACTATCCTTACATTGCCCAGGTGGGCTACAATGTCTACAGCGACTTGACCATGACCAAACCCGAATTCTGGATTCCTATAGAAGACCGTGAGTTCACCGTGACCGTTCCCACTGCCAGAATACAAAGTGTTGGAATGGTCCGCTCCATCTCCTATGCGAACTCAGACGGCAAGGAGACACGGGCGAAAAATGGTGTCTACTATAAATATTTGTATATCATTCATGTGAAGCTGCTGGTCGATGGACAGTCGAAGGCTCCCAAATGGGGACTCAGGGTGTACAACAACCAAGGAGTCTACATGAAAGACTTTACGCACACCAATTCTGCCAACAAGATTACCGACCAACCCACGGTGCGTGTCTACTGGTATTCCAACAGTCCGTCGGTCGACCTCAACTTCGTTCCGCTTGTCTTTCCTACCAAGGATGGAAAAAATCCATCTTCATCGGCTATCTATGGCGATATCCACAATGAGACCATCAGCTATTTCGCACCATTGGACAAGAGCACGAGCATGTTCCCATTATATGAAAATGCCGACTACGATATGAAGGCGCCGCGGAAGCCTGTCGGCCAGCTGCCAGAGGCCGGCGATGAAGATGTGCCTGACTATGCAGAGTGTGAGTTGATGGATAGTTACTGATTGGAACGCGGTCTGCAACAGACCAATTGATCCTCTGACTGTAATGAATTTACAAAGTCGTCGAGTTTGTCTTACAAAGTCGACGACTTTGTGTTACAAACTCGTCGACTTTGTGATGCCATTTGACTTGAATGGAAAAATGAATTGAAAGGCAACAGAAAATAATTGGAAGATAATGTCTTTTGTTTGCATTTATTTTTGTATCTTTGCACACGCTTAGAATAACCCGTGAGGGGATTAATTGCTAAGACAAATGCATGCAAACAATATTGTTATAACATTTTTATAAAGTTTTATGAATTTCACTTTGTTAATTACCGTCTTGCTGACGGCTATTACACTGGTG
>CAMYVQ010000024.1 GCA_947302435.1 uncultured Prevotella sp. | reverse complement strand
CCTCTATTCGACCTGAAAAAGTATTTTGGGTGACGCATTCCCGAAGTCAGGAAACTAAGAATGGACGAAAATGAATCGACTCGTTATCATAGGAAATGGCTTTGATATGGCACATGGTCTCAAAACCAGTTATAAAGACTTTATAAACTGGTATTGGGAACGGAGATTAAATGCCATGTTGACAGAGCATGCCCCTATCTCGGAAGATTGCTTATGTAAGTTGGAGATAAAGAACACTAAAGATTGTGCCAGTTGGTCTAATTTCTTCTTCTTTCATTCATTTAGGGATTTGAAGACAAGGGAGTGGAAGTACCCCCCAACTGAGATAGTAAATGCTATCAGAGAAAACACCGATGATTTTTCTGTGACGTGTTCACGGTTCTTTGAGACAATCCTTCAATCAATAGAAACCAAAGGCTGGGTTGATATTGAGAACGACTACTATCAGCTATTGAAGCTGTGTACATTTCAATGTTATTCGGATAGTCTGTTAAGAAATGTGCGTAGTGCTTCGACATCCTTCATGCCCGGTTCGGTCTCGAAGCGTGAATTGAGGTCGATGCCAGCGAACTTGGGATGGTGGAAGGCCTTGATGCGATCGGCATCGTCGGGGCCTATGCCGCCACTGAGCAGGAATGGCTTTTCGCTGTCGTAGGCATCGAGGATGCTCCAGTCGAAATGCTCTCCTGAACCGCCCACGGTCTTGCAACGGGTGTCGAAGAGGAAATAGTCGACACAGTCTTCGTAGTCTTTGTAGGTTGCGATGTCGTCGCGACTGCTCACACTGACGGCCTTGATGAACTGTATGCCGGGACGAAGGTCTGGGTCGAGGGTGGCGCGAAGGTTGCGAATGAGTGTGGGCGTCTCGTGGCCATGCATCTGGATGAGGTCGAGCTTGAAGTTCACAGCCCGGGTGATGATGTTCTGTGCCATCTCGTCGACGAAGACACCGACACGCTTGGGTGAAGAGTGAGAGGTAAAGGGAGAGAGGTCGGCCCTGTCGGGGATGATGCCGGCATAAGTAGGAATCATTGTCACATTCCGGGGGGACTCTGGCCAGAAAATAAGGCCAATCCAATCAACGCCGAGTTCTACTACCTGACGGATGTTCTCACCGTCGCGCATGCCGCATACTTTTATGATCATTGTGTCTTGTTTCGTTTGGTAATGATAAGCAAGTTCTATTCGAGGTGCAAAAATACAAAAAAAGTCGGATAATCCTCTTCTGATTCCTGAAAAATTGAGGATTATCCGATGATGATGCAGCCCTTTTCCTATGAACGGAGTGCTTCGAAGAGACTGTCGATCGCTTTGTCGGCATCGCCTTCTTCCTTTTCGAGCAGGGTGACGAACTTCGAGCCGATGATGGCACCTGCGGCGTTCTGCTGGGCGGCAGCGAGGGTCTGGGCGTTGCTGATGCCGAAGCCAATCATGCGAGGGTTGCGCAGGTGCAGATCGTCGATGCGGCGGAAGTAAGCCTGTTTCGCCTCGTCGAAGGATTTTTGCGCTCCCGTGATGGCCGCCGAACTGACCATGTAGATGAAGCCGTCGGTATGGTCGTCGATGAAACGGATGCGCTCGTCGGAAGTCTCAGGCGTAATGAGCATGATGACACGGATGTCGTAGCGGTCGGCCACGGGTTTCACGCTGTCCAAATAGTCTTTGAAGGGCAGGTCGGGAATGATGACACCCGAAACGCCTGCTTCGACACATGCCTTGCAGAAAGGTTCGATGCCGAACTGAAGGATGGGGTTCAGATAGCCCATGAGGACAAGGGGGATGCGGACTTCGTCCTTAATGGCTTTGAGCTGGTCGAAGAGCAGACGGAGGGTCATGCCGTTCTTCAGGGCTTTCGTGGCAGCATCCTGAATCACGGGACCGTCGGCCATCGGGTCGCTGAAGGGGATGCCGACTTCGATCATGTCGATGCCTCGTCGCTGAAGGGTGAGGATGGTGTCGGCGGTGCCGTTGAGGGTGGGGGCGCCGGCGCAGAAATAGAGGGAGAGAAGCTTGCGGTCGCCACGGGTGGCGAAAAGGGTGTTGATTCTGTTCATGGTTCCTGTGGGTTGGAAGATAGGGAATTGATAAAAGAGCGTAGAGACATGCCAGGGTCTGAGGTCTTCATGAATGTCTCGCCAATGAGGAAGCCCCGGAAGCCGACGGCGCGGAGGTCAAGGATGGTCTGGGGATTGCTGATACCGCTCTCGCTGACGAGGACGGGGGGCTTGTCTGTTGCGACTGAGTCGCAACAAATGGAACGGAGGTGCTCGGCAAGGCGGAAGGAGTTCTCCACATCGGTGTGGAAGGTGCCGAGGTTGCGGTTGTTGATGCCGCAAAGGTCGGGGCCAAGAGTGGCGTAGTCGAGTTCCTCTTCGGAATGCATCTCAAGGAGTACTTCGAGACCTAACTCATGCGCAGAATGCAAGAGCACACGACATTGCTCTTTTGTAAGGCAGGCCGCGATCAGAAGCACGGCAGATGCCCCGCATAGCAAAGCCTGATAGAGCTGCGACTCGTCGATGATGAAGTTCTTGTAGAGAATGGGGAGGGTGACACCACTCTTCCGTGCCGTGCGGATGAAGTCGTCGCATCCCCCGAAATAATGCTCGTCGGTGAGAATGCTGAGGGCAGCGGCACCGTTCTGTTGATAACTCAAGGGAATGGTGTCGGGACGGGCAGTCTCGTTGATCCAGTCTTTCGAGGGCGAACGGCGCTTGAACTCGGCAATGATGCCCGTAGGGCTGTTGAGCAATGCCTGTCGCAAAGAGGGCTTCTTGCTTCGAAGAAGCTGCTGCTCTCTTTGCTTGGTGGCCACGATTTCTTGTAGGATGTCAGTCATGTCGTTTGAAATCAGGAGTTCAACTGTACGAATTTGGTGAAGGTCTTGAGTGCCGCACCGCTGTCGATGCTTTCGCGTGCAATCTCAATACATTCCTCGATGCTCTTCTGCCCACGTTCCAACACCTGAATGCCAAAGGCGGCATTGGCCAGCACGATGTTCTTCTGGGCAGGCAGACAGCGATTTTCTAACACGGCATCGAAGATTTCTTTGGCTTCCTGTTCGTTGGCACCGGCGACCAGTTCCTCCGGGAGGGCGTTGGCAAAACCGAGGTCGTTGGGGGTGAAAATCCGCTCATAGTGATTGGTGGTCACTTTGAAGTCGCCAGTGAGCGAAATCTCGTCGTAGCCGTCGATAGTGTTCACGATGCCGTAGTCGATGCCGATTTTCTGGTAGACATTGTTATAAAGCCGCATCTGGTCGAGATTGGCCACACCAAGCAACTGACACTGTGGTTGCGAGGGGTTGACAATGGGCCCCAGCAGATTGAAGAAAGTGGGGAAGGGCAGGGCCTTGCGGATGGGGCCAACGAACTTCATGGCGCGGGCGAAGAGCTGGGCATGCAGATAGACGATGCCGCATTCGTCGAGACAGCGGTTCAGACGGTCGAGGTCGTCGGTGAACTTTACGCCGTGGTTGGCAATGACGTTCGAGGCTCCAGAGGTCGACGTGGCAGCGTAGTTGCCGTGCTTGGCCACCTTATAGCCGGCTCCGGCAATGACGAAGCATGAAGTGGTGGAGATGTTGAATGTGTTCTTTCGGTCACCGCCCGTCCCGACGACATCGATGTAGCGGTCGGCATGGAGGGGAACGGGTACACCGGTCTCAAGGATGCCGTCGCGGAAGCCTAACAGTTCGTCGACGGTAATGCCACGCATCTGCAGACCCGTAATGAGGGCGGTAATCTGTTCGGTGGGATATTCGTTACGGGTGATGCCGATGAGCACGCCTTTTGTTTCTTCGCGGGTGAGTTCCTCATGGTTGAGGATCTTTGCTAAAATCTCTTTCATCTTTTAAGGCCCCTAAGTTAGGGGGTGGGGGTCTGAACAAGCGAAATATCAGACCTTTTTTATGATACTTAAAGAGTAGGAGTCTGCGCCTGTTCAGACCCCCAACCCCCTAATTTAGGGGGCTTGTTAGGAAGTTTTTAATGATGATTCGTCCTTCGGGAGTAAGCACTGATTCGGGATGGAACTGAATGCCGTGAATGTCGAATGTCTTATGGCGCAGAGCCATTATCTGACCTTCGTCGCTCTCGGCAGTGATTTCCAGACAGTCGGGGAAGTCTTCTTTCGAGACGACCCATGAATGATAGCGGCCCATCGTGAGGCGCGAGGGAATACCGCTGAAGATGGGGTCGTTATGAAACTGGGTACCCTCGGTAGCCACCCCGTGGAACACTTCGCTCAGATTCTCTAACCGGCCTCCAAAAACCTCACCGATGGCCTGATGGCCGAGGCAGACACCAAGTATGGGCTTACGTCCTGCATAGGTGCGGATGACATCGAGCAGAAGGCCAGCCTCTGAAGGGATGCCGGGACCGGGGGAAAGAATGATTTTGTCGAACGTTTCCAGCTCTTCAAGTTGGAACTGGTCGTTGCGCAGCACGGTGACTTCGGCACCGAGTTCTTTTACCAGATGACTCAAATTGTAGGTAAATGAGTCGTAGTTGTCTATGATAACGAGCTTCATAATTCTTCTGCTGCTTTGATGGCACGCCTGAGCGCACCAAGTTTGTTGTTAACTTCCTGCAATTCATATTCCTCATTGCTTTTGGCTACGATGCCGCCGCCTGCCTGGAACCACAACTCACCGTTGCGCGAAACGAAGGTGCGGATGGTGATGGCCTGATTGAGGGAACCGTTGAGGCCAATGATTCCGATGCATCCGCCGTAGGCACCACGGTTGTGAGGCTCGTATTCGGAGATGAGCTGCATGGCGCGTATCTTCGGCGCTCCCGAAAGTGTGCCGGCAGGGAAGGTGTCGATAAATGCCTGGATAGGGTCTTTGTCGGCATCGAGTTCTCCGCTGACACGCGAGACAAGATGAATGACGTGGGAATAATACTGGATGTCCTTGTAGTAGTCGACCTTCACGTTGTGGCAGTTGCGTGCCAGGTCGTTGCGTGCCAGGTCGACGAGCATCACGTGTTCGGCATTCTCCTTCGGGTCGTTGCGTAGGAACTCTGCACCTTGACGGTCGGCCTCGGCATTGCCCGTTCGCTTTGTCGTACCGGCAATCGGGTCGATATAGGCTTTACATCCGTCAATTCGGCAATGCGTTTCGGGACTTGAACCGAAGATGCGGAAGCCGCCGAAGTCGAAGTAGAACAGATAGGGAGAGGGGTTGATGCTCCGCAGGGCGCGATAGAGACGGAAATCGTCGCCCTCGTATTTCTGGATGAACCGACGGGAGAGTACAATCTGGAACACATCGCCACGCAGACAATGCTGAATGCCCCGGCGGATGTTTGCCTTGTGCTCCTCGTCGGTGAGCGTGCTCACCACGTCGCCTACGGCGCGAAAATCGTATTCCCTGACATTGGAACGGTTCATGGCACGAAGGATGTCGTCAATGGATGAGCCTTCAGCTTCCTCCTTCTCTTTTAGACTCACCACCTTCAACTGGTTGTTGTGATGGTCGAAGACAATCACCACCTTATATAATATATAGAGAATGTCGGGAGCATCGTTCCTTGATTGTGTCTCGTCCTTCACGTCGATGTGCTCAAAGTATCGCACGGCGTTGAACGACGTGTAGCCGAACAGTCCGCAGACATCCGCATCGTCGCCAGTAATCTGAATCTGATTGATGAGCGAATGAATTGCTTCGGCCACGCCGAACGTTTCGTTGACTTCTTTTTTCACGCTTGTCCCGTCGGGATAGGCGAGGTTTGCCATTCCATGTCCAACGGCAACGCTTGCAATCGGGTTCACACCGATAAACGAGCGGGCATTGCTCTGATTATGATAGTCGGCACATTCCATCAATGCACTCTGTGGGTAGAGGTCGCGCAGTCGCATGTAGATTCCCACGGGTGTATAGAGGTCGGCCAGCATGGTGCGGCTTGTGGTGTGGAAAGAGAATGTATTCATAATGATGGGGAATGGGTTAAGTATGTCTCTAAGTCTTTGTCGCCTCTTCCACTCACCGTCAGCACTACGATGTCCGAGGGCTTGAACGACATTTTTTCAAGGGCTGCAATGGCATGGGCGCTTTCCAAGGCAGGTATGATGCCCTCTAAGCGTGTCATCAGGTAGGCGGCACGGATGGCCTCGTCGTCGTTGATGCTGTAGACGGTGGCGCGGTGCCGGTTGGCCAGGTTGGCGTGCATGGGACCGATGCCAGGGTAGTCGAGTCCGGCAGAGATGCTCTCTGCTTCGATGATCTGTCCGTCGGGAGTCTGCATCACCAGTGTCTTGGCACCGTGCAGAATACCGACACGACCAGCGTGGATCGTGGCTGCCGTATGGCCGGTATCCACTCCCTGGCCTCCAGCCTCTGCCAATACGATTCTTACACGCTCATCGTCGATATAGTGGTAGATGGTGCCGGCGGCGTTGCTGCCTCCGCCTACACAGGCCATGAGGTAGTCGGGATAGTCGCGTCCCGTCTTTTCGGTTAGCTGCTCCTTTATTTCCTTCGAGATGATGCTTTGCAGACGGGCCACCATGTCGGGATAGGGATGAGGCCCTACGGTACTGCCTATGATATAGAAAGTGTCCTGCGGATGGCAGCACCAGTCGCGGATGGCCTCGTTGGTGGCATCTTTCAGTGTCCAGTTGCCCGTCTTCACGGGGCGCACTTCGGCTCCTAACATCTTCATCCGCTCCACGTTCACATGCTGTCGCTCTACGTCGAGTGCTCCCTGATACACCACACAGGGCATGTCCATCAATGCGCATACCGTTGCGGTGGCCACACCGTGCTGACCAGCTCCCGTCTCGGCAATGATGCGCTTCTTGCCCATCTTTTTGGCCAGTAGGATTTGTCCGATGGTGTTGTTGATCTTGTGTGCGCCCGTGTGGTTCAGATCTTCGCGTTTCAGGTAGAGCTGACAGCCGTACTTCTCGCTCATCCTCCGTGCCAGATAGAGCGGTGAGGGGCGGCCCACATAATCACGCAGCAAAGCCATGTATTCGTCCTGAAACTCTTTCGATTCCAGAATGGGCAGGTATTCTTCCTGCAGCTTCTTCACCGTTGCATAGAGAATCTCAGGAATGTAGGCTCCGCCAAATTCTCCGTAAAAACCTTTTTCGTCGACTAAGTAACTCATATATTTATTCTTTTAAAAAAGAGGCTCGTCGCGTTCACGACGAGCCTTTTTATCTGTAAGCAAAAACATGCAATGGCTACGTTTCCCGCGACTATTTTAATCCCGAGTTGCGCCACCACCAAATATTTGCAAAAATATTCATAAATAGTTTCTTTTTATGTTGTGGTTGCAAAGTTATGCATTATTTCTGGTTCTTACAAGCATTTTTCTGAAAAATTTTGAAAATAAATTCGTTTTTGTATAATTGCTGCATATAGTTGTTGTGATGGGGCTTATTTTATGTTTTACAGCATATACATAGCTTCCATCAGGAAGTATATCATTAGCGAGAAAACGCCTTTTCAGGCCGAATTGCGTTCGCTCGGCCTGAAAAAGGATGCTTTGCATGCAAAGAATTTCCCTAAAACGTTTTCTTTTTACAAGTTTTATTTGTACATTTGCAACCTAAACTATATTAATTAAACAAAGATAACTAAAAATACTAACTTAAAAATAATATGAATAAGATTCTACAAAACATGAGGAGAACGATGGCAGCGATGACGTTGCTGTCGTGTATGGTTGTCTCTGCATGGGCGGCCAACACAAAGACTACGGTGACGCAGGTGACTTCTGAAGTGACCTTGTCGGACGATGTCGACTATATCGTGACTGGCAGCACCCCGTTTACGGCATCGGGCATCGTGAACATCACCAATACCGACCATGCCGTCTTGATTCTGGCAGAGGTGAAGCCCTCAAAGGCTATTGCCAATTATCTACAGTATATTCAAATCAACGGTGAGCCTGCCAAGGACAACACCAACTGCATGGTGAAACTCTACAACCGTGGCTGTATCATCATGCCCTATAGCGGTGGTGACAAGTTCAAGGCACTGACCGTCTTTTCAGAGCCAAACTTCGAAGGTGAGTCTGCCAACAACTTTGGACTCGAAAACTCAGGTGGCTACATGAATACCTTGACTACCAAACAGCTGAACAACAAGATTCGCTCGTTCAAGCTGAAGCGCGGCTATATGGTGACTTTCTCGCTGAAAGCCGGCGGACGTGGCTATAGCCGCTGTTTCGTTGCTGCCGACAAGGATCTGGAAGTGGCATCGCTGCCCTCGCTGATGGACAATGCCATTTCGTCATACCGTGTATTCAAGTGGTATGATGTCGGCAAGAAGAATTTGGCCAGCGACACTCGTGTTGATGCACTCACTGCCCTCAACGTGCAGAGTTGCTATGACTGGGGAACTGGTAATGCCGATCGTTTGCCCGACTACGAGTGGGTGCCTAATCATATCTATGAGGATTATCCCTCATCGTCAGCGATTGGTAAGTGTACTTGGGCTGCTCACACAAAGACCAATAATGAGCCGTTCAATTCGTCTGACGACAAGCCCCAAGACCTGAATACCATCCTTAATAACTGGGAGAACATGATGCGTACAGGCTTGCGTCTCTGTTCGCCTGCTTCTCACGATGGTGCCTTGGGTCTGCACCATGAATTCCTTGACTCCATTGATGCCCGTGGCTGGCGTTGTGACATTATCGACCTGCACTGCTACTGGCCTGAGTGGAACTTCTACAACCAGATCAAAGGCCCGTGGGTAGACCGCCATCATCGTCCCGTATGGATTTCCGAATGGGTATGGGGATCGTCATGGGGTAATCAGGGTATTTTCGCCGAGGCCTCAAGCCGTGACAATCCCACGGCAGCCGATTACCAGAAAAACAAGGAGGCTTTGACCCGTATCTGTAATGCCCTTAATTCATACGACTATGTTGAGCGTTACTATTATTGGAACAGTGAGGCCAACTGTTCGAAGATCTATCGTGACGGTAATCTCACTCCTGCCGGTGAGATGTATGCTGCCCTTGACGGCGGCGTAGGCTATAACGGCAAGTACGACTACATTCCCAACACCCCGCGCCAGTATGCTCCTTCAGGTCTTGAGGTGACATACGACAAGACGACTGGCACCGCTTCGCTGAAATGGCACGAATACAATGGTGAGATGAACGCTGCCATTTGTGTGGAGCGCAGTCTTCAGGCTTCGGGTACCAAATGGGAAGTCATTGACAGTGTCGAGATCAAGGAGAACGAAGCCGATTACACCTATCAGGACACTGAGGCATCCAGTGGCTACCGCTATCGTATTCAGGTGCTTGACGCAAAGAACACCCGCCAGTACTCCAATATTGTGATGGCCGTGAGCGACGACATGGAGGCAGGCGATGCCTATCCCGTAGGCGAGGAAACGAAATACTTGGGTGGTAACATCTTTGTCAATGGCGACTTCGTCCTTGGCACTACGGGATGGACGAACGGACTCGGAGAACCCATTGCTGCACCTTATTTCCAAGTGGTTCCCGTCGGTGGAAAAGACAATGATGCCTATCTGCAAGCATACGGCGATGATAGCAATCAGGCTTCGGAACAGTCGGTCAACACGTCGTTCGATGCAGCCCCCAATACCTATTATTATTTCTGTGGTGCTTCCTGCAATTCTAACATGTATTGCTATTTGGCACAAACCAATCCTGGGAAGACCTCTATGAACAGTGTCGCCAATCTCAAGAATGAAAATGCTGACTGGGCCAAGCAACTCAAGGTCTTCAACACGGGTACAGACTATGAGCAGCTCTCTATGGTTGTGCGCAACGCCAAGGCCAAGACCCAGGTGGGGCAACTGATGCTGGCCCGCTTGTTTGACACGCAGGATTCAGCCTATGTTGACGGTATCGAGAGAATGCGTGATCGTGCCAATGCTTTCAAGACCTATAACACCCAGTTTGAATTTATCAACACTGACCTGACCAACAGGCTCGGTGCCATTACCGCTACCGACAAGGATGCGTTCCAAGCTGTCAAGGCTATTGTCGATGATGCAATCTTGGCGTTGAAGGCACTCAAAGAGTCAGTCGCATATATTGCTTATGTGCAAAAGCTTATCAACTTGCAGCTCAACGATTCTGAGGCATTGGTTGATGCCCTGCAGGCTTTCCAGCAATCAACGACCATCGAAGACGTTCTGACGAACAATGCAAGACTGATGGAGGCTGTTGCAGCGTATATGCCACAGACAACGGTTTCAGGCAAAATCAAGCAGCCCAAGTTCTCCAATGCAACAGGATGGACTACCAAATGCGGTACCTATACTGGCGGCGACCAGCGTACCAACAAGGTCGACAATGTGACGTTCTGGAACGCATGGTGGTCGGATATTCCCGCAACCGATCTGACAAAGACCATGGCTGTGAAACAGGAAGTCACCGGTTTGGATCATGGACTCTATGCGTTAGAGTGCAAGGCTTCGACCCAGCACTTCTGCTTGAGCGACCAGCACGGATATATCGCCGTTGAAGGGCAGAAAGAGAACACCAATGTACTGACTGCCGACTATATGGATCTGCCCACCGTTGGCAAGAACGACCGCTGGCAGACTCTGTTCTCGGCTCCCGTCTATGTGGGCGATGGCGGTACGCTGACCATTGGTTTCGAGAGTTCCAAGGAAGGTGCCGTCGACAATATGTGGCGTGAGCTGGGCAACACTGCCAGCAGGGGCGACCAGCGCGAAGGCTGGTGGGGTGCCACCGACTTCGCCCTGAAGTTCCACCCCCTCTACAAGACCGCCGCCGTGCCTAATCAATGGGGAACCATTTGTTTGCCATACGCCATGCGTCCGGGCAAGGGCGTGAAGCTTTATCAGATTGTCGCTATCAATGAGACTTATACCCAGCTTTGCTTGGAGGAAATCGGTGAGACACCGGCAGGTGTTCCTTGCCTCTATCGTTCGGAGACTGAGGAAGCCGTATTCTTAGAGACGGGCAAAGCCATGAGCTATACCGTCGACGGCATGTGCAATCTCCGTGGATTCCTGAAACTTTCCAATGTGAAGGCACCTCTCAATCACTATGTGCTGAACAACGGCGTATGGGAGAAATTGACCGATTCAGCCAATCTTCCCATGTTGCAAAGCTATTCTGCCGTCATCCGTCCGTTTGACGATGCAGCCAGCAAGGTTCTTTTTGTCACCGACCATTGGGCTGGCCTGACGATGCCCATCACGGGTGTCACCGATGCTGAAAAAGAGTACAACGCCCTGGGCATCAGCCTGCCTTCTGTGGCTACCGTGGCCCTGCCTGACGGCATCTATTCCGTTGACGGTCGCGCCGTTGTCGAATCTGATAACAGCAAGCTGCGTCCCGGTCTCTATATTAAGGTGGTGAAGGGATATGCCTACAAAACAATCATCAAGTAAAAAAGTTCTTATCAATGGAAAAGATAATCCGCCTTACCATTATGGCAGTGACCGTGCTCAGCACGGCCACTGCTTTTGCACAGGATGAACCCCGTTCTTCGTCCAGTATGAATCTGCCCCTTTATCCGTCGACGGCCGATGTCACCGTTCCCTTCTCCATCACTGGCGAAGGCAAGCGGTTCAGCCCCACATGGGGACTCGACCAGGCCTGGATCAACGAGCAGAATCTGCGCAAGGGGCTCAACCACATGGGCAAAGAAAACGTGGGCATCGGTCGTACCGCTTTCCGCTACACTGATGTACTGGAGAACGACTCGGTGCTGCCTTCAACGATGGTCGATGTTTTGAAAGAGCGTAGTAATATCTTCAATATTGTGAGTAAGACGCTGCCTCTCGTCTTTACGGCCGATCAGGAGGCCGTAGGTCCTACTGAGGAAGATCCAAACAGACAGCCACCAGAATATTATGTTAAGAATAAAGTGGCTAACGTCAACAACTGGGCTGCCATGATTAACAGCCATGTACACTGGATGCAGAAAAACACGACGCATCCGATTGTGGGCATCTCGGCTTTCAACGAAGGCGACTACTGGTCGCTGGAGGAAGGCGCTAATCCTACCAGACATGCTCAGGTGGCCAAATTGTTGAGGGAAAACTATCCGCGTTGTGCTGACATCGCTATGGTGGGTGGCAACACGCTCAACAACGACAAGGCGTTGGAGTGGTATAATGCAGGAAAGGATTACTACGACTGGGGAAATACCCACCAATTGGCAGGTTCCATGGAAAAATATATTGCCTACTATGACCGCCTGCAGGCCGATGGCAAGGTGGGCTACAACGACGAGATGCACAATGTCGTCGAGCCGATGGTGGGACTTGAGCATGGTATGACCGTGGGCATCTGGTGGGGCTTCGACAGCCGTACCCGTGGCGAGTTTTGCGACATCAGCCGTAACGGTGAGCGACTGGCCTACGCCCAGCACCTGAACAACTGGACGGCAGCCTCCGTCTATCGTCATGACGATGGTCGCGTGAAGGCTTTCATCGGCTCTTCCGAACGTCAGGCCGTCACCACTTCCTATCAGTTCGTGTCTACCGAGCGCGAGGTCTACTACGACGGTTATGGTCCCTTCCATGAGTTCCAGCAGACGATTCCCGGCGGCAATGGCTATCAGAAAGGACAGACCAATGCCGAATGTGTCATTGACGTTACGTGGGGAGCCGATGTGGCCCCTTCACCCATCAACGGCACCTATAAATTAGTCAACTGCATGACGGGCAGCGTGGTGGCCTGCCCCAGTAATGGATCTACCGTTTCCCAGCAGAAATACGCGGGAACCGACAAGCAGCACTGGATTGTCACGCCCACACAGTCTATTCCCGAAATGCTGGGCGACTTCAGCTTCTATAACATCGAGTCGGCTGCCAATACTAAGATGCGCCTTAATGTGCGCAACTACTCTACGGCCAACAATGGTGAGATTATTGGCTGGACGCAGGACTATCCATCAAGCAACGAACAGTGGTATATAGAATATGCCGGCAATGGTTATTACTATATTCGCAATCGTGAGAGTGCGCTCTACTTGGCATCCCGGGGTACTACTGCCACGACTGGCGTGGTGCAGGTCACCAAGCTCACGGGCAATGCTGCCAAGCGTATGATGTGGCGTTTCGTACCCGTTGATGTCGACTACGAGACTGTGGCACCCGCTGTGCCTCAGGGACTCTCTGCCAAGGCTGCTCCGGCCAGTGTGCGTTTAGAGTGGACGGCAGGCGAAGAGGCAGACCTTGATGGCTACATGATTCTGCGTGCCGATCAGCAGACACGCACGTGGAACACCATCGCACGCAAGGTGAAGACCGCTTACTATGTCGACAACACTTGTCAGCAGGGACAGTCCTACTACTATCGTGTGCGTGCCATCGACCGTGCCGAGAACATTTCCGAGTGGTCCGACTCTGTGGCGGCTACACCTTCAGGCCATGCCTCGCTTATTGCCCATTGGCAGATGAACGGCAATACATACGATGCGACACGCAACATGATGGATGCTGTACTCAGCACCAAAACGGGCCGCTATGTCGATGGAAAGCAGGCTGACACGAAAGCCTTGAGTTTGGTGGGCAACAACAAAGAGTATGCCCAGTTGCCATACGAGGTGGCCAATAGCGACGAACTCACAATTGCCTTGTGGGTGAATTGGCGTGGTGCCAGCAATTGGCAGCGCATCTTCGATTTCGGCACCGACACCGAGCATTACATGTTCCTTACTCCCAGCAACAGCTATACGAGTAAGATGCGCTTCGCCATCAAGAATGGCGGCGACGAACTGTCGATAGACTGTCCCACGAAGCTCACTTCGTATCAGTGGAAGCATGTTGTCGTCACTATGGGTACTGAGAAGACCAGTATCTATGTCGACGGTGAGGAGGTGGCTTCTTCCACTGGCATCAATATCCGTCCTTCAGAGCTTCATCCGCTGCTCAACTATTTAGGACGCAGCCAGTTTGCTTCCGATCCTTATCTGACGGCCTACTTGGCCGATGTGCGCATCTACAACTACGCCATCTCTGCCGACGATGTAAAAACCATTATGGGAGGTCAGGAACTGTCAGGCATCAATGGCCTTACAACTTCAGAGAAGCCTTCCGTTATCCATGGTCTTGATGGCATCCGCCGTCCCTCCCTTCGTCCAGGCCTTAATATTATCAATGGCAAGAAAGTCGTCAAATAACTCCTACGGGAAAAAAGAGAATGAACCGGCCCAACAGTCGGTTCATTCTCTGTATAATTATAAAAGATAGACGAAAGTCAATTATATAGGGATAAAATTTGGCTTTTTGCTTGCTTAATCGTACCTTTGCACTCTAAAAAGAAGCAAAACTAAAATAGAGATGAAAAGACTTCTATTATTGTTGACCGTTTTGGTCACAATATTTCCAAAGGCAAACGCGGTACTGAAAGAGGAAAATCTCGACGAGACACTTGGGGTGCTTCGATTGGAGTTGGTGAAGCGGTACAATGAGGTGAACGGTCAAATGACGGCGCATCGCTTACAGAACAGGGCCATCCGAAACGAACTGATGGAGACCATCAAACGCTCGAACCAGAACTCGCTGATGCTCTATTCGCAGAACACCAATTATGTCTTCGACCTTACTTACGCTTGTCATGAGGCTACCGAGCAGTATCAGCAATTCCAGCGGCAGCAGTTGCCTTTCAAGGAGTTTCTTGAGAGTCATGGGGCCGAGATTGCCAAGTTCGACAGTCTGATAGCAAGTCTGCGGCAGATGCCTGTCTCTTTGTTGGGGCAGAAGGCACAGACCGACCGCAGCGTGTGTCTTGCCTTGGCCATCCATATTCGTAATTCTTTGGATGAGAACCGCTCGCAGACAGCCGACTATATACGTTACTATGAGATGAGCGAGCAACGCTTGAAGCATCTCAACGACTATGCGCAGGATCGTTATGCCGAGATTCAGCGTGGCATCTTCATGAATGGCAGCGACAATTACTTTACGGTATTGAAGAACCTACCCGAAAAATGTGAGGAGATGGTGCAGACGTTCAATGACAAATACACGGCAACACCTTCTTCGCAATGGAGTAGCACCTACATGTTCGGTTTGTTTGTGATCCTCGTCTTCTATGTCATCATTGCCACGCTTATCAATCTGCTGGTCTTCCGTTTCCTGATTCCCAAACGGTTCAGGACCGATTCCTTCATGGAGAAGCGTAGCTATATCATCATGGCGACGACAACCATCACGTTTGCCTTGATACTTGCCGTCGGACATGGTTTCGGACAGCATTTCTTTATCATGGCATCAGGATTGCTCATTGAGTTCTCGTGGCTTCTTGGGGTCATTCTGCTCTCCCTTTTGTTGCGTGTGGATGGAAAACAGATCAACAGTGCCTTCCGTATCTATGCCCCATTGGTGGTCGTCGGCTTTTTAGTGATTGCCTTCCGTATCATCCTGATTCCGAAAGAATTGGTGAATCTTATTTTTCCGCCCATCTTGTTGCTTGTCACAACATGGCAGTGGATTGGCATTCGCCGGCACAATAAAAACGTCCCTAAGCAGGACATGTTCTATACCTACGTGTCGCTGGCCGTCTTCCTCGGTGCCCTGGTCTGTTCGTGGATGGGGTACACGTTGCTGTCTGTGCAGATTATCATCTGGTGGGTGATGCAACTCACCTGTGTCCTTACCATCACTTGTGTCTCCCGGTGGATGGGCATCTATCGTGAACGGACGGACATGGATCGTAAGCCCGTCACGCAGACGTGGCACTACATGTTTGTCTATAGCGTGGTGATTCCCGTGATGGCTGTGCTTTCCATCATGCTGAGCATCTATTGGGCAGCCGATGTGTTCAATCTGAGCGACCTCTGCTGGCGGTTGTTCAACGAGCCTTTTGTTGACATGGAGAATCTAAAGCTCTCCATCATCAAGTTGTCGATGGTGGTGTGCATGTGGTTCCTCTTCCGCTATATAGCTGTCACGCTGCTGTCTTTCCTCGAACTGCATTTCTCAAGCTTGGACCCTTCTACGGCAGCCTCGCGTTCCGTGATGAGCCGCAATATTATCCAGGTGTTGGTGTGGGGTGTCTGGCTGATGCTCTCGCTTGGAATCCTCCATATCTCCTTGGCATGGCTGTTGGCCATTTCAGGAGGCCTTTCCACGGGTATCGGTTTCGCCTCGAAGAATATCATTGAAAATATCTTCTATGGTGCTTCGCTCATGGCTGGCCGACTGAAAGTGAACGATTGGGTTGAGGTGGATGGAACAGTAGGCAAGGTGCAGCAGATCAGCTACACATCGACCATCGTAGAGTCGCTGGCAGGTGAGATTATCACCTTCCAAAATTCGCAGCTCTTCGACAAGAACTACAAGAACCTGACCCGCAACCACGGATATGTATTGGTGCCCATCGTGTTCGGTGTGGCCTACGGCTCGAACCTCAAGCAGGTGCAGCTGCTCGTGGACGAAGCTGTCAACGGACTCAGGAACGAATGGATGGATCCCACGAAAGAGGCCCATGCCATTGTGGTGAACATGAACGATTCGAGTGTAGACTTCAGAATCGCTGTCTGGGCCGAGGTGGCCAAGCGTGCAGCTGTGGCCAGCGATGTGCTCACCTGCATCTACGACACGCTGAACGCCAATGGTATCGAGATTCCGTTCCCCCAGCGAGACATTCATATTATCAAGGATTAAAGAACAAAAGATTATACTCTGTTTATGGGAAAAGTAATATTGACGGGCGACCGTCCTACAGGAAAACTACATCTTGGCCACTATGTTGGCTCTCTTCGCCGTCGTGTTGAACTTCAGAATGAAGGCAATTACGACCGCATGTTTGTATTCATGGCTGACGTGCAAGCCCTTACTGATAATGCCGACAACCCGGAGAAGTTGCGTCAAAGTATTGTCAACGTTGCCCTCGACTGGCTTTCGGCTGGGCTTGATCCCTCGAAGTGCATCCTCTTCATCCAAAGTCATATCCCTGAGTTGGCAGAACTCACCACCTATCTGATGAACCTCGTCAGCGTGAGTCGTGTGCAGCGTAACCCTACGGTGAAGACGGAAATCAAGATGCGCGGTTTTGAAGGTGAGAGCATCCCCTTGGGATTCTTCTGTTACCCCGTGTCGCAAGCAGCCGACATCACGCTCTTCAAGGCAACGACGGTGCCCGCCGGTGAGGATCAGGAACCCATGCTGGAAGTGACACGTGAACTCGTAAATCGTTTCAATCACATCTATGCTCCTGTCTTGGTAGAGCCGAACATCATGTTGCCTGAAAACCTGACGGCCCGCCGCCTGCCCGGTACTGACGGTAAGGAAAAGATGTCGAAGTCGTTAGGTAACTGCATCTATCTCTCTGACTCAGCCGATGAAGTGTGGCAGAAGGTGCGCTCCATGTACACTGATCCCACTCACTTGAATGTCAGCGATCCGGGACACGTGGAGGGAAATGCCGTGTTCACCTATTTGGATGCTTTCTCGACCGATGCCGACTTCCAGAATTTCTGGCCGGAATACCAGAACCTCGACGAGCTGAAAGAGCATTATCGTCGTGGAGGTCTGGGGGATATGAAGTGCAAGAAGTTCCTCAATCAGGTGCTTAACCAGTTCTTGGAGCCTATGCGTCAGCGCCGCCATGAGCTGGAACAGGACATTCCCGAAATCTATAATATCCTGAAGAAGGGCACTGAGCAGGCACGTGAGATTGCCGCCCAAACCATGAGCGAGGTGCGTCAAGCCATGCGCATCGACTATTTCAATGATGCCGAGCTGATTCGCCAGCAGTCGGAAATGTTCCGGGCGAAGTAGGCCTTAATTCTTCGTTTGTTGATGCTTTGGAATCTGTAGCTCCAGATCGTTGCGATGTGCAAAGATATGGGGCGACATGATTTCAACACCTGCCTCATGGAAGTTGTCAAGGATATTTTGGCGTAGGGTTGAGTAGATTACGGGCAATGTCTCTGACTTGCTCGTATAGGCGTTAATTTCGTATTCCACATAGAAATCGTCGAGAGCCGTCACCATGACGAAAGGAGCGGGTGTGGCTTTAATGCCAGGTGTGGCTTTGGCTGCATTGATGAGTAGCTGGCGTATGTCTTTCCAGTACATGTCGTAGCCAATGGTCACCTTGGTGTGGACGACGATTCCATAGTTTTGGGCGGCTACCGTGTAGTTTGATGTCTGTGAGGTCAGAAGGTTCGAGTTCGGAATGGTGATGACATCGTTCTTACGGGTTCGAATACGGGTCACCAGCACCGTCTTCTCAATGACGAAGCCCTCTGTGTCACCAAAGCGAATGAAGTCACCAATGCGGAACGGGCGCATATAGGTCATTACCATGCCTGCCATCACATTGCCGACGATTGAGGATGAACCTAATGACACAATGACACCGATGAATACCGAAACACCCTGGAATACTTCAGAGTTGGAGCTTGGCAGAAGTGGCCATATCATGACGAACATGAACGAATAGCACAATACGCGGACAATAACGAAGGTCGGCTGGGCCCAGTCGGCATAGAAACCGTTGATTTTAAGGTTGCCGTTGCCAATCTCGTTCATCACATACCGAATGCCTTTCACTAAATAGCGGAAGCAAAGTATGATGATGATAATCTGGAACAGGTTGGGCATAAATCCTAATACGGCCCCGAAGATGTTCTTAACAGGATTCCAGATATAGCCGAAGATGGTATAGGCAAATGCTTCGGTTTCGGGAAATGCGGAGAATACCAGTGGGATGGTGACGATGAGCTGCATCAGAATGACAACGATGAGCAGAATGCGGAATGTCACCAAGAATACGACTCCCAACTGGTGAATATTGAGTGCCTCATACTCTTTGATATTCAAGGGTTTGGCGCGACGTAGCAACATGCGTAATAGACGGATGCGCCAACGGCGATAGAGCCATAGTGTTAGTTTGAAAATCAGCCACTGGCCTATCAGTATCAGTGCCACGGTCAGTAATCCCGTGAGTTTTTGTTGCAAGCCGTATTCATCGTGAATCTCCTGTATCTTCTTTTCTATCACGTTGCGGTAGCGTTCGGCTAATTCTTTCCGGGTGCAGTTTTCCCAAAGTCCGTCTTCGTCGCTGATACTCATGACGACATCCGTGCCCACCATGATATCTGAATAGAACTCCCCCTCGAACACATAGCAGGAATCGGTGAAAAAGGTCAGCCGCTTACCAAGACTGAGTATCTGCTTCTTGATACCTTCTATGCGGTCTTCTGCCAGCATGCCGCCTTTTCGTGCGTATAGTTTGAGGAGTGTGTCACCGTCGATGACAAGCGATGCGCCAGCTGTAATTTGGCGAAGGGAGTCAATGCGTGCCTTCAGCTGTGACTTGCGGAGAGAGTCGGAACGCTGTGCCTGTCCGCTACGTTCCAATTGTTCGCTCAACATGATGTCGCGTAGCTGAATCTCTTGTAACTGGGCTTGCAAATGGCGGATGATGGAGTCGCTGTCAACTTTCTCTTGTGCAATAGCTTGGGGTGCCAGACAGCACAACAATGATAGAATGGTGATGAATAGTTTCTTCATGTTTTAGTTATGGATTGTTTGCTCGTTCATTGCAAAGGTAGTAATTTATAATGAAACATGCAAATGTTTCGACGGAAACAACAAAAAAAGACTGCGTTCCCCCTTGACAGGGAAACGCAGTCATTATGATGATGGGAGTGGGGGATTACTCGCCCTTCTCCATCTGAGCTTTCAGCTGGGCCAGAACGTCGATGTCGCCAAGCGTGGTGCTTGCAGCAACATTCTCGATCTTGGCAGCCTCTTCCTTCTTGGCACGGGGAGCGGCAGCCTTGCGGGCGGCGCGCTTCTCCTCACGCTGTGCGTCCTCGAAAGTGCGGCTGTGGCTGAGGATGATACGCTTGGAATCCTTGTTGAATTCGATGACCTTGAAGGGCAGTTCCTCGCCGGCAACAGCCTGCGAACCGTCTTCCTTCACCAGGTGCTTAGGAGTGGCGAAGCCCTCAACATTCTCGTCGAGCTGAACAACGGCACCCTTTTCGAGCAATTCCGTGATCTTACCAGTGTGAACGCTTCCGACGGTGTACTTGTCCTCAAAGACATCCCAAGGATTCTCCTCGAGCTGCTTGTGGCCAAGGCTCAGACGACGGTTCTCCTTGTCGATGTCGAGCACCACAACGTCGATGGACTCGCCAACCTTTGTGAACTCTGAGGGGTGCTTCACCTTCTTCGTCCAGCTCAGGTCGCTGATGTGGATCAGGCCGTCAACACCTTCCTCAAGCTCCACAAATACACCGAAGTTGGTGAAGTTGCGAACCTTGGCGGTGTGCTTCGAACCAACGGGATATTTCACTTCGATAGCCTCCCATGGGTCTTCCTTCAGCTGCTTGATGCCGAGGCTCATCTTGCGCTCGTCGCGGTCGAGTGTCAGGATAACGGCCTCAACCTCGTCGCCAACCTTCAGGAACTCCTGAGCACTGCGCAGATGCTGGCTCCAAGACATCTCGCTGACGTGGATCAGACCCTCAACACCGGGCTGAACCTCAACGAATGCACCGTAGTCGGCAATAACGACAACCTTACCCTTGATGTGGTCACCAACCTTGAGGTCGGCGTCCAGAGCATCCCAAGGATGAGGAGTGAGCTGCTTCAGGCCAAGGGCAATGCGCTTCTTCTCTTCGTCGAAGTCGAGGATAACGACATTAATCTTTTGGTCGAGCTCAACAACCTTCTTAGGATCGTCAACGCGGCCCCAGCTGAGGTCTGTGATGTGGATGAGTCCGTCTACGCCACCGAGGTCTACGAATACGCCGTAGCTGGTGATGTTCTTCACGGTACCCTCCAGAATCTGACCCTTCTCCAGCTTCGAGATAATCTCCTGCTTCTGAGCCTCGAGCTCCTGCTCGATGAGGGCCTTGTGAGAAACAACCACGTTACGGAACTCCTGGTTGATCTTCACCACTTTGAACTCCATCGTCTTACCTACGAACTGGTCGTAGTCGCGTATGGGATGAACGTCGATTTGCGAACCGGGCAGGAAGGCCTCGATGCCGAACACGTCGACAATCATACCACCCTTTGTGCGGCACTTGATGTAGCCTTGGATAATGGCCTGCGATTCGAGAGCCTCGTTGACACGATCCCAAGACTTCGACATGCGAGCCTTCTTGTGGGAAAGAATCAGCTGGCCCTTCTTGTCCTCTGCGCTCTCAACGTAGACTTCTACGGTGTCGCCCACCTTCAGGTCGGGGTTGTAGCGGAACTCAGAGGCCTGGATGATACCATCGCTCTTGTAGCCGATGTTCACAACCACTTCCTTCTTGTCGACACTAATCACTTTACCGTCGACAACCTGGTGGTCGGCCACTTTGCTCAAGGTTTCATCGTAGGCTTTGTCAAGCTCTTCCTTGCTGACGTTGGCTACGGTGCCGTTTTCAAACTCGTCCCAGTTGAAATCCTGCAACGGCTGAACGTTCTTTGTTAATTCTGACATAAAATTTTATTGTTTGTCTCTTCCAAAGAGACGGCGGTTTGAACAGACGTTTATCAAACCAGTTTTTTAAGGGTTAGACATATTTTTGTGATGAGAGTCTGCGCCTGTTCATCCTCCCATTGTTCTACCATTGTGGCAAAACGGCTGCAAAGTTACTTCTTTTTCCTGAAAATCAAGAGTTTATATCGTGTCACCTTCTTTCGATTTATGTTTATTTAACTAATTTTGTTGCATAAAGGTTGTTTGCTGTCAAATATTGATTGTTTTTCCTTCATCGTAGCAAACGGTATGATTGCTTGTCGTAAAAAGTATTTTTACTTCGACTTGTCAATACAGTTGATACATGATTCAAGAATGTATCTAAATAACAAAACTAAATGGGAAAAAATTTGCGGATTAATTTTTTTCTCGCTAAATTTGCAAAAGTAAATTATTACCTAAAAACAACAATTGTTAAATTAGTTTATGAAGAAAAAGTTTATTTGCGCCGTTTGTGGATATATCTACGAAGGCGATGCAGCTCCCGAAAAGTGCCCCATCTGTAAGGCTCCAGCCTCTAAGTTCTCAGAATTGAAGGACGATGCCGACATGACCTACGCCACCGTGCATAAGATTGGCGACGGCAAGCCTGAGGGTGTAAGTGAGGAAATGATCAACGACTTGCGCAACCATTTCAATGGTGAATGTGGCGAGGTCGGTATGTATCTGGCCATGGCTCGCCAGGCCGACCGTGAGGGCTATCCCGAAATTGCAGAGGCTTTCAAGCGCTATGCATTTGAGGAGGCTGACCATGCCAGCCGTTTCGCTGAGTTGCTGGGTGAGTGCGTATGGGATACCAAGACCAATCTGGAGAAGCGTGCCGCTGCCGAGGCTGGCGCTTGCGAGGATAAGTTCCGTATTGCCAAGAACGCCAAAGCTGCCGGTTTCGATGCCATTCACGACACTGTTCATGAGATGGCTAAGGACGAGGCCCGTCACGGCGCAGGTTTTGCAGGCTTGCTGAAGCGTTATTTCGGTAAGTAATCGAATACACAATAATTATATTAAAAGTCCGTTTTGTCAATATGATGAAACGGATTTTTTTGTTCTTCGCCATTTGTGCCTTGTTGATGGCGTGCTCGGATAACGACTCTTTCACGTCCAGTCCTTCGGCAAGGCTGACTTTCTCTGTCGATACGGTGAAGATGGACACCATATTCTCTACCGTCGGTTCGTCGACCTATACCTTTTGGGTGTATAATCATTCCAGTGATGGCATACGCATTTCTTCCGTGAGGCTGAAACATGGTAATCAGACGGGCTTTCGCGTGAATGTCGATGGTTCTTATCTCGACAATTCTCTGGGTTCTATTGTCAACGACCTTGAGGTGCGCAAAGGCGACAGCATCCGTGTGTTTGTGGAACTGACGGCTCCTGAAGAGAATCTGGATATGGCGCGACAGGTGCAGGATGATCTTGTATTCAGATTGGAAAGTGGTGTTGAGCAGAACGTGGTACTGAGAGGCTATGCCTGGGATGCGGTCATGCTACGCAATAAGGTCATTACCAAAGACACGGTGATCCAATCGGTAAAGCCCATCGTCATCTATGGTGTCATGGTTGTTGCAGAGGGAGTGAAGCTGACCATTAACAAGAGTCAGTTGTATTTCCATGATGGGGCGGGTATCGATGTCTTTGGAAATCTCATCACCGATAGTGTGCTGATGCGGGGCGACCGTCTGGATCACATGTTCGACTATCTTCCTTACGATCGTGTCAGCGGACAGTGGAGGGGACTTCATTTCTATTCTTCTTCCACGGGCAATTACATGGTCGATACAGAGATTCGCAACGCCATGAATGCCGTGATCTGTGACTCGGCTCGGCTTGGTAATGACAATCAGCGGCTCTACATGGAAAGGTCAGTGGTGCATAATTGCAAGGGAATCGGCCTGCAATTGCTGAACGCATACGTGGGATTGAAGGATTGTCAGATTACAAACACAGAGGGCGATTGCATCGTAGCATACGGCGGTGCGGTGCTTTTGGAAGGGTGTACAGTGGCTCAGTTTTATCCCTTTAAAGCCGAACGCGGTGTGGCTATTCGTTTTTTCAACAGCTATGAAAACAACCCTTATCCTTTGGAAACATTCAGCTGTAAGAATTCTATCCTAACGGGTTATGCCGACGACGAGCTGATGGGTACGCAGAATGCTGAGGAGGCTGCTTTCAATTATGATTTTGAGAATTGTCTGCTTCGTACACCCGAGGTCGACGATAGCGTACATTTCAAAAATATTATCTGGGAGAAGCCAACAGACGAGATTCAGGGGAAGAAACACTTTATGCTTATCGACGAAGAAAACCTGAAGTATGATTTTCATCTCGATTCACTCTCAACAGCGAAGGGACTGGGATGCTACCGTTGAATCAGAACTCTGAGAACGTCAGCGGCATCAGTTGCCCGATGCCTTCTACCACGTAGATTCGCTTCGTGCCGTAGAGCAGGATTTTGATTTGGTGATGGAAGCGGGTCTCGGCTTCTACAATCACTTGACGGCAAATGCCACAAGGACTGACAGGCTCTTCTGTCAATTGTCCTTTCGTGTTGCGTGCCGCAATGGCAAGGGTGGTGATGGCATCGTTGGGATATTGGGCGCCGGCAGAGAAAATGGCAGAACGCTCCGCACAGATACCGGCAGGCAGCACGGCGTTTTCCTGATTGCAGCCGACAATCATTTTTCCGCTTTCAAGCAGCAGGGCGGCACCTACGTGGAAGTGGGAATGGGGGGCGTATGAGCACTCGGTCTGCTTGATGGCCAATTGGGTTAATTGTTGCTCTTCGGCGGTCAGTTCTTCCATCTGACATGCCAAAATCTTAGATTTAAGTGTTAGTTCTTCCATGTTGTTCAATATTTCTGATGCAAAAATAGTAAAATATCACCGAAAAACATTACTTTTGCACAAGAAAAAATATTTATAATGAGAAAACTCTTCCTTTCTGTAGCACTTTTCCTGTCTGTGATGGCTCATGGACAGATACGTTGGAATCAGGAATACCAGCTGTATATTGACCAGTACAAGGATATTGCCATTGAGCAAATGCACCGCTGGAAGATTCCCGCATCAATTACGTTGGCGCAAGGCCTCTACGAATCAGGGGCAGGTAAAAGTGAGTTGGCCAGAAGAGGCAACAACCATTTCGGAATCAAATGTCATGATTGGTTAGGGGCGACTATCCATCAGGATGATGATGCCAGAAACGAATGCTTCAGGGCTTATAAGACGGTGTACGAATCGTTTGACGACCACTCCCGTTTCTTGTCTGAAAGTCAGCGGTACAAATCCCTTTTCAAGCTGAAGCGAACTGACTATAAGGGTTGGGCACGGGGACTGAAGACTGCCGGCTATGCCACTAATCCGCAATATGCCAGTAAGCTGATTGAGCTGATCCAGTTGTACAAGCTCGACCGTTATGACACGGCCAAGACCTACGATAAGACCCTTGCCAAACATACCAAAGACAAAGGTACTTACGGGCGGATGCTGCATCCGATAAAAAAATATAATGATAATTATTATGTGATTGCCAACAAGGGCGATTCGTTCCGCTCGATTGCTGCCGAAATGGAAGTGTCATATAAGAAGCTTGCCCGTTACAATGATCGTGACAAAGACGATTCTCTTCTTGAGGGCGAAATCGTCTGGCTGATGAAAAAGCGTCCTAATGCTCCGAAAGAGTATGAGGACAGGCTTCACTACATAAAAGCCGGTGAGTCCATGTATAGCATTTCACAGATGTACGGCATTCGATTGAAATCACTTTACAAAATGAATGGACTTTCGCCCGACTATAGAATCAAGGTGGGCGATGGCTTGCGCCTTCGCTGATTTTCCTATAGCGGAAAAGCAAAGCGCGTTTTCCCTTTTAAAAAACATAAAAAACTGGAGGGCGTACCGACACCCTCCAGTTGTTGTTTATATTGTGTTATGTGTTGTTTTCCAGCACCATTACACAATTCCCTGAGCCATCATGGCCTTGGCAACCTTCATGAAGCCTGCTACATTGGCACCCTTCACGTAGTTGATATAGCCGTCCTTCTCAGTGCCGTACTTCACACAGTTCTCGTGAATGTCGTTCATGATGCGCTTCAGATAGTCGTCAACCTCCTTGGCTGTCCAGCTGAGACGCTCAGAGTTCTGCGACATCTCAAGACCTGATACTGATACACCACCAGCGTTAGAAGCCTTACCAGGAGCATACAACAGCTTGTTATCCTGGAAGATCTTGATAGCCTCGGGCAGTGAAGGCATGTTAGCACCCTCAGCAACAGCGATGATACCGTTGTTCACCAGGGCCTGAGCCTCGTCGCCGTTGATCTCGTTCTGAGTAGCGCAAGGCAGGGCGATGTCGGCCTTCTCATACCAGGGGCGCTTGCCCTCGTAGTACTTGGCTGTCGGATACTCCTCGACATACTCCTTGATACGTCCGCGCTCCACGTTCTTCAGCTCCATGATGTAGTCGAGCTTAGCGCGATCGATACCATCGGGATCGAAGATGTAACCGTCAGAGTCAGACATGGTCATGGGGATAGCACCCAGCTGCAGACACTTCTCAGCAGCATACTGAGCCACGTTACCAGCACCAGAGATCAGCACCTTCTTACCCTTGATGTCGATGTTGCGGGTAGCAAGCATAGAGCAGAGGAAATATACGGTACCGTAACCAGTAGCCTCAGGACGGATCAGCGAACCGCCGAAGGGGATGCCCTTACCTGTGAGCACGCCCTGGAACTGGTGGGTGAGCTTCTTGTACTGTCCGAACAGATAGCCAACCTCGCGGCCACCGACACCGATATCACCAGCGGGAACGTCCTCATCGGGACCGATCACGCGGTACAGCTCGTTCATGAATGCCTGGCAGAAGCGCATCACCTCAGCGTCGCTCTTGCCACGGGGAGAGAAGTCTGAACCACCCTTGGCACCACCCATAGGCAGGGTTGTCAGAGAGTTCTTGAAGGTCTGCTCGAAAGCCAGGAACTTCAGGATACCCAGGTTTACACTCTTGTGATAGCGAAGACCACCTTTGTACGGGCCAATGGCGTTGTTGTGCTGAATGCGGTAGCCCATGTTGGTCTGAATGTTGCCCTTGTCGTCAACCCATGTCACACGGAACTCGAGGACGCGGTCGGGGATGCAAAGGCGCTCAATCAGATTGTACTTTTCAAACTCGGGATGCTTGTTGTACTCTTCTTCGATGGTGGGAAGAACCTGGCTCACTGCCTGAATGTACTCAGGCTCATTGGGGAATCTCACTTTGAGATCTTCTACAACTTTTGCTGCATTCATAATCTTTTTACTTTTGAATGAAATTGAACTAATTTATGCTTTTTGTTTGATTTCTGTTGCAAAGGTAAATCAAAAAATCAAAATAACAAACATTTTATCAACTTTTTTGCTAAAAAACTTACTTTTTGATATTTTGCTTGACATGAATCAAGCGCGAAGCTCCCAAAAGGCCACCGCAGCGGCGGCAGCGACGTTCAGTGAGTCTACTTGGTGCGACATCGGGATGCGTACCACATAGTCGGCGTTTTCGATGGCGGAGTGGGGTAGGCCGTCCCCTTCTGTTCCCATGATGATGGCCAGTTTCGGTTCTTGTTTCAGGCAGGGATTGTCCAAGGAGATGGAATTGTCGGAAAGGGCCATGGCGGCTGTGCGGAAACCGAGACTTCGCAACTCTGTCAACGAGGCATCTGTCCATGTCCATGGCACAAGGAACACTGATCCCATTGACACGCGGACGGAACGCCGGTTGAGTGGGTCGCATGAGTCGTTGGTCAATAGGACCGCATCGATACCAAGGGCGGCTGCCGAGCGGAAAATGGCACCAATGTTGGTCGTGTCTGAAACGCCCTGTATAACCACTACTCGTCGGGCATGGCGACAAATCTCCTCTATGGGAGGCATCGCCGGGCGTTGCATGGCGCATAGGACGCCGCGTGTCAGGGTGTAGCCTGTGAGTTCCGCTAATAGGTCACGCTCCCCGGTATAGACGGGAATATTGCCGCAACGTTCAATGATCGAGGCGGCATCGCCGTTGATGTGTCGTCTTTCGCAAAGCAGGGAGACAGGCTTGAATCCTGCATTGAGTGCCACGTGAATGACTTTGGGGCTTTCGGCAATGAAGAGGCCGCCATCGGTTTGGCGTAGCTGGGCTTCAGTGAGTTTGCTGTAGCATGCCACATCGGGATGGCTGAGTGAGGAGAGTTCAATGAGATTCATGTCATTGATGGGTTATTGATTGGGGGAAGCTGTCTTTTTGCGCTTGAAACTGAAGAACCCGATCCTGTGGTTCCTTCCTTTCGGGTCGTACGCCCGTATTTGGTACATTCCTTCAGGAAGATGCGCAATGTAGATGGAGTCCTCTTTGTATGGATGGGCGCTGACGGCGCGTCCCTGTAGGTTTGCTATCACCACATAGCTGGCATCGAACGTGGATTCTTTTTTGGGGAGGAGGATTTTGCCCGACGATATGGTAGGGTGAATGGGATAGTTCGTGTGTGGTGACAGGTCTGTGTCCCTAACCGATTGGCAAGGGGCACTCTCCTGTCCGTATCGGTCTTGTGCCGTGACGGCATAATACAATCCTTCTTGGACATGCAGCTGCTTTTCCTTCCATCGTGTGACCATCAGGTTTTCGGCCTTGGTGATGTCAACGGGGTAAGTCTTGGACGCATATATATTATATAATAGGTATAGGTCTTGCGAGGTGGTGGTGTTGTCGACTTCCCATCTGAGCACTCCATTACGAAGGGAAACAGACGATGGACTGGCTGGCTGTTTGTCCGACTGCCATGTCATTGGGGGTATAAGTGCCGGGGTGGCGTTGAACCAGCATCCCAGGTCGTAGATTCCTTTTGTGTTGTCGGTAAAGAACTTTGAACGGAAATGGCAATGCCCCATGCCCAACCCGCGAATCACATTGAGCTGGCGCTCCACATCATCCAAGATCCATCTCCCCTCTTTCGGGTCGAGGAAATAGATGCCAAGTCCCGGAACGACGATGCGTCCGTAGGAGCGTTCGTTCCAGTCGATGGCAAAGGGAAAGAAATTGTTGTCCCGGAAATACATCATCGGGAACAAGGCATCCATAATGCCTTCTTTCATCCATTGTTGTGCGTCCTGGCATACGGTGGTACGGGCATTCCATCCGTTGGACGGATAGCGCAGCAGGTCATCATATTTGCCAATGGGTGAGCAGGACATCATCACCCATGGCTTGAGGGCTTTCACGCTGGTATAGATCTTGCGCACAATGTTTGTGATGTTGGCTCTTCCTTCAGAACGCGGTGTACGCAGTTTCCATTTTTCGGGGTATCGGATGTAGTCGAGGTGGATGCCGTCGACATCGTATGCCGTTACGATTTCCTGACAGATTTTGGCGAGATAATCACCCGTATCCTCCTTCTCCGGGTTCAAGTATCCCTCTTCGCCGATCTTTGTAATAAGCTGGGGGTGTTCCTGTCTGAGGTGTGTGCAACCCAACTTGTTCCATTTCCCAACCGGGAGAGTGACCACCCAGGCATGGAGCTGCATGCCTCGGTTGTGGCATTCGTCAATGGCAAACTGTAAAGGGTCGTAATTGGGGGCTTTTCCGGGTACTCCGGTCATGCATTTGTCCCAAGGTTCCAGATGGGAGGGATATATTGTCGTCCCTCTTACCCGCGTTTGTAATAAGACGGTGTTGATGCCGGAATGCTTCAGCTTGTCGAGTGTTTGCCTGAGTTCTTCCTTTTGTTTTTCTTCCTGATACGAGTACGGCCAGTCAATACCGCCGATGGTGGCCAGCCATACGGCGCGAATCTCATGTTTGGGTGAAGGGGGGCTGATGGTTTGTGCTTTGGTGGGCATGCTTGACAACATCAGGCATAAGCAAAGAAATATGATGTGGATGTGACTCTTCATTTACCTTTGTATTTGATGTGCAAAATTAACTAATTAATCATGAAAATACGATAATTTTCAGAAATGAGAACCTAATTTTCAATATATTTAATTACTTTTGCATGTGATATAGCTATAAAAGTAAATCTTATGATTTCGTTTTCTTTATGTCTCGTTTTGCTCATTGTCGGCTACTTCGTTTACGGGCGGATTGTTGAGCGCATCTTTTCGCCGGACGACAGGGATACACCGGCTGTGAGAAAAGCCGACGGTTTGGACTACATTGTTCTCCCTTCTTGGAAAGTGTTCATGATCCAGTTTCTGAACATTGCAGGTACAGGACCTATCTTCGGTGCCATTATGGGTGCGAAGTTCGGTCCTTCGGCTTATCTATGGATTGTCTTTGGCTGCATTTTTGCCGGAGCCGTTCATGATTATATGGTAGGTATGCTCTCCATGCGCAATGACGGAGCCAGCTGTCCCGAACTGGTGGGCAAGTATTTGGGCGAAGGCGCACGCAAGGTGATGCTTGTCTTCTCTGTCATCCTGTTGTTGATGGTGGGCACGGTGTTTGTCTTCAGTCCTGCCACCATTCTTCAGGGCTATGGCGGAACGACGTTGATATGGGTCATCGTCATCTTCTTGTATTATATCCTTGCAACGATGTTGCCGATCGACAAGATTATAGGCCGCTTCTATCCCATATTTGCCTTCTCCCTGCTCTTCATGGCAGCTGGCCTGATGGCCGTACTGTTCATGGAGTGGCCTCAGTTGCCGGAGCTTTGGGAACATACGGAGAATATGGGTATGGCTGCCGACAGCTCGTTTACGGATCAGATATTCCCCTGTCTGTTTATCACCATTGCTTGTGGTGCTTTGAGTGGATTCCACGCCACGCAAAGTCCGCTGATGGCACGTTGTCTGAAGAGTGAGAAAATGGGGCGCCCCGTGTTCTATGGAGCCATGATTACCGAAGGCATTGTCGCCTTGATATGGGCTACGGTGTCCATGTATTTCTTCTATGGGGAGCCTTCGCCCGGCTATGAGCTGATAGAGGCCGTGGGCAACAAGGGTCTGCTGACATCGGCACCTGACTTGGTGAAGATCATGTGCAACGACTGGTTAGGCATTGTGGGCGGTATTCTGGCCGTCTTGGGTGTCGTGGCTGCCCCGATCACGAGTGGCGACACCGCTTTCCGCTCTGCCCGACTGATTATTGCAGAGGCGTTTGGCGTGAGCCAAAAGCCCATTGTCAATCGTCTTTTGGTATGTCTCCCACTTTTTGGCGGTTCGCTGGCACTGCTCGTCTGGCAGATTGAGGATGCCAATGGCTTCAACACCATCTGGCAATACTTCGGTTGGAGCAATCAGACACTTTCCGTGTTCATGCTGTGGATGGCAACGGTCTATTTGGTCAAGAAGAAGAAGCCCTTTGTCATTACCCTCATTCCATCCGTATTTATGACATCGGTATGTACCACATACCTCTTTATTTCAAAGCAGGCTTTCCATCTTCCAGAGCCCATCGCCTATACGCTTGGCGGAGTCTGCACACTCGTCTCGATCGTGTGGTTTGTGGTGTGGTATTATCGGGAAACCAAGAAGAATAATTGTTAATATATGAAGAAATCATTATTTGTTATGTTGGTGACACTGATGGTGTCGGTGTCGTCATACGCTCAGTTTGAGAAGGGTAAGTACTATGGAAGTGCCTTGCTTTCAGGGTTTGACATGAACTACACTGGCTCGGAAAAATGGAAGTTCAACCTCGGACTCAGGGGTGGCTATCTGTTTGAGGACAATTGGATGGCTGTGGGGCAGGTGGAATATGGCTATCAAAAGTATGGACCCAAAACCATCTCTTTAGGTGCTGGCATCCGTTACTATATCACACAAAACGGCCTCTTCCTCGGAATGGAATCCGCTTATAAGCACCGTTCTTTGGATGGGGAGTCGGTCAACGACTTTGTCCCCAGTGTCCATGTCGGCTATGCCTATTTTATCAATCGCACGGTGACGATAGAGCCTGAGTTCTACTACAACCAGAGTTTCAAGGATCATAGTGAATACAGTGGTGCAGGCATCCGTATCGGAATAGGTATATATCTTGAATAACAATTTAAATATCAGTAAATTATATGCTTTCAGTAGAAGAATTAGTAGATAGGCTTATTGACTTGTCTTTTGCCGAGGATATCGGTGACGGTGATCATACCACATTGTGCTGTATTCCTGAAGATGCCATGGGAAAATCGCATCTTCTGATTAAGGAAGACGGAATCTTGGCAGGCGTGGAAATAGCAAAAGAGGTGTTCCGTCGTTTTGATCCCGAAATGAAAGTCGAGGTGCTGATGGGCGATGGTTCACAAGTGAAGAAGGGCGACATTGCCATGGTGGTTACCGGACGGGTGCGCTCCTTGTTGCAGACGGAACGTCTGATGTTGAACATCATGCAGCGCATGAGCGGCATTGCCACCATGACGGCCCGTTACGTGAAGAGGCTCGAAGGGACGGGTACACGAGTGCTCGATACCCGCAAGACAACCCCCGGCATGCGCATGCTGGAGAAACAGGCAGTGAAGATTGGCGGTGGCTGCAATCATCGTATCGGCCTTTTCGATATGATTCTGCTCAAGGACAATCATGTCGATTTTTCCGGTGGCATCGTGAATGCCATTGACCGTTGTCATGCTTATCTGAAAGAAAAAGGCCTTGACCTGAAGATTGAGATTGAGGTGCGTTCGTTCGACGAGCTCAACCAGGTGCTCGAACATGGAGGTGTCGACCGCATCATGCTCGACAACTTCTCAGTACCCGACACGAAGAAGGCCGTCGACCTCATCGCCCATCGCTATGAGACCGAGTCGTCGGGCGGCATCACTTTCGACACCATCCGTGACTATGCCGAACAGGGAGTTGATTTCATTTCCGTCGGTGCTTTGACCCATTCTGTCAAAGGACTCGACATGAGTTTCAAAGCCTGTTAGATGCGTCTCTGAGTGGATTTGTATTCCCCAAAACCAACTTCATAAATCAGTAAACCGATTACCAGCCTTTGGTAATCGGTTTACTTGACTTTGGTAATCACCTTGTCAAAGTTTGGCAATATGATGTTCTCTTACAGGATGGTCTTGACGGCTTCCAGCATGCCGATGGCCTGGATGAGGTCAAGGTATTGTTTGACAAGCGTGTTGAGACCGGTGATCTTGTTCAGATTCTCTTGCCAGATGAACTCGGCACCGAGTACGCCATCGACCACTTTCTGGGTGTCTCCAGTTGCCCACAACTGCTGAAGGAGTTCGATAATCTTCGGGTCGTCGTTGGGCGTGATGTCGGCACCGTCGGCACGCTTGCCACCCTTGTAGTAGGTGATGATGGCGGCAAGGCCGAATACCAATCCCTTCGGCAGTTCGCCCTTGCGCTCCAAATAGGTCTTGACACCGGGAAGGTCGCGAGCCTGGAACTTGGGGAACGAGTTGAGCATGATGCTGGTCACTTGATGGTCTACAAACGGATTGTCGAAACGCTCCAACACGTCGTTGGCAAACTTCTCAAGTTCGGCCATGGGCAGGTCGAGGGTCTGCATCAGTTCGTCGAACTGTACTTTATGGATGTACTTGCTGATGACTTCGTGCTGGCAGGCATCGCGCACGATGTTCACGCCACTCAGGTATGCAACGGGCGAGAGCACTGTGTGGGGGCCGTTGAGCAGTGTGACCTTACGCTTGTGGTATGGCTCTTCAGAAGGAACGAAGAGCACGTGAAGTCCTGCTTTGTTGGCAGGGAACTCTTCGGCCACTTCTTTCGGTGCCTCGATGACCCAAAGGTGGAAATTCTCAGCCTGAACGACAAGGTTGTCGCGATAGGAAATCTTCTCCTGAATCTGGTCGATCTCTTTGCGGGGGAAGCCTGGCACGATACGGTCAACGAGGGTGGCATATACGCCGCACGAGTTCTCGAACCACTGGCGGAAACCCTCGGGAAGCTGCCAAAGGTCAATGTATTTACGGATGCAGTCCTTCAAAACATGTCCGTTCAGGAAAATAAGTTCGCAGGGGAAAATAATGAGGCCTTTCGTGGGATCGCCGTTAAAAGCCTGATAACGATGGTAAAGCAACTGAACCAGTTTGCCGGGATAGGACGATGCCGGTTGGTCGTCCAGTTTACAGTTGGGGTCGAAAGCAATGCCTGCTTCGGTCGTATTTGAAATGACGAAACGTATTTCCGGTTGTTCGGCCAGTGCAAGATAGGCATCGAACTGTGCGTAGGGGTTCAGGCAGCGGCTGATGACATCGATACGCTCCAGCGTGTTCACCGGCTTTCCGTTCTCGCGTCCCTGAAGGTTCACGTGGTAGAGGCAGTCCTGACCGTTCAGCCGGTCAATCATTCCTCCATTCAGGGGTTGTACGACAACGACAGAGCCGTTGAAGTCGGTCTTTTGGTTCATGTGCCAGATAATCCAGTCGACAAATGCGCGGAGGAAGTTACCTTCACCAAACTGAATGACTTTCTCAGGCATCACGCTCTTCGGAGCGAAGTGTTTGTTTAATGGTTTCATGATTCTTTTGTTTGCTTTAATATTTGTTTTTCGTCGTCTAATAATTATGGAGGTTCCAAAACCAATGCAAAAGTACGCATTTTATTTAGAACCTCCAAATAATCTTTTGTCCAACGGCTATACTTTTTACGTAATGGTTTGCGAACAGTCAAACTATAATTTCCCTTGATCGCCTAAATAGGAATCCTTGAATCCAAGGAAATAGAGCACGCCGTCGAGGCCGATGGTGTTGATGGACTGCTTGGCATTGGCCACCACACGGGGCTTGGCATGGAAGGCGATTCCCAATCCGGCCTCGGTGATCATCGGCAGGTCGTTGGCACCGTCGCCCACGGCAATGGTCTGTGCCAGGTTCACTTTCTCTACCTGGGCAATGAGTTTCAGAAGTTCCGCTTTGCGGTGGCCGTCTACAATCTCGCCCACATAGCGACCTGTTAGTTTGCCGTTCTCGTCGACTTCGAGTTCGTTGGCGTAGACATAATCGATGTTGTACTTTCTTTGCAGATACTCTCCGAAATAGGTGAATCCGCCAGAGAGAATGGCAATCTTATAGCCACAGCGCTTCAAGATGGTCATCAGGCGGTCGACACCCTCGGTGATGGGCAGATGCTCGGCAATGTCCTGCATGACACTCACGTCGAGACCCTTGAGGAGCTGAACCCTTCGGGTGAAGCTTTCCTTGAAGTCGATTTCCCCTCGCATGGCACTCTCGGTGATGGCACGTACTTCGGCGCCAACGCCGGCACGCTCTGCCAGTTCGTCGATGCATTCTGTCTGGATAAGCGTTGAGTCCATGTCAAAACAAATGAGCCGGCGCATGCGGCGGAACATGTCATCGCGCTGGAAAGAGAAGTCAATCTCCATCTCCGACGAAAGCTTTAGGAATTGCCTTTGCATGTCCTGACGGTCCTTAGGCTCACCTCGCAGGGAGAACTCAATGCAGGCCCGCACATGCTTGGCAGGGTTCTTAATGCTCTTCCGCCCCGTCAGACGGATGATGCTGTCGATGTTCAGCCCTTGTTCAGCAATGATACGGGTGGCGGCTTCTATCTGCTTGGCATCAAGCTGGCGGCCCATCACCATCAGAATGTAGCGGTTCTTGCCCTGATGCCCCACCCAGTCTTCGTATTCGTCGTCCTTGATGGGCGAGAAGCCGATGTTCACTGCCAACTCCGTGGCCTTGAAAAGCAGTTCCTTCATGACCTGGCCGCTGTGCAGTTCGTCCATGCGGATAAGGATGCCTAATGAGAGGGTAGAGTGGATGTCTGCCTGTCCAATGTCAAGAATCTGGACATCGTATTTCGCCAAGATACCCATGATGGATGCCGTTAGTCCCGGACGGTCTTGGCCGGTGATGCGGACCAATATTTGTTCCTTGTGGCGCACGGCGGGTTGTTCTGTCATTGTTTGCATAAAATCGAAGTGTCAATTATCTTTGATGCAAAGTTAAGCCAAAATAACTTGCAGTGCAATAAAATATTTCATAAAATTATTTAGATATTACAAAAATAACATGATTTAGCAAGATTTTGTCAACTTGACTTTGCAATTCCAAGATTTATTATTACTTTTGCATCAGTTTATGACAAATCAGAAGAATGGAAGCTTTCTTTAGAACACATCGTTATTTGATTGAACACGTGAATGCGCCAGTTCGTCGCACCCTGATGGATGAGATCAACTGGAGCGACCGGCTAATCGGCATTAAAGGTACACGTGGCATCGGAAAGACGACATTCCTTCTGCAATATGCACGTGAACATTTTGATATAGAGGACAAGCAGTGCCTCTATATCAATATGAACAACTTCTATTTTCAGGGACATGGCATCGCAGATTTTGCAGGCGAATTCTACCATAAGGGTGGGAGAGTGCTGCTGATTGACCAGGTGTTCAAACAGCCAGATTGGAGTGCGGAACTCCGAAAGTGTTACGACCTCTATCCCGGACTGAAGATTGTGTTCACCGGATCGGGTGTCATGCGATTGAAAGAGGAGAATCCTGAATTGAATGGAATCGTGAAGTCGTACAACCTGCGCGGATTCTCTTTTCGTGAGTTCCTTAACTTGCTGACAAACAATAATTTCCGTCCTTACACTTTAGAAGAGATTCTGAACGATCACGAACGCATCGTGAAGCAGATTCTTCCGAAAGTGTCGCCACGCCGTTATTTCCAAGACTATATCCATCATGGTTTTTATCCCTTCTTCCAAGAGGACCGCAACTATAGCGAGAACCTGCTGAAGACGATGAACATGATGACCGAGGTGGACATTCTGCTGATCAAGCAGATTGAACTGAAGTACCTCACGAAGATCAAGAAACTTTTCTACCAGTTGGCTGAAGAGGGACCCAAGGCTCCCAATGTGTCAAAGCTGGCCAACGATATTGAGACCAGCCGCGCCACGGTGATGAACTATATCAAGTATCTCACTGATGCCCGTCTGCTCAACATGATTTATCCCGTGGGAGAGGAATTCCCGAAAAAGCCTTCGAAAGTGATGCTCCACAACTCGAACCTGCTCTATGCCATCTATCCCATTCATGTGGAGAAGCAGAATGCGATGGAGACATTCTTTGTGAACTCGCTTTGGAAGGATCATAAGGTCAACCAGTCGGGACGCGACTCTTTCTACCTTGTCGACGAGAAGTTGAAGTTCCGTATCTGTGATGCCGATGCCCATAATAAGATAAGGTATGCGTCAGATACCATTTACGCACGCTACAACACTGAAATAGGAAAGGATAATCAAATCCCACTTTGGCTGCTGGGATTCCTGTATTAAGGAAGGATAAAAAAATAACTTGGTACGGCTCACTTTTCATTTTTCTTGTCAAAATTTTTCATAGAACAACACCCCGTCGGTAAGGGCTGTTCTATAGGAAAGTTGCTCTCTTTACAACCTATTCGGTTTAGTTTTTTCCACTCTTTATAGGAGAGTCTGAGGGTATTTTCCATGGGTTCCCTTATCATTTGTATTGAATGGTGCCGCCAGAAGGGTAAGAGCCAGTTGCAGTTGTTTCTCACTCACGATGGAAACGAATATAGATCACATC
>CAMYVQ010000023.1 GCA_947302435.1 uncultured Prevotella sp. | reverse complement strand
TCCGTTTTTGCGACATGTGTGCAACATCCGGTGCTAACGCATTGATAGTCAGTTAGAGTCGTTTTCGAGGAGGTCAAATGACACCGATAGGCAAAGACATAACAAAACGCAACGAAATAGCGTGTAGCTCAACGAGTTACACGCTATTTCGTTTTTGTATCCACATGTTTGTGTCCAGCGGATTATCCTGGTTGGCAGGTGCGTCTAATCAATAATCGACGGTCTTTGTGTAGTTCTTGCCCTTGGACGTTATCTTGACAATGATAGTCGGCTTGTGGACGTGCTCGAAAGGAGAAACGTAGAACGTTCTGCTATCACCATCCTTTTCGAGTAAGAAAGCGGCTGGACTAAGCGTTTGGGAATATGTGCCATTATCGCCTGTCAGTGTCACACTGCTGATCGTGATGTCGCTGCGGTAGTTGTTGGTGATGGTAATCGGACAGTCGGCCGTGACGTAGTCGCCGTTCTTCAGATAATCGCCGCTGCCTCTGCTGATGGCCACCTTGTCGGTCAGCTGGTACACGGTGACGATGCAGGCATCGAAATAGTCGTCCAGGTCATAATAGCTACCGATAGAGGCTTCGATGGATGTTCTTCCCGCTCCTACGGCTTTCACCAAGCCCGATTGGTTGACCGTGGCATTGTTGGCGTTCTTGGTTCTCCAGACGACCGTTTGCCCGGAATGGTTCTGATAGGTCAGCTGGTATTGCTCGCCCTCTTCCAGTTCTATCTCCGACTCATTGAGGTAAATGAACTTATGCTGGATGATGGCCAGCTTCTTCTCCTGTCCAAAGTTCCTCATCGTGATTGTGTCTATACGTATGGGACCTTGGCCTGTGAAGGAGTTCACGACGATATGATGACTGTATTTCCCGATGCCCTCAAGCACTTTTTCGCCGATGCTGATCCAGTTGCTGCTCTTGGTAATCTTGTAATCAGGGGTAAGCGTGCTGATGTTGAGGTTGAATTCCCCCCTTGCCTTGTTGAAGGTCAGTGTTTCCGTGTGTCCATCCATGAAGATGATTTCAGGGTTGGTGAGCTGACTGATGCTGATGGTGGCGGTCAGATTGCCGCTGCGCAGGGTCAGCGTAGACTTGCGCTTTGATTCGGTCTTGTTCTCGCTGACCTCTATGTCAATCTCTTCGTGCAGGTCGTCGATGGGAGTCATTGTGTATCCCAAGATCAGACCGTCATTCTCTTTCTCTATCTGATATTTCACGTTACTGGTGATCCTAACCTTCACCGAATGTCTGGAATAGTCGGTTTCGATGCTGCTGACTTCGGGCTGCAGATGCCTCTTGGCCTGCTGCATGAACAGGAAGCTGCACTGTATGGTGTTCTCGTCGATGACGTTGCCGTTGGGCTGATATAGGGTCACTTTGGCCGAACGGTCGTCGATGGCATCATTGACGGAGGCTTTGAAGACGATGATTGAGTCGCCTACCTGAGCCTGTAGCCAGTTGGGCGCGAGGTTCGTCCGTGTGTCTGTCATTTCGCATCTGAATCCCTTCAGGTTGCGGCCTACATGTACGGTGTCGGTCGTCTGGTTGTAGTCCAATGTCTGGTCTTCAATGACAAGGCTCTCAATGGCACCATTGTGTATTTGCCTGAACTTGAAAGAAGCGGTGATTGTGGTCGAGTCGATGACCTCGCCGTTGTTGGGCAGGTAGAGTGTCACCACTGCCGAACGGTCGGACTTGCTGTTCAGCTTTTGGGTGCGCAGCGTAAGCGAATCGCCAGCCACGCCCACCGTACACCATGTGGCCCTCTGCTGTGTCTCCTCGTCGGTGGCGAAAGCCCTGATGCCGTCTAAAACGCGGTCAGTGTGTATCACCTTCTTGCTTTCCTCGTATGGCAATTCCACTTCGTCTATCTTGAGGTTGTCAAGTATGGGGTTGTGGTCTTGGGTGATCAGGAACATGCTCTTGACGATGTTGTTGTCGAGAGCCGCGTCCTTGACGTTCGGGAACAGTTTAGCGATGGCCTGGCGTGGGTGTTTGTTCTTGTTCTCAATAACCTTGATGAACATTTCGGAATTCATGACTTTTACTGTACACCAAGTGACGGGATTGCCGTACATGTCGACTGTTTCAGCCGTCACATTCCTAAGCGTGTTTCTCGAGACAACCGTGGTGTCGGTATGGCGATAGCTCAACAGGACCTCTTGCACATCGAAGTCTTCAAACATCCTGTTTCGCTTCTGGATCACGTAAAAGTCTACCGTGGCATCCGACTCGCTGCTGAGTGTGCCTTTGTATTTGAGTTGTACTAAAGCCTTGCGGTCTTTTACGCTGACGTTTTCTGTCAGCTTCAGGTCAAGCGAAGTCTTTTTCACAGTCACCTCGAGCCATGTGGCGGTCTCGTTGCTCTCAGTGTCGGTGACGGTGGCTTCCACCTCGTCCAATCGTGTGGATACCTCCACGTTCTTAGTGGTCTCGTATGCCTCGAAGGTCAGGTCACCTATCCTGACTCCTTTTAGGGGAGAAGTGTAGGATGCCTCCGGACTGCACGAAACGGCAATGGCGAGGACTGCGAGTAAAAGAAGGATGGCTGAAGATACTTTTTTCATACAAGACGATGCTACTCCTCAAACTTTTTTAGTTTCTCTGTGTAATAGTTGCGCAGGTCGTTCCATTTGTAATAAGGCCACTGTGTCGGCTGTACGGGCAGCGAAGCCTCGCGTTCGTTCAGCATGGCTTTCACTAACACATCGCCTGGCTTGCCTTTCGGACGGTAGAACACCAATTGGATGTTGCAGGCCATGGGGAAGATGTTATAGTTGCGCCAGTAGCGGTCCAGTTCGTCAGGATTCTCAACGCTGATGCCGCATGAGTCGAGTTCCAGGAGGCAGGCCAACGGCATGACACACACCTCGTGGCCGAAACGCAGCGTAGCCTGTATGTTTGCCTTGGCAGCTGAATTGCCAAGTACGGTGTCGACGGTCTCAATGATGTTCCTGAGCAGGTTGCGCTGGCTGAAAGGCATGATGCCGCCCGTCTGAGGGGCAGCACCGTACTCCAAGTACCACCCCCAGTTGCGGATGCACCATTGGGCATACAGTTCGTCGTCAGTGAAAAGGCACAGCAGATCGATGTCGGTGTCGTGGCTCTGCATGTTGGCCGCCACTTCAAAGAGCTCGTACATGAGGTTTACAGCATTCACGCTATCCTTCACCCATTTCTGGTCGTTAAAGAGCACACGCATCAGACGGTCTGGCTTGGTCACCCGTTCCTGATAGGCCCGTTTCTCTTCCCATTTCACGCGCTTCGACTGTTCCTTTACGTACCCGTCCCATGGCTGGTTCAGGTAGTATTGCAGCGACTCGCTCACATCGTTGTGGAAACGCGCCGACGGGTTGGCGGCTGCCAGTTCCTCGCATTCGGCCATCATCGACAGGATGCAGCGCGGCACGTTGGTCGAGCGCGCGTCGATGGGCACGTTCTTCGTCTTGAAGATTTCGGGGAAATGCTCAGCCATGCGCCGGCCTATGCCGTGGTGCTGCCGTTCGCCCACCGTGGTCAGGTCGCCGAAACGCTTGATGGTGCAGGGGATAAACAGCTCCAGTTTTGCCAGTGTCTCCTTGCCAGTGTCTGTCAGCTTGCCCTGCTTGTCGGCATTCTGCAGTACGTCGGCCACCCGTGTATAGTCGCGCTTGCCGATGAGCCAGCGCGAGCCGTGCCGCCCGTAGTGCGACATATAGAACGGCTCATAGCCTTCCGGTGCGGGTGTCAGCGGCTTGGTGGCCGGATAACGGTCGTAGTCCAGATAGTTACTGCCGCAAAGAAAGCGGTTGGCGGCAATTTCTTCACGCGCTGAGGTCTGCGCCATCGCTGTCAGGCACAGGAAGCATCCCAGTATGATAGATGTTATTCTTTTATTCATGGTCATGCAAATTCATATTTGCCTGCAAAGATAATCATTTTAAACATGATTCGTTTTCAATTTTTGCGAAAATTTATCGGATTTTCGCGAAAATCGTGTGAATTTTCGCGAAAATTGCAGCAAGACCATACAAAACGGCCTTGTCATTGTCTAAAGTCAGAAGGCTTGTTCCATCTTTTCAAAACAGTTGCCGATGATTTACAAGGAAATAATGTTGGCCGGATTAGAAAATTCTAAAATTTTTTCTGCAAAATTATTAGAAATTGCAAACTTATTGTTAAATTTGCACCCGAATCTAAAATTATTAAAGTTACAAACCATGAATGTTATCAAAATTTTCATTGCTACACTTTGCCTGAGTTTGGCTACAGCAGCTTCTGCCCAGCTCACCAAGGAACAAGTTAAGCAACGTCAGGAAATCAAGAAATCCTCGAAGAAAGTGCTTCAAGAGAAGGCTACAAAGGAAGCGCGTAAGGAAGCTAAAAGACTGAAGAAGGAAAGATGGCAAACCGTGCCTGGTGCTCTGCCATTGGAAAAGCAGGTGGACAAGGGCTTGCTGATGGAGTCAGAATTTGACGAGGATTTGTTTCCAAGATATATTATGGGAAGCGGTATGAGTATTGGACAGAACTACGATGGTGCCAAAATGCAGGCCATCGAGCTGGCCAAGCAAGACATTGCCGGACAGATTCAAACGGAGGTGACGGCCTTAATAGAAAACAGTGTGTCCAACAACCAATTAGATCCTGCTCAGGCAGAGACGGTCACAAAGAGCATTATGGCAGGAAAAAGTCTCATTTCACAGAGTTTGGGTCGCGTGCTTCCCGTTCTTGAGATTTATCGTCCCGCCGATAAAAAAGACAAGACGAACAAAAACAAGGAAGTGATGGTTCGTCTTGCCTATGACGGCAAGATGGCTAAGATTGCAGCGAAGAAGGCTGCCCGTGCCGGTTTGGAACAGGAAGGACAGGAATTGCAAGAAAAACTTGATTCCTTGTTGGGATGGTAAATTAATTTGTGGACAGGGAATGGATCGTTTATTAAAATTGCTTTTTATCACATGTCTGTTGGTGTCGGGGGCTATCCTGACCAGTGCTGCCGACGGTGATAAACTCAGTAAGGGTTCGCAGAAAGAATGCAAAAAAGCTGTAAAGCGACTGAAAAGTGAAAACTGGACAGTGAACGGTGGGACAAAGTCGATTGATCAAGTCATGACAGAACATTTTCTGGCTTTGGAACAAGCAGGCGCGGGTGCTTTTGTCATTGAAGGCAACGGCAAGGCAAGTTCGGCCAATAGGGCGATGAATAAGGCTATGACCAATGCAAAATCACAGTATGCCACGATGAAGGAATCGACAGTGGAAGGCCGTACAGAGGTGAAAGTCTCGAACGAGAATTCGGAAGAGGCCGCAACCCATGCCACCCTTGATGCTTCCTATGTGTCAAGTACAAAACAGAAAGTGAAGGAGTTTACCCCTACAGTGATGCTTTACCGCCAGTTGAGTGACGACTTGTTTGAGGCCCGGGCACTCTATATTGTTGGAAGTTCAAACAATCATGAGGAATGAGAATGATGAGGAATCTGATTTTTTTTCTAATGTTCTTGCCTGTGATGGCATTTGCCCAACGTGAGGCTTCCGTTCATGGGACGTATGTGTATGTGGTCAGTGACAATGACCATATCACTTTACGCGATGCCAAGCGTAATTGTGTGGAAAAGGCAATGGCTGAAGCTGTTAAGCAGGAGTTTGGCGAAGTGGTCATCTCGGATGTCGTCGATTCGAATGTTGAAGCCGATGGTTCAACCGCGAGTTCTTATTTCTGGGAGAACACTGCAGCTATGGCCAAAGGCGAATGGCTGGGTGAGACACAGGCTCCAAAGATTGATGTGGAATACAAGGATGGCAATCTGGTATTCAGTGCCGAGGTATGGGGGTTGGCTCGTGAGATTGTTCAGTCGAAAGTGGATTTGGACATGAGCATTCTGAAAAAGATCAATGATGAGAAGGATGCCACCTCTTCTTTTGAAAGTGGTGAACGCCTGTACTTACGCTTCCGGGCACCGGCTGATGGCTATCTGGCTGTCTATTTGACAGTCGGCAATGGCAAGACTTCATGTCTTTTGCCTTATCCCAAAGATACCGACGGGCGTTTTCCCATCAAAGGAGGTAAAGACTACAATCTTTTTGACAAAGAGACTGATGCCAATGCTCAACAATACAAGTTGACAACGAAGCATCCTCAGGAGGTCAATCAGCTTGTCGTCATTTATTCTCCCAATGCATTTACGAAATGTAACGATGCTTCTTCAGATGGAAAACAACCAAATTCGCTGGAAACGAGTGAATTTCAAAAATGGCTGCTGAAATGTCAACGTAGTGACCGCGATATGGTTGTTGACAAGAAGTGGCTTCGGATTCATAATGCTAAAGCAAATGATTAATGATTAGTATAAACCAATAATTATTTTTCTATGAGAATGAAAAAAACAATCACTTTTTTGGTTGCCAGTTCTTTCGTTGTAGCGGTACATGCGCAAAATGAAGAACAATATAGCAACATTGACTGGAACGAAGACTCGACGGAGGTAGTGTCAATACAAGACATTATCAATGAGCAACAACAAGTGACGGCCCATAACATGGCTGAAAACCATTTTACGGATGTGTGGTCACGTAAGTCTTACAACAATCTCTCTTTCTGTACAACAAAATTTACTCCTGACGGTGAGATTCGTTCAGGTTTAGGCAACGATGAACTTACGAAGTTTTCCAGTAAATGGGGTGTCTCATTCCAGTCTGGCCGAAGCTATCGACTGCACCCCAATCCAATTGCCAATATAGTGCAGTTCTATTGTGACTATACGTGGATTGATGCCACTGTCAATTATTTTGAAAAAGAAAGCAAAGGCGATTTTGCGTATGACAGTAGTCTTCAAAGTGACGATGAGGGCCATTATTTCATGCCATGGAATCTGAAAAAATATGAGCTCGGTTTTGGTATGTCTTTAGGTCCCTCGATAACTGTTTGCCCGTTTAACTATTTAGACATACAACAGTTACACTATTTAAAAGTGAATTTATACTATCATATTGGATATCATGCTTCAGCTTTCCTTATTCTGGATGATGATTCGGCTGACAAAAACCAGGACACAAACAATTCTACTGATGACGGTAAAAGACATAAACAGCTGAAAGATAACCAGAAAGGTGGATGGGGGCATGGCATGATGTCGAGTATTGGTTTTTCCATAACATGGAAAGGTATAGGTTTCGGTTATGAGCATCTCAGTTCGAAGCTAAAATACAAGCCACTTTCATCAAGTGACTTTGGTAGTAAAGAAGATAAATTCTCTGTTTCTCGCAATCGTGTGTTTATTCAATTCAGAATGTAATTATTTAGTATTATGAAAAAAGTATTTTTTACCATTATAATGTCAGTTCTTTTTTTGTCAGAACTGAATGCCCAGTCAGTATCAAATATTGAAGGTACATGCGGTCCTAACACCAAATGGATTTTCGACGGGTACCTACTAACCATTATGGCTGGAGATAAAGTTGGGGTTACGCCACATATTGACGATTATGACTTGAATAAGAAAAAAGCCCCTTGGGTGAAGAAAAAACTGAATATAAGAAAAGTACAAATAGGAAAAAACATTAGTCAAATAGGATCGTGTGCGTTTGCCAACTGTTCCAATTTGCAGGAAGTGGTCTTCGAAAGCACAAGTATGCGTAAAATCGGATGGGGCGCATTCTACAATTGTGTCCGACTGCGTAACATCTCATTGCCTGTTGAGTTACGTAACATTGGAACTATTGCCTTTGCAAATTGCGGCCAGATCCTTTCTGTCAAGATTCCAGATAAATGTAAGGTAGACAATCAGGCCTTTGTGTCATGTACAAATTTACAGTCTATTGAATTAAGCCCGACAGTAAATCTTGGCCATTATGTTTTTGCGACTGAGGTTAATATTGACGGAAAGGTTCGTCATGCTTTATATGACAGAGAAATCCGTAGTCTGCCTTCATACGTAAATATGGGTAATTGCACAGAGTACGGTTTTGCACGGCCGTCTGTAGAGAAGTGTATCGGTCAAAACCAAGATTCTCAGTCTGCAAACTATGATTATCCGACTTCTGATTTGGATGAGGATATTCCTTCCGTAGGATTTGCTCGTAATGACACGTATGCGTTAATCATTGGCAATCAGAACTACCGTTTTGTGTCTAATGTTCCATACGCTATCCATGATGCTCGCGTGTTTTCGGAGTATTGCAAAAAGACCTTAGGAATTCCTTTGGAGAATATCCATGTTTCTGAAGATGCAACCAAGCAGATGATTTTGGAAGAGGAATTGGAGGATTGGGTGGCAAATATTCCAGAACGGGAGAACAAAAAGCTGATTGTATATTATGCAGGACATGGTGTTCCTGATGTGAAAAATAAGAACAAGGCATACATTCTGCCAACCGATGTGCGTGGAACAAACCCCCAACGTGGCATTGCACTTGAGGAATTCTATAAGAAACTTGGCGAATTGGCCTTTAATCAAACCTCCGTGTTCTTGGATGCCTGCTTTAGTGGCGTGAACCGTGATAATGAGGGCGTTTCGGAAGGACTTCGTGAGGTGGAACTTGAGGCAGAAGAAGCAGAACTCAGTGACGGTTCTGTCGTTGTGTTTTCTGCTGCCCAAGGAAATGAAACTGCACAAGGATTTTCTGATGAGGGCCATGGCTTGTTTACTTATTATCTGTTGAAAGAGCTTCATGACAGTTATGGTAGTGTGGAATTTGGAACTCTTTCAGACAACCTGAACCGGAATGTCTCGAAGAAAGCCATGGAGTTGAAAATGCGCAAAAAGCAGACACCAGTAACAAACCCGTCTGAAAGCGTTTCGGAAAGTTGGAGGAGAATGCGGTTTTGACACTCTTTTAGCAGAATATGAAAATAAAGCATTACGTTCACAAACTGTTGAAGGATTTTTGTATCGTACTTTTTGCTTTTGCAGCTATGACCATCATGGCTGCAATCGCTTTTAACATGTCGTTCATGAATCCTGTCGCTCAAACCATGAAAGATTTTTCATTGACCGACATTTATTACTATGTGCTCAATGATCATGGGAGAGTTGACACCAGTAGAGTCATCACAATTGTTGATATGACGGAACTCCACAGTCGTGCTGACATTGCAGATGTAATTGAGGAAATAGAGTCAATGCATCCTAAGACACTGGGTGTCGATATCGTTTTTGAAGGGTTAAAACCCGACACGATGGCTGACATGCGCTTGATGTCGCTTGTGGAAAAATGCACGAATGCTGTTTTCTCATATCGGCTTACTGACTACAATAATGATTCTATTGGTTATGAAAGTGCAATACATTCCTTCTTCTCTGATATGGTTCCAGTAAATGAGGGATTTACAAATTTGGAGCGTTCTCTGTATGGAGGTGTTAAACGTAATTTGTCGCTGAAAACACTGTATTGTGGGGAGGAACAAAGTTCGTTTTCTTATAAAGTGGCTCAGTCTTATTCGGACGGGAAGCTGGTCACCTCGAATAGTAAGGTGGTGAATATCAACTTCAGGCCTACTGTGTTCCGTAAGATTTCACCAGACTCTGTAGCTTATTATCGTGATCTGATAGAAGACCAGATTGTATTGTTCGGTGCTATAAATGAATTGGGTGACACGCATTACACGCCACTTGGAGCCATGTCGGGGGTGGAGTTGTTGGCCTATAGTATTCAGACACTGTTAGAACAGACTGAAGTACGCCATTTAAATACAGGGATGACAGCTGTGTTGTCGTTCATCTTGGTCTTCCTGACCTACTTGGGACGTGTGAATTATATCGAGTGGGCTAAGGCTCGGAAGAATGAATGGGTCAGATTCCTCCTGACCACAACTTTTGTCATTGGTTTCCTCTTGTTTGTGTGGACGGGCTTTTTGGCATTTGGCGCATTCCTGTTGTTTGTGGAGACAAACATCAGCTTCAATTTGGGTTGGACGATGGCGGCAATCCCCTTCCTTGGAGGTGCTGGCGAGTTCTATGGTCTAACTATTCGACGTTGCTTTGGCGGATTCACGGCATTTTAAGTTTTTATCACGATGAAAAAGTCGATACTCATATTCGGATTGTCCATTGTCGTGTTGATGGTGCATGCCCAGCGATACGTGGTGACAAGTATTACGGGTAAAGTTATCTGTGAGGAGAAAAATGGAGAAAAGGGGGAATTGAAATTACGCCAGACCCTGACACCTCAGAGTACCCTGAATCTCTCATATAAAGCACAGGTGGAATTATTGGATGAGCAAGGAAAAAAGAAGTACTTGCTAAAAGTTCCAGGTCGTGGAGTCTTGGGCGAAATGCTGAAAGACCGCCAAAACTCTGTGATGCAACTTACGGAGCAGTATTTGGCTTACATGAGAGCTCGTGTAAAGGGCAAAGGCGAAATGACCGCCAAACGCCATAGCGATCCAGCAACGGTGACCCGTGAAGTGGCCGTCAAGAAGCAGGGGGCTGCAGAAGAATTCTCCGCTTTCCGTCAGCAGGCTACGGCTCAATATGAACAGTTCCGTCAGCAAGCCATTCGTGAATATGCAGCTTTTATGCGTAAGGCATGGCAGACATTCGAGGCCAGTCCTGCACAGCCACTTCCCAAAGAAGACCAAGTGGAACCTGAAATAGCCCCAGAAAACAATATGCAGGAAACACCGCAGAGCAATCCTGTAATAACAGATAATCAGCTACTTTTCATACCAGTTGTATCTGTTCAGCCTGTTCCTTCATCCCCTATCAAGGAACAGGAAGAGGAAGAAGGGGAATACGTGGAATTTGAACTTTATGGGACATCTTTGCGTGTAAGGTTTACCGGTAAAGAACAATTTGAACTGAAGAATCTCAGTGAGTCTACTGTGGCAGATGTCTTTGAACGCCTGCAAAGCAATGATTTTAATAATACCATTCGTGACTGTCTGGAGCTGCGCATCCGCCACCAACTTTGCGACTGGGCTTATTTGAAGATGCTTGATGCTTTCTCAAAAGCATGCTTCTCAACTCCAAATGAGGCGACTTTGCTAATGGCGTTTATTTATCAGCAGTCTGGCTATAAAATGCGCTTGGGCGTAGCAGGTGATCAATTGGTTATGCTGTATGCGTCTCGTCATACTATTTTCAGTCATTCTTATTATAATGTTGGTGGAGATTGCTTCTATCCTTATAGTAGTAAAGCTAACAGCATGAGGATATGTGAAGCAGCCTATCCAAAAGAAAATTATCTGTCACTTTGGATTTCTCAGACTCCTATGTTAGCAGAAGACCGGTCTGATGAACGGACGTTAAAATCAGATGCTTATGAATTGGAATTGGGGGTGAGTGTAAACAAGAACCTGCTGGCTTTTTACAATGACTATCCGTCTTCAAAGGTAAATGATAACGATTTGAGCCGATGGGCCATTTATGCCAATTTGGCTTTGGAACCAGCCATCACTGAGAGTTTGCTACCCACTTTTCGGGAGAAGTTAAGTGGACTTAGTGAACTGGAAGCGATGGAGCGGTTGTTGAACTGGGTGCAGACGGCTTTTGAATACAAATTGGATGATAAGGTGTGGGGGCATGACCGCGCTTTCTTTGCTGACGAAACGCTGTACTATCCTTATGCAGACTGTGAAGACAGAAGCATTCTCTTGTCACGGCTGGTACGTGATTTGTTAGGTCTACCTACTATTTTGGTTTATTATCCTGGACATTTGGCAATGGCCGTGGCTTTCTCGGATAATGTTTTTGGCGACTATATTATACTTGATGGAAAACGTTTTGTTGTATGTGATCCTACCTATATCAATGCCCGTGTAGGTCAGACAATGCCCAAAATGAACAATGAAACAGCAAAAGTGATTCTGCTGGCTGCTCCTTAGCTGTTTTTCCGGCTGCTTTCCCTGATTTTCTGAATGGTGGGGATGATGCGGTGGATGGGCAGTTGCTGGCCTCGGATATGGTCGAGAAGCAATTGGCAGGCCGTCTGGCCCATCAGGTGGCTTTGGTCTTCAATGGTGGAGAGGGTTGGAGTGACATCCTCAACATATTCCACGTCGCTGAAACCGATGAGGGCGACATCGTCGGGGATGCGTAAGCCACTGAGCTTTACGGCTTTCACGGCAGCGAAAAGCAACGTGTCGTTGAGGGCAATGATGGCATCGGGGCGTTCGGGCAAGTCGAGGAGGGCGTTGGTGGCATCGATGGCAGAGGCCATGTCGATGTCGCTATAGGCTACGTATTCGGGGCGCACCAACAGACGATTGTCGTGGAGAGCCTCTATATAGCCGTGCTTGCGTTCCTGTACCATTTTCAGTCGGGAAGGGCCGCAGAGGATGGCAATGCGCCGGCAGCCCTGCTCAATGAGATGGCGTGTGGCACGGTGGGCGGCTTCCACGCTGTCGGCAGTGACACTGGAAAAGTGGTAGGCGGATGGAGAGGGGAACGGGTTTTCCGGTATGTCGCGAGCGACGAAGACCACGGGAATGTGGTCGTCGATGAGCTTGGCAAAATGCTCGAAAGTGTTGGTCTCTTGCGTCACGCTGGCAATGATGCCGGCCACATGGAGCCGTTGCAGGTTCTCCACATTACGGCGTTCGCGCTCAAAACTCTCGTGCGAGTTCATATTAATGACGGCATAACCCGCTTCACTGGCTTCTTGCTCGATACCGTCGAGCACAGAAGAGTAGAAGAGGGTTACGCCGTGAGGAACGATGACACCAATGACTGGCAGCTGTCCGCTGCGCAGTGAGTTGGCAATGAAGTTCTTCGAGTAGTTCATCTCCCTTGCCGTCTGCATCACCAGCTGTCGTGTCTGCTGGCTAATGGCCGGATTGTCCTGCAGCGCACGCGACACCGTGGCGACACTCAGTCCGAGCCTTGCGGCAATGTCTTTAAGAGATGTGGGCTTCATGCTTGGGTGTCACGGTCGTCGATATTGTCGCCTTCGGTAGGCTTCAGCTCCTCCTTGAAGTCAGTGATGCCGTTTTCGGTGAGGATATTATACCACTGGATGAGCTTCTTGATATCGCTGTTGTGTACGCGGTCGCGGTCGAAGTTAGGCAACACCTTTGCAAAGTATTCGCGGAGTTCGTCGCCGCTGGCTTTCTTCGGGTCGATGCTGGCCTTCTGGCCCTTTTCCAATGTCTTGATGTTGTCGAGCACGTTCATGAGCGCGATGTCCTCATCGTCGGTGAACATGGCGATGTCGGCCAGCGACGTGATGCGGTCGGTGCCGAAAGCCGGCTGACGGCGATGGGTGCTGTCGAGGGCTTCGACAATGAGGCTGTTTTTGGCGCGTGAAACGAGTTTGTAGAGGCCGGGCTTGCCGGCAATGGCTAAAATGGTTTGTTGCATTTTGTTCTTTTATTTTTATTATAGTATGATTTGTAACGATTTCATGATGCCGTTGATTTGCGGCTCAAGCGGTTGGATGCCGTCGTTGACAATCTCGTAGTCGGCACGGCGGCGCACTTCTTCCTGTGGCCATTGGCGCGCCATCCATTCGCGGGCCTTCTCGCTGCTGATGCCGTCGCGCTTCATGACACGGGCAATGCGCACTTCCTCGGGGGCGGTGACCACCACGACGCGATCCACCAAGCGGTTGATGCCCGATTCGTAGAGGATGGCACTCTCCATCCATTGCAGGCCGCTCTCCTCAAAGTCGCTGAATACGGCTGGATGGACAATGGCATCGATAGCCCGTGCATTGGCCTCGGAGAGCAGTAGGAAACGGGCCATGGCGGCCTTGTTGAGCATTCCCTCCGCATCGTAGGTGTCGGGACCGACGAGCGCAGTGAGCTGTTCTCGCAGCTGGGGCGACTGGCGCATCAGCCTTTTGGCGGCACTGTCACAGTCGTAGACCGTGATGCCATGCTTTTCGAGAAGTCGGCACACATGGCTCTTGCCGCTGCCAATGCCGCCTGTAATACCGATTTTCATGGCTCCTGTTTTTCGGTTTGTCCTTCGGTTTGTCCTTCTGTGAGCTGCTCTTCAATAAGGTAGTCTACCTGATTGACACTGAGTGCGACTTTGGAGATTCCAGAAGGCGACTCTTCCAGTTTGATATTGCACTTGGGCGAGGGGTTGTTGACAATCTCGTTGTAGTCGGCCACTACCCGAAAGTCGGCCTTTGACAATGCCTGATAGGTCTTGATGCCTGCTACGAACTTTACGCTGACTTTGGCCGGGAAGGTGCGCAGAATCTTCCCTTCGGGCATGTTGATGCCCACGATGGGGATGTCGCTGATGCTCAACTCGGAGAGCACGTCGCTTATGAACCGTATGGACACTTCGTCGGGCATCGTCTTCACACCGGCAATCTTCTGTAGTCGTGCCTTGACGTTCAGCGAGTCGCGGAAGTCGGTGTAATTGAGCAATTCGGTATAGATGAGATTGATGCTGTCGAGCTTCTGGCGCGAGGCAAAGACAATGACACTGTCTGGCGAATAGGCGACTTCCGAAAGATAGTAGGGATCTTCGGGATTGACCGTTCCTCTGTATTGCACCGGCACGCGCTTGTTGTCACCATAGTTATAATAGAAAGTAAGGCGTTCGGGTTTGATGCTCACCAATTTCGAGGAGGCAGCCAGTATGCCGTTGACCTTCTTCGACAGTTCGCCCGACGACACTTCGCCGATACCGTTGCTGTGCGTATGGCTTTTGAAGTCGATCGTGATGTCCTTCAACATGTCGCCATACAGGTAGGAGAGCAGGGTGATGCCCTTGTCGCTCACGGTGACACGGATGGTGTCGGTCTCTGCGGAAGTCATCACAACCGATTTGGGAACATCGGTATAGTGTACGGGGATGCGAATCTCCTGTTCGTAGTTCTCATTGAGTGTCATGAGGAGCCAGAAGATGCTCGCAACGGCACAAAAAAACAAAAAAATCAGAAATTCCCTGTTAGCCTTGCTGAACAGGAAATTGCTGATGGAGTGAAAAATGCTGTTCTTTTTCACGAGGAGTCAACGGTCTGATTCTTTCTTTGCTCTTCCCGTAGGGTTATTTCTGCATGGGAGTGCTGTTCATATCCTTGTAGACAGAACTTTTGTCGATGGTGACGACCACATCGCGTGCAATCTTCACGTCGACGGTGTTCTTAGCCAGGTCGATGCTTTTCACGGTGCCATAGATGCCACCGCCTGTGACGACGGGTGTGCCTTCGGTCAGCTCGTTCTGGAACTTCTGAATCTCCTTCTGGCGTTTCTGTTGTGGGCGTAACATGAAGAAATAGAAGATGGCAATCATGGCAAGAATCAGGAAAATCGATCCCATGCCACTGCCTCCTTGTGCAGCCTGTGCTGCCAATACTAAGTTTGTCATTGTTTTTTGTTATTTTTTTGTTGGGTTGAATCGTGTCGTCTGCTTACTTCTCTTCCATCTGCTTGAAGAGCCGTCCCGTCTTGATCAGGTGGCGGGCGATGGCATCAAGCATACCGTTGATATATCCGGCACTGCGTGGGGTAGAATAATACTTGGCCAGTTCTACGAACTCATTGATTGTCACGCTGAGGGGAATACTGGGGAAGGTGAACATCTCGGCAATGGCAATCTGCATGATGATGACATCCATATAGGCCAGACGGCTGAAGTCCCAGTTACGCGAAGCCTCGCTCATGAACCGCTGATATTCGTCGGCGTTCATGATGGTAGCGCGGAACAGCCTGCGGGCATAATCCTTCTCCTCCTCGCTTTCATATTCGGGCAGCAGTTCCTGCTTGGTGCCGTTTTTCTCTTCAAAACGCTTGATGGTCTTCAGCACAAACGTGTCGACCACTTCTTTGTCGTCGTTCCAGTAAAGGCTCTGCTCCTCCAAGAGGGCATCCAGGTCCTCGTTGTCTTGAATCAGCGTGCGGTAAATCTTGCGCCACAACTCGCGGTCGGTGGCGTAGTCGTCTTCCTTGTTCTCCAGATATTCTTTGTAGATCTGGCTTTGCTCAATCATCTCGAACATCTTACCGACGAATTCAGGTGTCTCGCTCCAGCTGCGTTTCTGGGTCTCGGCAAACTCCAAAAGCTGCTTGTTGTTCTCCAACTGCAAGGCAAAGCGGTTGAAGGCGAACTTCTGTGGAGGCTCCTCTGTCCCTTCGCGCTGGGCTTTTGCCTGTATGATCTCCAAACGGCGTTTTGCCTCTTTCGTAATGGCAACGATGAGCAACAGCAAGTAATTGTATAAGTCGTATGCTTTTGACAGACTGAAGAACAACTCTTTTTCAGCCGTGTCAATGTTCTTGTTACCGTTTTGATAGTACGCGTAGGTTAACTGAACAATCTTAATTCTGATGATCTCTCGATTAATCATTTGATTCTCCTATGTTATGATATCGGATGCAAATTTAGCTATTTTTCCTCTATTTTACAAGAAAAAGAATATTTTTTTAGGTTTTTAATGCTAAATCATTTCGTGATTCAATATTATTTAGTACCTTTGCACCCGCTTTTCGCGAAAGCACATTGAATATGTTTTCTGTGTGATGGTGAATTAAGCAACGTATTTTTATTAACAAACTTAATTTAGAGTAACACATTTAGAGTTATGAGAGAAATTGCAATTAACGGACAGAAGCGCGAGGCCACTGGCAAGAAGGCTTCTAAGCTGCAGCGCAAGGAGGGACTGATTCCCTGCAATCTGTATGGTGAGAAAAAGGACAAGAACGGCCAGCCCGAGGCTATGGCATTCGTAGCCCCCATGACTGAGCTCCGCAAGGCTGTCTACAGCCCCCACGTGTATGTTGTCAACCTGACGATTGACGGCAAGGAGTACAAGGCTATTATCAAGGAACTGCAGTTCCATCCCACGACCGATGCTCTGCTGCACGCCGATTTCTATGAGGTGAACGAAACGAAGCCCATCACTGTGGGTATTCCCGTGAAGCTGAACGGTCTGGCCCAGGGTGTTCGCGAGGGTGGTAAGCTGAACCTCTCTATCCGTAAGATTGATGTGACCGCTCCCTACAAGCAGATTCCTGAGATTTTGAACATCGACGTTACCAATCTGGGTCTGGGCAAGGCCATCAAGGTCGGTGAGCTGAAGTTCGAGGGTCTTGAGCTGGCTACTTCTGCACAGGTGGTTGTATGCTCAGTGAAGGAGACACGTGCTTCGAAGGCCGCTGCCGCCGTTGCTGAATAATTATAATGGACAAGTACTTAATTGTAGGTTTGGGCAATGTCGGCGACGAGTACGACATGACCCGCCACAACACAGGATTTATGGTATTGGATGCTTTTGCGAAGGCATCCAATATCGTTTTTGAGGATAAGCGCTACGGTTTTGTCGGCGAGACGACGCTGAAGGGGCGCAAGGTGTTTCTGCTGAAACCCTCGACTTATATGAACCTAAGTGGCAATGCTGTGCGCTATTGGCTCAACAAAGAGAACATCGACCAGCAGCGCCTACTCGTCATTTCCGATGATGTGGCTTTGCCTTTGGGCGCTTTCCGCCTGAAAGCCAACGGTTCGAATGGCGGTCACAACGGACTCGGAAACATTCAACAGTTGATCGGCCAGGACTATGCCCGTCTGCGCATAGGCATCGGCAACGATTATGCCCGTGGCCGACAGATTGACTGGGTGTTGGGCCGCTACGACGAGGAAGAGTTGAAGACCCTTCAGCCCACCATCGACTATGGTGTCGAGATCATCAAGAGCTTTGTCCTGGCCGGTGTCGACATCACCATGAACCAGTATAACAAGTTGGGAAAGAAATGAGTGAAGCCCGTATTGACAAATGGCTGTGGGCAGCCCGTATCTTCAAGACCCGTAGCATTGCCGCCGATGCCTGCAAGAATGGGCGTGTGATGGTGGGTGGCACCACGGTGAAGCCCTCTCGCATGGTGAAGGTGGGCGAGACGGTGAGCGTGCGCAAGCCGCCGGTGACCTATTCGTTCAAGATCCTGAAAACCATCGAGCAGCGTGTCGGGGCCAAGCTGTTGCCGGAGATTTATGAGAACGTGACAACCGCCGACCAGTATGAGCTGTTGGAAATGAGCCGCATCAGCGGTTTCGTAGACCGTGCCCGTGGCATGGGTCGCCCAACAAAGAAGGATCGCCGCGCCATGGATGCCTTCGTCGAGCCATCGCTCGGCTATAGTGAGTTCGACTTTGACGAAGACTGGGACGACGAGGATCTTTAGCCTGTTTAGAAACCGTATATTTCCTTGAGTCGCTCGCCCAGTTTTCCACCGCGCAGATCCACGGCGATGATTTTTCCTGTCGGATCGCAGAGGATGCTCGACGGGATGCTGCGTACACCATAGGTCTCAGCGGCAATGGTCTGCCAAAACTTCAGGTCGGAGAGGTGAATCCAGTTCAGGCCCTTCTCGCGGATGGCTTTCTTCCAGGCATCGGCTGAACGGTCGAAAGAAAGGCCTACGACGTTGAAACCCTTGCCCTTGTATTTCTCATAGTTGGCTTTCACGTTGGGCATCTCCATCATGCAGGGGCCGCACCACGAAGCCCAGAAATCCACTAACACATAGTTGCCTGTACCCACATATTCGCTCAATTTATGGCTGACGCCTAACGTGTCGGCCTCGGTGATGTCCTTGAACATCGAGCCGGGGGCGCGCAGTTCCAGAGCCTTCAGCTGCTGTTTGGCCTGTTCGCAAACCGGGTGTTTCAGGTAGGGCGCACCGCTCTCCACCTCTGCCTTCAGCTCCTCATAGCTCATGCTGTACATCAGTTGTGAAAGGGCAAAAGCACCTACAGGATTGTCCTTGTTGTCGGCCAGTCCTTGGCGCAGGGCGGCAATCCCTTCTTCCTCGGTCTTGGCATCCGACATCTGGCGTATCATCTTCGACAAGGCCTCGTTCTGGCGTGACCCTTTGATCTCGTCGGTATTCATGTCGAGTGTCAGTGTCGAGCCGTCGACGATGAAGAAACTCTGCATACGGTTTTCGCGGTCAATGATGACCATGATGGTGCCGTCGGGCTTGCTGCCCGTTACCGTGAACTGTCCGTCTTTCACGTCAATGGTCTCGGGCATGGCACTTCTATCGGCGATGTCGCCCATCATCAGCGTTTTCGACTCCTTGAGGGCGGTTCCATTCACGGTGTAGCTCACTTGTGCCACAATGGGCAGTACTGCCAGAAGGAGGGCAGCGATAGCGGATATTCTTTTCATGTTTTTTGATGTTTAATTTCTGTTTCGCATGCAAAAATACGGATTTTCTGAGAAAACAAGTCTGTTATTCAAATAAAATATGTAATTTTGCATCATTATTTATTATTGGGGTACTTGCTCAACCCCCTTTCGGATGGACATTCGTCCACGAAAAACAAAACAAGAAAAATGGAAACAAACAGAAAACAAGAAGGGCTGCAGCTCCTTGGCAAGGATACCGACTATGCTGCCACATACGCCCCCGAGGTGCTGGAGACCTTCCAGAACCGCCATCCTGAGAACGATTATTGGGTGCAGTTCAACTGCCCGGAATTCACCAGTCTTTGTCCCATTACCGGTCAGCCCGACTTTGCGGAAATCAAGATTATGTATATCCCCGGCGAGCGTATGGTCGAGTCGAAGAGTCTGAAGCTTTATCTCTTCTCGTTCCGCAATCACGGCGATTTCCATGAAGATTGCGTGAACATCATTATGAAGGACTTGGTGAAGCTGATGCAGCCCAAGTACATAGAGGTTGTCGGCCTGTTCATGCCCCGTGGCGGCATCAGCATCTATCCCTATGCCAACTACGGTATGCCCGGCACAAAGTATGAGGCCATGGCCCAGGAGCGCATGATGCAGCGTCAGTTTGTATAGCTTTTATACGATGTCCCGTGCCTTGTGATAAGATAGGGCATCGTCATTGATTTTTAACCGTTTTACAAAGTCGTCGAGTTTGTGTTACAAAGTCGACGACTTTGTCTTACAAACTCGACGACTTTGTAAAACCATTCCACACGGGGCTTTGTTCAAGACAACAAACGGCAGTACATGGGAAATGTTTTTTGTTGTTTTTGTTTGTGGTATTAATCGTTCTCGTTGTCAATGAGTTGGTATTCAAACGAATCGAAGTCAGCATAACCGCCCGTGCGTTTCGTGGCATAGCAGAACAGTGCGAAACGGGTGCCTACAAACAGGCGCTGCCAGTCGAAGCGCATCTTGAAGTCGCCGCCAATCTTCGTCCATTCCTGTCCGTCGATGCTGTAATAGAAGTTGGCGATGTCGCGTCCGCGGCGGAAGTCAGCATCGATGCGGAGAGACAGCTGTGAACCGAGCGGCGAGCGGTTGACGTTGAGCGGAATGCTTTCCACCACCTTCTCGTCGACACTCTCCACCACCTTGTCCTGACCCGTGAGGTTCACCTGCTGCTCGCTCAGTTCAAGTACGAAGCGCTTGCCCTCCTTCTTGACGGCAAGCAGGGCACTCTGGCCATTGAAGGCGGCAAAGCCTGCGCGGTCGCCATCCTTCAGGTGGCTCACATCGAGCCTGACCGTAGCCGAGCACTGAGGCCCCTGCATGCGCTGGGTGAGCGTGTTGGGGGCCAAGTAGAAATTAGGCACCACGCGTGCGGTCTTCAGTCGCAGCCAGCCCGGACGTTCGGCAAGAGTCCATGCCTCGTCGACGGGGTTGTGGTTCCACTGCCAGTTGATGTCGATTTCCGACGAGTCGAACGTGTCGGAACTGATTATCGGTGTCTGTGGCTGTCCGCTCACCAGTGGGCGCATGCGTTCGGGAATCTTTCCTTCCTCGTCGCCCAGCATAGGCCAGCCGTCAATCCATCGGCAGGGAATCAGTGCCGGCACACGTCCCACGGCTCCACGGTCCTGGAAGATGACTGCATACCAGTCGCCATCCTGCGTGTCGAAGATGGTGCCCTGTCCCATATAGCCGAACTGGCGAAGGTCTGACTCCAGAATGACCTTCTTCTCCCACGGCCCTGCCGGACTGTCGGAACGGTAGCACACTTCGCGACGGTGGCGGCCAGGCTTGTAGACATGCGAGATCATCAGCAGATAGTAGTGTCCGCGGTGCTTCACCACACGCGATCCCTCAAGGAGTCCCGTTTCCTCTTCATCGCGCGTGATGGTCTTCCGGTGCGAGCCTTCCACCACGCCCTGCAGGTCTGCCGTCAGCTCCACCTGTTCGCCCGTGCCGTAGAACACATACACGCGCCCGTCGTCGTCGAACAGCAGTGAGGCATCATGGAAGTGGGGCAGCCGGCTCTCCAACTTCCAAGGGCCGGCAGCCGTTTCTGCCGAACAGATATAGGTGCGCCCCATGTCGCCCTGTTCGTTGGGGGCGAAGAGCACATAGAAGCGCCCGTTGTGATATTGCAGCGACGTGGCCCACTGTCCGCGCCCGTAGGCCGTTCCCTCTTGCAGGTCGTACTTGGGCGAGTCGGTCAGTTTGGGGAACACATAGCTGGCCACCTGCCAGTTCACCAAGTCTTTCGACTGCATGAGCGGCGCACCGGGCATGAAAAACATCGTGGTCGACATGTAATAGAACGTGTCGCCCACGCGAATGACATCAGGATCGGGCAGGTCTGCCCAAATCACTGGATTCTTTACCATCTGACCTGTCGTTTGCGCTTGCGTTAACAGTGACAGAAAAACGAACAAAATAAATACAAAACGTTTCATCTTCTTAGGTTTTTTTGTTTGCAAAGATACGCATTATTTCAATTTATCGAATGAAAAAAACTAAAATAATAGTCAAAAGCAAGCGTATTATATAGAAAATGTGTATCTTTGCAATTCGTTTAATTAAGGAAATAGATTGGAAATGGGAAAAATTATTGCATTGGCCAACCAGAAAGGCGGAGTCGGAAAGACGACGACGACCATCAACCTTGCTGCCTCGCTGGCCACCCTGGAGAAAACTGTACTCGTGGTCGATGCCGACCCGCAGGCCAACGCTTCGAGTGGTCTGGGTGTTGACATCAAGGAAGTGGACTGCTCTATCTACGAGTGTATTATCGACAAAGCCAACGTCCGCGATGCCATTTATACCACCGACATCGACGGGCTTGACATCATCCCCAGCCATATAGACCTGGTGGGTGCTGAAATTGAGATGCTGAATCTCAACAACCGTGAGAAGGTCATCAAGCAACTCCTTGACCCTATCCGCTCAGAATACGACTATATACTGATCGACTGCTCACCCTCACTGGGGCTTATCACGGTGAACGCCCTCACGGCAGCCGACTCTGTCATCATCCCCGTGCAGTGCGAGTACTTTGCCTTGGAAGGCATCTCCAAGCTCTTGAACACCATCAAGATCATCAAGTCGAAGCTGAACCCCCGCCTTGAGATTGAGGGATTCCTGCTGACAATGTACGACTCCCGTCTGCGTCTGGCCAACCAGATCTACGACGAGGTGAAGCGCCACTTCCAGGAGTTGGTATTCAAGACGGTTATCCAGCGCAATGTGAAGCTCTCGGAAAGTCCTTCCCACGGTTTGCCCGTTATCCTCTACGATGCCGACTCGACAGGCTCGAAGAACCACCTGGCACTGGCAAAGGAAATTATAAACAAGAATTAAGACAATGGCAGTACATAAGAAATATGCGAAAGGGTCGACTGTGCTGGGTCGCGGCCTCGATGACATCGGAAGTGGTCGCGGCCTCGATGCCCTCATCGACACCAGCGACGTGAAGACACAAGGCTCGTCGAATCTGAATGAAATTCCTATTGCACAGATTGAACCGAACCCCGACCAGCCCCGTCGCGAGTTTGACGAGACAGCCATGAAAGAGCTGGCTGCCAGCATCCAGATGATGGGCATTATCGCCCCCATCACCTTGCGCCAAGTGGCTCCCGAACGCTATCAGATCATTGCCGGCGAGCGCCGTTGGCGCGCCTCGCAGATGGCTGGGCTGTCCACCATCCCAGCCTATATCCGTACCGTGGAGGACGAGAACGTGATGGAACTCGCCTTGGTGGAGAACATCCAGCGCGAGGATCTGAACGCCATCGAAATAGCTCTGGCATACGAGCATTTGGCCGAGACAACCGGCATGACACAGGAACGCATCTCCGAGCGTGTGGGCAAGAGCCGTACCGCTGTGACCAACTACATGCGACTGCTGAAACTCCCTGCACAGATACAGATGGCCCTGAAGAACCACGAGATCGACATGGGACATGCCCGTGCGCTCTTGGCACTCGACTCTCCATCCATGCAGCTGAAGCTTTTCAGAGAGGTGCAGAAGAACCAGTATTCCGTGCGCAAGGTGGAGGAGATGGTGCAGATGCTGAAGAGTGGCGAGGACGTGCAGTCTGCCCACAAGAAGATTGCCTCGAAGGCACAGTTGCCTCAGGAATACCAAGAGCTGAAGAAGCGGCTCACTAACCTGTTCCAGTCGAAAGTCCAACTGACTTGTTCGCCCACTGGCAAGGGCAAGATCAGCATCCCCTTTGCCAACCAGAGCGAGCTGGAGCATATCATGAGCATCATCGGCCAAGCCAATCAGTAAACCGAAACAAAGACAGAAGAGGATGAAACTTGCCCTATATATAAAAAGGTATATAAGAACGCGCAGATGGCTGGTCTGTGCCGCGTTCTTCATACTTCAGGCTTCGTTTCTTCTGCCTACGGCAACAGCCCAGACTGTGGTCATCGACACAACACGGGTGAAAATGGTGGCACAGGCCAGCGATTCTATCGTGGCGGTCGTCGACTCGATGTACAGTGCCCTTCAGACAGACACCCTCGTCCAGGCTGCCGACTCTGCCATTCAGTCGTTGCCGATTCCCTCGTTCATGGACGACGACATGGCTACAATCCCCAAAAAGAAGCACCAGCCACGCAACTGGAACACGTGGAAGCCCAATCCGCAGCGCGCCCTTTGGTTGGCATTGGTGATTCCCGGCGGTGGCCAGATCTACAACCGCAAATACTGGAAACTGCCCCTCGTCTATGGCGGTTTCATGGGTTGTATCTATGCCATGACGTGGAACAGCATGATGTACAACGATTACCAGCAGGCCTATCTCGACATTATGGACGACGACCCAAACACGGCCAGCTACAACAAGTTCCTCCATCTGGGCCGAACTATCGACGATACGAACATTGAGCGCTACAAGCAGATTTTCAAGAGCCGCAAGGACCGCTATCGCCGCTGGCGCGACATGAGCTTCTTTGTCATGGTGGGTGTGTATGCCCTCTCGGTGATTGACGCATACGTCGATGCAGAACTCTCCGAGTTCGATATCTCTAAAGACCTCACGATGAAGGTGCGCCCTTCTGTGATGGGTTCCGGCCCTTCGCGCAATCCTCTTTACGCCACGTCGATTGGCGTGAACTGTAGTCTGAACTTTTAAACAGAAAAAACAGAATGAAAGAAACAAAAACGACCCATAATGGCAGACACAGAATCCTGGCAGGTGGACTTCTGCTACTTCAGGCATTCTTCTTCACCACTGCAGCCCAAGCACAGATCACTACCGAGCAGGACGACATGGAGATTGTCGTCATCGACGAGCAGGGCAACGAAGATGAATTCGACTTTCCCGAGACCATGATGCAGAACATAGACAGTCTGCTCAACCTCTACCACTCGAAGACCTACCTCACCTCTGAGGACGACTGTCAGATGAATGGCAGCACCCCCACTTACGAGAAAGAAGTCTATATCGATCGTCTGCGCCGCATGCCCACAGTGATGGAGATGCCATACAACGATGTGGTGCAGGGATTCATCGACCGTTATACGGGCCGTCTGCGCCGTTCCGTCAGTTTCATGCTGGGTGCTTCCAATTTCTACATGCCGCTGTTCGAGGAGGCTCTTGATGCCAACCAGCTGCCATTGGAACTGAAATATCTGCCCATCATCGAGTCGGCCCTGAATCCGAAAGCCGTATCGCGAGCCGGGGCCACAGGTCTCTGGCAGTTCATGCTGACCACGGCCAAGGACTATGGGTTGGAAGTGAACTCGCTCGTCGACGAGCGTTGCGACCCGGTGCGTGCCTCTTACGCTGCCGCCCATTACTTGAGCGACCTCTATAAGATTTTCGGCGACTGGAACCTTGTCATTGCCGCCTACAACTGCGGTCCCGCCAATGTAAGCAAAGCCATCCATCGTGCCAGCACGGAGAAGACACCCGATGGTAAGCCTGTCTCCACGAAGGACTATTGGGAAATATACCCCTATCTGCCGAAGGAGACGCGCGGCTATGTGCCAGCCTTCATCGCGGCCAACTACGTGATGAACTACTATTGCGAGCACAACATCTGTCCGATGCGTTGCGAACTGCCAACCAAGACCGATACTGTTATGGTCGACCGCAACGTGCATCTGAGTCAGATTGCCGGTGTGCTTGGCATCGACATCGACATGCTGAGGGCGCTAAATCCCAGCTATCGCCGCGACATCGTGCCTGGCAGCACCCATCCCTCGCCCATCCGCATGCATCCCTCCGATGCCACCCGTTTCATTGATCTGCAAGACTCCATCTACAACTATAACATCAACGAACTGCTTCCCAAACGCGACGTGACCAAAGTGAAGGTCGTCAGTGGCAAAAAGCGCACCAAGGGGCGCGTTTCGCGTAGCAGTGGTAGAAAGGCAGGCACGGTCACAGTGCGCAAGGGCGACACCCTCAGTGCCATCGCCAAGCGCAATGGTGTCAGTGTATCGCGTCTGCGCAAGATGAACGGCATCAAGGGTAACAATATCCGCGCCGGACAGAAACTGAAGGTGAAATGATTTTTTGAGCAATCTGATAGTTTTGGAGGGAAAAACTCCTACTATTATTATATATAAGGAGGAATTATAAGGAGGAAACACTATGGATGAGGAAATGAAATTGCGGGAAGCCGCCGACGAGAAAATGATCAACGACGCATTTCAGAAGCTGCTCGACAGCTATCTGAATTCGCGCCACCGTAAGAAGACCGACCTAATCACCAAGGCATTCAACTTTGCCAAACAGGCCCACAAGGGAGTCCGCCGCCTGTCTGGCGAACCATATATCATGCACCCCATCGCCGTGGCACAGATTGTGTGCTCGGAGATAGGACTGGGGTCTACAAGCATTTGCGCGGCTCTGCTCCATGACGTTGTCGAGGACACCGAGTACACTGTAGATGACATTGCAAACATGTTCGGTGCGAAAATCGCCCAGATTGTCGATGGACTGACAAAGATCAGTGGCGGCATCTTCGGCGAGCAGGCTTCGGCACAGGCCGAGAACTTCAAAAAACTGTTGCTCACCATGAGCGAGGACATCCGCGTTATCCTCATCAAGATTGCCGACCGCTTGCACAACATGCGTACTTTGGAATCGCAGCCAGCCAACAAGCAGTACAAAATTGCCGGCGAGACACAGTACCTCTATGCCCCTTTGGCCTATCGCCTGGGTCTCAACAAGATTAAGTCTGAGCTTGAGAACCTGAGCTTCCGTTTTGAACATCCCGAAGAGTATGCCGCCATCGAGCGCCAGTTGGCTGAGACAGAAATATCGCGCCACCAGTCGTTCGACCTGTTCACTGCCCCCATCGAAGAGATGCTGAAGCGCATGGGGCTGAAATACGAGATTCGCGAGCGCATCAAGACCCCTTACTCCATCTGGTCGAAGATGCAGAACAAGAACGTGGCGTTCGATGAGATCTACGACATTCTGGCCGTCCGCATCATCTTTACTCCCACCAGCCGCAAGACAGAGTCTAAGGAGTGCTTCAACATCTACGTCGAGCTGACCCAGCTCTACAGAAGCCACCCCGACCGTTTGCGCGACTGGGTGAGCCATCCGAAGTCGAATGGCTACCAAGCGCTCCACGTCACGCTGATGTCGAAGCAGGGCCACTGGATTGAAGTGCAAATACGCTCCGACCGAATGGACGAGATTGCCGAGCAGGGTTTGGCAGCCCACTGGAAATACAAGGAGGGCAAGGGAGACGACGAATATACTGAGGACGAGAACGAGCTGAACGAATGGTTGCACACCATCAAGGAGATTCTGGACGATCCGCAGCCCGATGCCATGGACTTCCTCGATGCCATTAAGCTGAACCTTTTTGCCAACGAGATTTTCATCTTCACACCGAAGGGCGAGATCAAAACCATGCCGGCTGATTGTACGGCACTCGATTTTGCCTTCTCCATCCATACCTTCTTAGGCTCCCACTGCATCGGGGCCAAGGTAAACCACAAGCTGGTACCTCTGAGCCACAAGTTGCAGAGCGGCGACCAGGTGGAGATTCTGACTTCAAGGTCCCAGCATGTGTCGCCTGCATGGATTAACTTCGTTTCCACTGCCAAGGCCAAGGCCAAGATACAGTCGATTCTGCGACGCGACAACCGCGACGTGCAGAAAAGCGGTGAGGCCATTTTGGAGGAATGGCTGAAGAAAAACGGACTGGAACCCTCGCTGGCCATCATCAGTCAGCTGATTACTTTCCACGACATGCACAACCGCGAAGATTTTTATCAGGCTCTTGGTGAGAAAGTCATTCTCTTGGGCGAGAAGGACCTCGAAGAACTGACGGGCAAGAAGTCGGGCACAAGCGGCTGGCGCAAATACGTGCCCTTCGTGAAGTCGAAGAAGGAAGAGGCCGAAAAGCCTGAAATATTCGTTGTTCCCGAGAAGTTCAACCGCAAGAAGCCCATCTTCATCACCCCCGAGAACATCCACCAGTACATCTTCCCCACCTGTTGTCATGCCATTCCGGGCGACGATGTATTGGGCTATATCGACAACAAGAACCACATTGTGATTCACAAGCGTGCCTGTCCCGTGGCCAATCAGCTGAAGACCAGCTATGGCAATCGCATCCTGGATGCGAAGTGGGAAATGCGCAAGTCCATGTTCTTCGATGCCACCATCCGTTTGGGAGGCATCGACCGTCGCGGATTGGTGAACGAGGTGACGCGCGTCATCTCCAATCAGCTCTCGGTAGACATCCGCAAAATCATGTTCACCACCGAAGACGGCATCTTCGACGGAACTATCGACCTGCGTGTCCACGACCGCGAAGACCTGCAGCAGATCATGGACAGCCTGAAAGAAGTGGAGGGGCTGAAGGAGACCTCAAGAATCTTCTGATTCCGCTCCACTCATCATCCAAATTAGACCAAAGTGTCATCAACTTAAAAAACAATTACTAAAACATGGAGATTATTATTGGACTTTTAGTCATTGCTGTCGGCGCGTTCTGTCAGTCGTCGTGCTATGTGCCTATTAACAAGATCAAGGACTGGTCGTGGGAGAGTTACTGGATTGTGCAGGGCGTGTTCGCCTGGCTCCTTCTCCCGTTCCTCGGCGCGCTGTTAGCCGTACCCGAAGGACAGTCGCTATTCGGCCTGTTTGCTCAGGCTCCTTCGTTCAATGTGTGGATGACCATCCTCTTCGGTGTGCTCTGGGGAGTCGGCGGCCTGACGTTTGGCTTGTCGATGCGTTATCTCGGCGTGGCATTAGGACAGTCGATAGCCCTTGGCACCTGTGCCGGACTGGGCACCATCATGGGTCCTGTGCTGCTCAACATCTTCTTCCCCGAACTGAATGCACTTGATTCGCTGACCTTCGCCGTGATTCTCGGTGTCGTGGTGACGTTGCTTGGCATTGCCATCATTGGTGTGGCTGGTGGCATGAAGTCGGCAGCCCTGTCGGAAGAGGAGAAGAAAGAGGCCGTGAAGGACTTCAATTTCCCGAAAGGCTTGGCCATTGCGCTGTTGGCCGGGTTCATGAGCGGCTGTTTCAATGTGGGTCTGGAGTTTGGCAAAGATATCAACTTCGGTGAACTCACCGACCCGATGTTCCGCACGCTGCCCGCCACGTTGCTCGTCACCTTCGGCGGCTTCCTGACCAATATGGTCTATTGCTTCTATCAGAATCAAGTCAATGGCACATGGGGCGATTACAAGAAGACCGCTGTTTGGGGCAACAACCTGCTCTTCTGCCTGTTGGCCGGTGCCTTGTGGTATTCGCAGTTCTTCGGCTTGTCGTTGGGCAAGGGCTTCCTTACCGAGAGTCCCACGCTCACCACTCTGGCTTTCTGCATCCTGATGGCACTCAATGTGGTCTTCTCCAACGTCTGGGGTATCATCCTCAAGGAGTGGAAAGGCTGTTCGCAGAAGACCATCGCCGTGCTCATTTGTGGCATCGTGGTGTTGGTCATCAGCTGTTTCCTACCGCAACTCATCGGGTGATTTCGCAGTCAAATTGATATAAAGTTATTGCGCAATGTCAACAAAACCCCTTCGCTTCGCTCTTTTCGGCAATGTGTATCAACGTCACAAGTCGTTGGCTATCAAACAACTGGTTGGTTGCCTGCGTAAGCATGATGCCCAAATCCTTATTGATGAGGAATACTACGACTTTTTGCGTTGCAGCGAACTCGTTGAGCTTGATGAGGCCCAGACCTTCATTGGCTGTGGCTTTGAAGCCGATTTCGCCGTGTCGATGGGGGGCGACGGTACATTGCTGAAGACGGCCAGTCGGGTGCGTAACAAGCAGATTCCCATCGTGGGAGTCAACATGGGGCGTCTGGGTTTTCTGGCCGATGTCAATGCAGCCGACATAGAATCGATGGTCGACGGCCTTTATCGGGGCGACTACTCGATAGAAGACCGCGTGCTTATTCATGTCGAGACCAATGGCGAGCCTATCGAAGGCTATGAGTGTGCGCTCAACGATGTGGCTATCCTGAAGCGCGATTCAGCCTCGATGATCTCTATCCGTGCCTCTATCAATGGCGAATACCTGACCACCTATCAGGCCGACGGTCTGATTGTGTCGACCCCTACAGGTTCTACGGCTTATTCGCTTTCCAACGGAGGCCCCATCATCGTGCCCCGCACGGGCGTGCTGCTGATGACGGCAGTGGCTCCCCATTCGCTCAATGTGCGTCCTATCGTGCTGCCCGACACGGCGCAGATAGAACTCACGGTGACCAGTCGCAGTCACACTTTCCTTGTGGCCATCGATGGACGAAGCGGCAAGCTGCCCGAGGGAACGACCCTCCGCCTTTCGCGTGCCCCCTATATGTTGAAAGTGGTGAAGCGCAGCGGTAACAGCTATTTCTCCACACTCCGCGAGAAAATGATGTGGGGAGCGGATGTGAGGTGAATTTGTTGGGGGTTGAGAGACTTTAGTTGAAGGTTGAGAATGAATATCCGTTCTTTTTTCAAGACAGCCGACGAGAGGTATTCCGCCTTGCAGATAGCACGGTGGCTGTGGAAGGTATGGCAAGGCAACCGATTGCAGGCCACACTCAATGCCACGATCGGTCTGCTTGGCGTAGGCTTTAGTCTGGCCATGGTTTGGGCGATGAAGCGGGCTATCGACTTGGCGGCAGGCAGTGTCGGACTTTTGCCGGGCGAGGGCGGTGTCACGCGGGGACAACTTTATGGGGCGGTAGGCATCATGGCCTTGATTACTCTCTGCGACTTTGGCATTGGCATTTCCCGCGTGTGGATCAAGAATATCTTAGGTGTCAAAGCCCGTAACCGCATGCAGCAGCTGATGCTCGCACGGTTGTTGCGTTCAGAGTGGCGCGGACGCGAGGCCATGCACTCTGGCGATGTCATCAACCGTTTGGAGACGGATGTCAACCATGTGGTGAACTTCCTGACCGAGACCCTTCCTTCGACACTGTCTACCATTGCTATGTTCATCGGCGCCTTCTTCTATCTGTTGCAGATGGATGCCTGGCTGGCACTCATCACGGTGGGCATCCTGCCCATTTTTATCCTCGGCAGCCGTTTCTATGTACACAAGATGCGACAACTGAGCCGCAAGGTGCGCGAGAGCGACAGTTTTGTGCAGAGCCTGCTCACGGAGACCATGCAGCACCGGATGCTCATTAAGACCATGGAAGCCGACGACCAGATGCTTGACCGTCTGGAAGGGACGCAGTCGGAACTTCGTGAACGGGTGAAGAAGCGCACGGCCTTTTCGGTGACTTCCAATCTGTTGCTGAACACGGGCTTTTCTTTGGGCTATCTTATTGCCTTCCTTTGGGGACTGGTACGGCTCAGCGACGGAACGATCACCTTTGGTGCCATGACGGCCTTCTTGCAGTTAGTCTATCGCATACAGGGGCCGGCTCGCGACCTGACGAAGTTGGCACCGGCCTTTGTCGGTGTATTCACCTCGGCTGAGCGACTCATGGAACTCGAAGAGATTCCCGAGGAAGAGCAGGGACAGGCCGTCATGCTGCCTTCGCCCTGTGGAGTGAGGTTCCGCAATGTCGGCTATCGTTACACGACCAATCAGTTGCCCACCATACAGCATGCCAATTATGACTTCCGTCCGGGAACGTGTACGGCGATTTTGGGCGAGACGGGATCGGGCAAGACGACACTTGTGCGATTGTTGTTGAGCTTGGTCAAGCCACAGGAGGGAAGCATCGAAATCTATGCCCAGACCCGTCAGGGCGGACCGGTCGCTTACCCGTTGTCGCCACTTCACCGCTGCAACTTTGTCTATGTGCCTCAGGGCAATACGCTGCTCAGTGGCACGTTGCGCGACAATCTCCGTATTGGTGCTCCCGATGCCACCGACGAGCAGATGTTGGAGGCTTTGCATACAGCCTGCGCCCATTTTGTCGACGAACTGCCTAACGGGCTCGACACCGTCTTTGCCGAGCGGGGTGGGGGACTGTCGGAAGGTCAGGCACAGCGCATTTCCATCGCCCGTGCCATGCTCCGTCCGGGAAGTGTCATTCTGCTCGACGAGGCTACCAGCGCCCTTGATGCAGCCACTGAGCGCGAGCTGCTCGACAATATTCTTCGCGGCCAGCAGAAGACCGTCATCTTCGTCACCCACCGTCAGGCTGTCACAGAGTATTGCGACCAGACCATCTGGGTAAAATAACAAAGAAAAGTCCCGGCGCTTCACAGCGACAGGACTTCTTTGCTAAATAGTAAGTAATAATGATTTTTTATATATGTATTCAGTAGTTGTTTTTTTCGTTAATATTGTGTGTAGTTGTTAACGGGGTAGGTTGAAGGCACGTGTCATCTCCTTCATTTGTTCGTCGCTCATGCCCTCTGGCTCGAAGCCCATGCAACGGGCATTGATGTAAATCTTGGCACTCTTCGAGAGCACATCTATCTGGTCGAAGGCATCCATCACGTCCTTGCCCTTGGCAAAGACACCATGCTTCTCCCACATCACCACATCGTATTCTTCCAGTTCCTTCAGCGTGGCATCGGCCAGTTCGTTCGAGCCAGGCAGTGTGTAGGGAACGATGCCCAGACCTAATGGGCAGAATGCCTTCGTCTCAGGAATCATCGACCAGAGGATTCTGGTCAGCACGTCTTTGCCGAGGAACTCACGCTTGTGGCTCATGGCCACCAGTTCGATGGGGTGTGTATGCACCGTGGCCTTGTAGCCAGAGCCTGTCTCTATCTGTCGGGCGTGTACCGTGAGGTGACTGGGCAGCTCAGAGGTCGGCATCACGGGATTGTCGGCAATCATCACATAGCTGGCGCAGTCGTCCAGAATGCGTATTACGCTGCCGTTCTCCATCGGCCATCGGGCCAGGTCGCGCATGCGCTTGCCCGTACCTTTGCAATAGAAGTAGCAGCCTTTCAGGGCAGGGAGCGTTACGCCAATCTGCTTCACCTCGCTGATAGCAGGCATCTGGCGGATCGCATTGTCCACATACTCAGTGATGTTGACCGTGATATTGCCGCCGTTCCGCTCTGCCCATCCGTTCTGCCACAGATAGCCTGCCACTTCGGCAGTCTTCTCTATCTCAGCCTTCAGGGCGGGGCGTCCTTCCAATATACTTTTCATTGTTGTAATTGTTTTTATTTTTAGGTGGTGCAAAGATAGACCTATTTTCAAGGACGAATGCACATTATTTGATTTTTTGTCCCTAATTTATGATTTTTAGGTTGATTTATATCAATTTGTTGGTTAAACCAACTTTAATTTGATGTTGTGGAGAAAATAAATTGTATCTTTGCAAGCATGAATGAGACCAAGTGGAGTGAAAACATTATTCTGGTCGATGCAGAGTATATAGACAAGGTGGCTTTCGACCTGATTGTGAACTTTGAGCGCATGCTGGGACGGCGCATTCCGCCCGCTGATTTAGCCCGGTGGATTGACTGTGTGGCACTGGATGGCGGAATGCGCGAAAGGCCGCAGGGCGAGGACGAACAGGAAACCCTCGTGGCATTCATCCATGAGAAGAGCCACAATGCCCTTCAAAACTTCGTCCCCTCCGATTTCTCCAAAGAGATCAACGGAAAGGCCTTCCGCGATCATTTAGGCGAGTTCACCCTGAGTGTACTGCCTGTGGAGCCACTGACCACGAAGGATGACTTCTTCCTCGAAACAATCGAGCTGGCCAGCGCACAGAAGGAGGTGAAACGCATCATGATTGTGTGTGCCGACAGCCTTTACGACCAAGTGCGCAACAAGCTGCGCCGTGTGGACGACGAGGAGAAGCGCATCACCCTCTTCAGCATGGAGCCGCACCAAGGCGGAAATTTCCGTCAGGAAATCCTCGGCTACTCACTGATGGCTGCATTGGGAATCAGCAGCAGAGAGATTGAAGCAAAAATGTAACCTAAAAAATAACTAAAAATGACAACGCTTACTATTTTTATCGTCACCGTCTTCGTGATAGGCTATCTCTGTATCGCCTTGGAGAGTGTGACAGAAATCAACAAGGCGGCCATTGCCCTGTTGATGTTTGTAGCCTGCTGGACCCTCTTCATGATCGATCCGGCTCAGTATCTGGCCGAGGCCATTGGCGAGATGAAAGCCTTGGTGGTGAGTCAGGAGATTGAACGGCACTTGGGCAGCACGTCGACCACGCTGTTCTTCCTCATGGGTGCCATGACCATTGTCGAGCTGATTGACCAAAACGGTGGCTTCAACTTCGTGCGCGACACGCTCCAGACGAAGAGCAAGAAAGCACTTCTCTGGCGTATTGCCTGGATGACGTTCATCCTCTCGGCCATCCTCGACAACCTGACAACCTCTATCGTGATGATCATGATTCTCCGAAAGCTGGTCAGCGACAAGCAGGATCGTATCATCTACGCTTCACTCGTCATCATTGCTGCCAATTCGGGTGGCGCTTTCTCTCCTATCGGCGATGTCACCACCATCATGCTGTGGAACAAGGGCGTGATTACCGCTATCGGTGTCATCATGGAGGTGTTCTTGCCTTCGGTCGTTTCGATGGTTATCCCGGCCTATATCCTCTCCTTGAAGTTGAAGGGAACACTTTCGTTCACCGCCGAACAGGCTCAGAGCGTGTCGGCAAGCGACCTGACAACAGGACAGCGCAAGGCCATCTTCTTCCTTGGCGTAGGCGGTCTGATCTTCGTGCCCATCTTCAAGACCATCACTCATCTGCCGCCGTTCGTAGGCATCCTCTTGGTGCTGGGCGTGCTCTGGACTGTGACCGAGATTTTCTATGCCACGCTGAAGGGCGTGGAGGAGAAAGGTGCCATGCAGAAGCGCGTTTCGGCCATGCTCACCCGTATCGACATGCCGACCATCCTCTTCTTCCTTGGCATTCTGATGGCCGTGGCCTGTTTAGAGACCATTGGCGTGCTCACCATGTTGGGCGACGGACTGAACACCGTTTTCGACGGCAACTACTACCTGATCAACGGCATCATCGGCATGCTGTCGTCGATTGTCGATAATGTGCCTTTAGTGGCAGGATGCATGGGTATGTATCCTGTGGTGCCCGAAACGGCAATGGCCATCGACGGCATCTTCTGGCAGTTGCTGGCCTACTGTGCCGGTGTGGGCGGTTCGATGCTGATCATTGGCTCTGCCGCCGGTGTGGTGGTCATGGGCTTGGAGAAGATCACCTTCGGCTGGTACATGAAGAATATCACATGGATTGCCTTCGCAGGCTATCTGGCAGGCATTGGCTGCTACTGGGTGCAGCGAATGATCTTCTTTGCATAGGCATCGTTTTGCCACCGAACAGGCTTCGCAAAACCATTCCTTTTTGTCCATTTTACAAAGTCGTCGAGTTTGTCGAACAAAGTCGACGACTTTGTGTTACAAACTCGACGACTTTGTAAAGTGATTCCATTTCGATGATGTTTTTATTGCCGCTCGACCCTAAGTAAAAACACCCTCTAAAAACATTTTGTCCATTTCGGCGCTTTTGTGTGTTTTTATGCAAAGCCCCTGTGATAAAGGGTGTCTCCATTAGTAGTAGCTGTCCTATAAAAACATTTTCTAAAAACAGTTTGCCCATTTCGACGCACATTTTATGTTTTTATACGATATTTAGTCCAGCGCTTCTGCCCCTCAGATAATATCCTGCCCTCAACCAATAGTTGCTTTATTTGGAACTGGAGTTTACGCAGTGGTATCTCTTTGCCTATTCTTTCATGAATATCGGAAATAGAACAGGGCTGGTAGATTCTCAAATCTTCCATAACCAGTTCACGTAATCTGTAACTCTCAATCCGTTTTAATGAAGTAGTCCCTTTGTAGTTGCTGTCACGCAGTATATTTGTCTTTACCCTGTATTCTTTGGCCTTAGACTTGTCGCTCGTGGCTATTACAAAACCCTTGTCCACCAAAGGCCTTAGCCAAGGACGCAACGCATCAGCATCTTTCAAGTGAAGAAGTAATATCAGTTGGGAGGCCGTAAGACTCTCATGCATGGCTATTAGACCAAGACAAATGAGTTGCTTCTGTTTAAGTTCCTGACTTTGGTCAGCAAATTGCATTATTTTGATAACCTCTTGACTAATCACACGTCTTTCTACACGAACCTTCACATAGTCATCCCCTTCCTCTACCAAAGGAACAGACTTGCCGTTAGCAAGTAGTTTCTCATACATCATGTCATAGCCAGAGCCTTCGCGTTCCATCAGATGGAGAGCATAGAATATTGCAGCCATGTGCTCGTTCCGTTTCTTGGTCACATGGAGAATGTTGTCTGCTGTCACACCTATTGGCAGCAAACCAGGATTTACAATTTCTATATAGTCAGGATGGATATTCAAGAAGATGTCGCCACGAATAGTGTACGGACGATGTACCAGCGAGTTCCCTACAAGCTCTCTTATGACGCTCTCTGGGTAGGCTGGAATATTACGACGGAACATTCCATCGCTTATTTCCGTGCTCTCCCTCCATTCGGGTATAATCTTCCATATCTCGTCAATGATTTCGTAAGGACTTTTCGAGAAGTCATCCCATAGCCACTTATTCACCTTCTCCCCATAATGGTCATATTTGATGCATTGCACCACAGGTGCATTCATGATTCTTCCCCGTTGTGTCTGTTTGCCAATAAACAACACCCCCAACTGCGTCATGTAGTCAGATTCATCGTCCGTCATGTAATAGTAATCCAACAGTTCCTTTGTGTCCTTCTGCTTTACAAAGTCGCTCACTCGGTCAGATGCCCTTATCATTTCCAAAAATTTCCTCAATTCTTCTTCGTCCGCATCTTTCCACGAAAAGTTTGTTACGATGTCTTCCCAACTAATACATCCCTTGTCTGCGGCTATGCGTGCCACATCATCTGGGCCGACAGGAACGCTTTGGTCACCAATGCGCACATAAATCTTTCCTGATGAAGTCACAGCAATAGCATTGGGATTCCAATGAATGAAGAGCTTTACGAACTCTCCTCCGTTCGCTGCAGTCGTTTTTTCTGTCGTAGTGATAACGGCATGAGTCATCCCGCAGATTTTATTCACAATTATTGTTGGCAGGTCTTCTGGCACGCGTTGTGATGCAGGCGGCAACGTATCGCCGTCTTCGATACCAATGTCTATGACACCACCCTGAGCATTACTGAATGCCACACAGTCTTTTGCTAGCTCTGTAAAATTAGCGGTCTTGCCGACCACTGTTTTCAGCGATTTCTTGTCGTATAATGAATTCTCTTTCATATTTCTTTTACCGCTCGACCCTAAGGTCGCTTTGTTTTACAAAGAAAGTTAATCAATTATTCCGGAATGAGCATAAAGAACCGTCCCCCATGATTCCCAATAGTGTTCATTCTCTATTTATTAGCCTGTCAATAATTTCATTCATCCCTTGCCTATTAATCTGTCTTTCAAATTTGACAGGAAGTGAGGGATTATCCTTTGAGATTTGTTCAAAAAACAACTTCGCACAATCAATCTTTGCACTCTCTTTGGGGCGCAAATCAGTTTCTTGATGAACGTCTTTGGTTTCAATAACGACATTCATCTGCATGGTGCCATCTTTCTTTTTGACCACATACATGAAGTCTGGCGAATATGTTTCATCAGTTATTGTTGGGATACGAATACTGCTATTGGGAATCTTACCATATACTATCAATTCTGCCACATCTATCTTGTCTAAGATATTGGTTCTTTCCAATGGAGAATCGAAAGCAATTGGCTCATAAAGGTATTCCGCAGGTGTTTGTGAATTGTCCGTTTTCTTGCCAATTCTACCCATAACGACTTCGTCCCTTACGCTACCATCAGCATTCGTCAAGGCTGTTGTCTTTGCGCGATAGTTCGCCTGCTTATATGATATACACCCTCCAAGATGTTTGATTTTCCAATCACGGAATCGCCCAATGAAGTGTGACAAAGTCAAGTCGTTGATAAGGTTGTTTTTAAAACCTTTATGACTCTTGGCATATTCGCAGATGGCTTTATGTATCATTTCAATAGGGATAGCAGTACCTTTGTTTGCCCGTTTAAGGAACTCATGATAAGGCATATCCCTACCATATAACATATAAGTTACGTTTGCCTCGCTAACTACAGTAGCTCCATTTTGATCTACTTGAATCTCTGAGCGCTCCGACGAAACAGACATCTTTGAGAATACTCCTTCTTCCAATATAGACGGTAGGGCTTTCTCTATTTCTTTGTCAATATCCTTCTGATAGAACATCAGATATTTCTTGTTAATCTCCTTCCATAAAGCTTCTATCTTCTGGTAGTTGGGCTTTCGAATCTTCACCATTAAGCGATTGCCTTTCGCATTACGGTCAATGACTCGGTTCAGATTCAGACTGTCTACATCAAACTCCGGGTACTCGTTCTTGAACTCCATAATTCTTTCATCATGTATCATGAGTCCCTGATCAGTCATGTCGGCATATCCTTTATTGTAAAGTTCCATCATCAGCACCATGTAGTTGGCCATGCCGCGATGATTGGCCACTCGTTGCAGTTCTTCAATGGTGAAATAGAGATGCTCAGGCGTTTTCCTATACACGTCACCGTTAATCTCACGAACAAGTTTGTCAGCAAAATCTTTTTCCGTAAAGTCAACGATGTAGTTCAGCATGAAGTCATTGCTGCTTGTCCTGTTGCCATATTCATCAACAGGCAATCGCAAACCTCGTCCAACTTCCTGTAATTTACTGATTTCACTACCACTTGAACGCAATTTCGCTATAGTAAACACATTAGGATTATCCCATCCTTCTTTCAGTGTCCACTTAGAGAACAGAAAACGACGTACATTCCAATTTCCGTTTTCGTCCTTGAACGAAAGAAGCTTTTTCTTATTCCTCAGAATATCATCTACTTCTTCAGCAATCGCTTCGTCACTATCATTATTGTCCTTTGCAAAGTAGCCAGCCCTGCAACCAGCAATATTTTGCAGGCTTGCATTCAGGAAATCAGTGTATTCTTCGGAGTTGTTTTCATTTCTCAGTTCTTCTTTTATCTGATATTCCAACCACTTGTCGAAGATGTCACGCAGCCAGGCACCATTTCCTTGTTCGTCTCCTCTGAATGATAGGATGTTGTCAATGAAGAACAATGCCAAAGTCTTGATTTTGCTTTCGCGATGGAACATGCTACGCTCTGTTTCGAAATGGCGCTGAATAGCCATTCTGACCATATTCTCCTGATAGGAAGTGGAATAGATGTCGGCTGTAAACTCGTCACCCACATGTTTTGTCTGCCCGTTCGACAACTCCACTTCTGAACTACTGATGCCACTCACCGTAATACCAGAAAGGTGTTCACTCATGATACCAAGCGATTCATCCTTATGCAGTACGAAACGTTGGCTGTGATCCTTTTTAGTGAAGTGCATAGTGACACTTTCTTTCCCGTCTATACTGACAATCTTTACTTTCTCATTTTCTGAAGTTGTTGGATTAAAATGCTCTTTGGCAACACCTTTAATCAGATTTTGATTGAAGGCGTCACAAGCTGTCAGGTTATACAGAAGATTCAGATAGTCTTTATGCGTTTCTTTTTGTTTACCCTTGCCCTCTGTAATCTGTGGGAATGTAGCACCAAAGCGGATAATACACTGAGGAGCTATCTCACTGAGGATTCTTTTATAAGTAGTATTGCTACGCTCAAAACGGTGAGGCTCATCAATAATCACAATGGGATGTGTAGCCTTGATAGCATCCAAGGGACGAACAAAACCCTGTACTGCTATGTCGTAGTCTTTTTTATCAAGGAGTTTTCCTTTTTGGAGCAATTGCTGATTGACTACGATGACATAGATTCTGTTCTTGTTCTGACATGAGCCATTTACAAAGTCACGAACAGATGAAGGAAAATAGTTATGCCCCTTTTTCTTTTTCTTCAGGGCCGCTATTTCGCACAA